>NZ_JACKSY010000040.1:0-103985 GCF_025821985.1 Mycobacterium timonense | reverse complement strand
ACCGTCACTATCCAAGCCGGCAAGCACACCCTGACCGCTGCTGAACCGCCACCACCCGACCTCGCCGAAATCCTCGCAAACATCCACAGCCTACGTGCGCACTAGCCTGATAAAAGTCGGGTCGGCCGCGGTTTCGGTTTAAAGTCTGTCGGCCGAACCGAAGGCTGCTCAGCATCTGCGAGTACTGCATAGGAGTACACCAAATTTGCGATTGGCGATTCGTAGAGCTTAAGCTTCTCATCCTTAGACCACTGATCCATAAATGCGCGGATTAGCCTCGGATAGATCGGGGCATCGCCAAAATTTTTACGCTCGTAGAATGCAGTGGCGAGCATCTGGAGAATGTTGACGGTCTCCGAGTAGAGGTGAGTCCGTGCACTGTCGGCCGGATCGGGAGTTTTGCCCTTGAAGACTTTCCATGAGCGTTGACGGATCAAATTATGGAGACTAACTAACAGGAGTAACAAGCTCGATAACCACTGCTGGCCATCAATGACGGTGAGAACCTTGGATGGCACCTCCGGCTTGACGATGGGAAGTACCGTCACGTGATTTACGTCGTGGATCGTGATTACCGTCCCAAGGAACGTGAAACTGTCGGGTGCCTCAGCAAGGTTTTTCAACCCGTGGAGCGTGTCGTCAAGAAGCTTTTCGACCTTGTTTTTATCCCAACCGTACGGACGCTGGTACGGCGGCAGGTACAGTCCAAGTCCGTTGTCGGACAGCAACTCGCGAAGACTGCGGCTTTGAGCCTCGAAGATTTCCTTAGCTTGTATGGGCATGCACGTACAACTTTCTGATAGCTACCAGGTGGGGTGGGCGAGATATGTAAGAAGCGCTGAGGGAGCTTCCCTTCTGTTTAAGACACCGGCGGCTGCTGTGTCTAGGTTTTCCGGCAGATGAGGTTCACGACCTTGACCTGTAAGGGGGTACTGCTCGCTTCGACCGTCGAGGCGCTATCGGTTTGCAATCTCGATTTGACGATCCTGGACGCAACGAAAGGGTTGCGTGCCGCATGCGTCGTGTAGACATTGCTCGAGCGGGGCGACCTCCATCCGCGACGTGCAGGATCCGCGTGGCGAAGTTGCTACTGGTGTGCTCATGTCCGGTTGCTGTCGAGCGGACCCATTGAGCTAATCCGCAGATGGCCACCATCTCTCATCACGCAGCGGCCCAGCATCTTCGTTGTGTCAGGTGCAAACAACTTGTGGTCGGCATCGACGACTGCGCTTGCTGAAATTCCCCACTGACACTCATCGAAATTCTCCACCCGTGTGGCTCCGCCGAGAATACTACTCAGGAGGTCGCAATCCTAAGTTTTTTAATACAGTTGCGCGGCAGCCGAATCCGGTTTGGCGGCTTGGTCAGGCGATTGCGCGCGCCTCTCATGCCTCGATTTGCCACACCGTCAGACCCGAATAATCGCCAGGTTCGCCGCGCCGTCGAGTGCGGCGAAGTCGTCATCCTGGGTGATGACGGGCAGTCCCCGCGATGCCGCGATCGCCGCGATCCACAGATCATTGGCCCGCATCCGCCGTCCAGCCTCGGCTAGGTGGATCCGCAACCTTGCCCACATGCGGGCTGCGTCGTCGTCGACTGGCAACATTTCCATATCCGCTATCGATTCCAGCGTTGCGAGGCGTTGCGCCCGAACGTCGGACGTCGTCGCGGCTAATACGCCGGCGTGAAGTTCGGCAAGGGTGATGACGGTGGTGGCTACCTCGTCGGGGATTCGCGCCTCGTCCAGGTGCCGTCCGCTTTCGGACGCGACGAACACCGAGGTGTCGAGCACCCCGGCCGCCGGCCTTGCAGTCATCGGATCGGACCGAGGTCCTCAGTGGTGTCGCCTGCAAGGGTTGCGAGGTCTTGGCGTAGCCCGGGATCGGCTTGCGCGCGGCGCAAGCGCGACAGCAACTCCGCCTTGCTCAGCCACCGCCGTCGCTGCGGCCGCAGCGCGGTCAGCATCGCGACGGCTCGGCCGTTGACGGTGATGGTGACATCCTCACCTTCCCGCACGCGCTGCAGCACCCCCGCCGTATCGTTGCGCAGCTCGCGAGACGCTACTTCAGACATGCTACAAACGTAGCACAATTGTAGCCCTTCCGGGAGCGGCCAAGTTCGTCCTGCCCAAAGTCACTCTGAGAGGACGTGTTTGGTGACGGGCAATCGCTTCGACCGAGCGCCGTCTCCATGACGAGACCATCTCATCCGGCACCGACAACATCGCCTTGTCGCCCGCATCCGGCCGACCGACTAATGCCTCCCCGGCAATGCCGCCAACCAACCCTCCGACAGCAACTCCAACAACTGCCCATCCGGATCTCGGATCATCGCGGCGCCATCGGACACGCTCCCGTCGACCACCGCTCCCCCAAACTCGCGCACCCGGGCCAACACACCCGGCAGGTCGGACACCGAGAACGAGATGTGCGTCAGCCCGATCTGATCCATCACCCGCTCCGAGCCGGCATGAACCCGGCGCTTGGAGTAGTCGATCAGCTCGAGCACCAGGCCGTCGCGCACCAGATATGTCGCGTGCACGCCGAGCGGCTCGGGCAGCCCCACCAGCTGAGCGGTCCGATCGTCCGGCGGGTCGATCTCCCACCAAAACTGGAAACCCAGCAGACCCTCGTAGAACCGGCGGGAGCGCTCCCGATCCGCCACGCATAACCCAACGTGATTAAAAACCGTGCGATGGCTCGTCATGGCAACCTTCCCGCAGCAAGTCGGACCGAACCGGCCCTGCCCGACGCCGCCCGGCGTCGAGGCCCCTACTGCAACCAGCTGGAACGCGTAATAATGCAAAACATAAACCAATAGCCGCCCGCTTCCGCCGAATACGCAAATCACCTTCCGTTGGAGGGCTTTTCGATGGCCACACGTCCGAACGTCAGCCCCGACGCGATCGTCGACTTCGACCATCACTCCGACGCGTTCAACCTCAACGAACTGGCCGTCAACGCCGAACTGCGGCAACGATGTCCGGTCGCGTGGAACGAGAACTACGGCGGGTTCTGGTTCCTCAGCAGCTACGACGCCGTCAGCCAAACCGCCCGCAACGGCGACACTTTCGCCCACAAGTACGAGCCGAACGCCGCCGACGGCGTGGACTACCAGGGCGAGATGGGCGTCCCGCGCCCCGAATGCCAACCGGCCCTGGGCCTCGGCGAGGTCGACGGCCCCTACCACCAAGCGCTACGCCACGCGCTGGCCCCGTTCTTCTCCCCCGGCGCCGTGGAGAAACTCAAGCAGTTCATGGAGCAATCCGCCCACTGGTTCCTCGACCAACAAATAACCACCGGGCAGATGGACCTGGTGCTCGACTACGCCAGCCCCGTCCCGGCCATCCTCACCATGAAGCTGATGGGCCTGCCCTACGACAACTGGCACCTGTACGCCAACCTGTTTCACTCGGTCATGGCCGTCTCCCAGGACAGCGACGAGTACGCCGCCGCGATCGCCAAAGTGCCGGCGATGATGCACGAAGTCCTCGACTACGCCGCCACCCGACGCGCGAAACCGGAAGAAGACCTGACCAGCTTCCTCATTCGATTCGAGTTCGACGGCCACCGCCTCACCGACGAGCAGCTGCTCAACATCCTGTGGAACCTGATCGGCGGCGGCGTCGACACCACCACCTCGCAGACCGCGCTGACCCTGCTGCACCTGGGCACCCACCCCGGCCTCCGGCAGCAACTCATCGACCACCCCGAGCTCTACCGCACCGCCACCGACGAATTCCTGCGCTACTTCTCGGTCAACCAAACCCTCAGTCGCACAGTCACTCACGACGTTGTCCTGGCGGGCCAACGGCTGCGCAAGAACGACCGCGTCGTCATCAGCTGGCTGTCGGCCAACCACGACGAAAACGAATTCGACCGGCCCGACGAGATCATCCTCGACCGCGCACCCAACCGGCACGTCGCCTTCGGCCTGGGTCCGCACCGCTGCATCGGCTCCCACCTCGCGCGGCTGATGTCGGAGGTGACGGTCAGGGCGGTTCTTGACCGCATCCCGGACTACCAGGTCGACGTCGAAAACGTGCACCAATACCTGGGCAACCCCAGCATGACCGGCCTGGGCCAGCTGCCGGTCACCTTCGCACCCGGAAAGAGCCGCAAAACATTGCGTCCGTGGTGATCCCGTATCGCTACACGCAACGGCCCCATTGGCCGCTTCGACAGGAGTGCTATCACATCCGCTAGCAGATTTGGGAGTGATCTCATGGTAGGCAAACCGGCACCCATGTGACCGATGATGCCCATGAGACTCCCGTAACACCCCCAAGAGCCGGCGCAAACGACCCGTCCCAACACGCCCCCCAAAAAACCGTGCCGATTACGACGCCGTCGCGTACTGCAGCACCGGCTCGGACGAGTCGACGTGCCCGAAGCTGATGATCCGCAACCGATTCGGCCGCACCTCGTAGACGACGCCGTCGACGGGATTGGTGACGTCGAACCCGTCCTCCACCCGCTCGGCGTTGGACAGCTCGATGTGGGCGCCGTCGCGAATCCGCTCGCCGCGGTAGTAGTAACTGCCGCTGAGGTTTTGACACACCACGGCCAGCGACTTGGCCGTGCGCACCACCGCGGCGGGCGGGTTGCCCGGGTCGCAGCGCGCCGTCTCGCCGATGAACCCCAGCCCGTCGGCGCCGGTCACCGGACGCGACAGCGTCGGAGTCAGCGGTGGCGGCGGGGTCGTCGGGGGCGGGGGCGCCAACGCGCGCGTGGGCGGGGCCGGCGGCGGGGCCGAATTGTTGTGACGAGTCCCCACAACGGTTTTCACCGACAGCACCACCCCGGCGATCAACATCAGCACCGCCACCGCGGTCACCACCACGGGCAGCCGGCCCGCCGGCCCGCGCGGCGGTCGCTCGGCAGCAGGGGGCGGCCCCAAGGTGTCGTCCGGGTCGTCGAACTGCGCCGGCGGCGTCGGCAACGGACGGGGCCCGCCGAGCCCGGGCGCCGCCGACACCGGCTCGTAGGCCGCGAACACCGCCTCGCTGGCCGCCCGGGCCAGCTCGCCGGCGGACGCGAATCGCGCGCTTCGCTGCTTGGCCATCCCCCGGGTGATGATGTCGTCAAACGCCCGGCCGACACCGCGGCGCATGATGCTGGGCCGGGGCGCCGGCGACAGCAGGTGCGCGCTCCTCAGCTCCCCCGGGTCGGCACCCTCGAATGGTGGCTGACCCGTGAGGCATTCGTAGAGCACACACGCCAGTGAGTAGATGTCGGTCTGCGGCCCGAGGCTTCCGGTGGTGAACCGTTCGGGCGCCATGTAGGTGCGCGAAAGCTTCTCGTCGCCGGCGGCCTGGGCCAGCCCGAAGTCGGCGAGATAGGTGAAGTGGTCGTGGGTCAGCAGGATGTTCTCCGGTTTGACGTCCAGGTGCATCAGCCCGGCGGCGTGCGCGGCGTCCAGTGCGCGCGCCACCTGCCCGGTGATCGACGCCGCCCGCGACGGCTCCAGCCCGCCCTGCTCGCGCAGCAACTCCTTGAGGCTGCCCCCGTCGTCGACCAGCTGCATGTCGATGAACGGCACGCCGTCGATCTCGCCGAAGTCATGCAGCGGCAGCACGTGCGGCTCCTGCAGCCGCGTCACCGCCCGGCACTCGCGCCAAAGACGTTGCCGGAAACCAGCATCCAACTCGCCCCGCAACAGCTTGAGCGCGACCAACCGGTCCTTGACCGTGTCGTAGGCACGGTAGACCTCGCCCAACGTCCCGGCGCCGATCAGCGATCGCAGCTCGTACGGCCCGAACCGGGTGCCAAGCCGCGACCCGCGGGACGAGGAGCTCACCAGAACTGTCCTTTCTCACCACTCTCACGACGGTTCAGCCCGCGTGTTCCCGAATCGGGCGTCGAGCTAACGTGGCCAACCTCACGCGTGTCGCTACCGCGGCGCCCCCGCGCGCGCCACGCCATCCCACCCTAGCCGCAACGACATTCGACATGGGCCGGGCCAAGGCCGCCTGATCCGGTGCCGTTGGGCCCATTAGCGAGGCCCGACCACCATGGGCATCAAATAGTTGCGCACGTAACTGCGGGTGTCGTCGACGGTGGCGAGGTTGATGCTGGTGTGCGGCGTGACAATGAACGACAGCGTCAGCCGGGTGTGCAGTTCCGCGACCGTGCGCAGGTGCCGCTCCTGGGACGGGGTGGTCTCCGTGCCGTAGAGCTCCCTGCGCAGCAGCCCGACGGTGTACTCGATGGCGTAGTCAAGGATGACGCCTGCGTCAACGGTCAGGCTGGGCAGGATCGTCTCGGGCTCGGTGCGCAGCAACTTCTTCAGCAGCGCGTGTTCGCGCATGAAGGTCACCGAGAACACCGTGCTGTTGACCATGCGGTCCTCGAACGTCGCGCCCTGCGCCCAGGCCTGCGCGTCCCCCTCGAGGTAGCGGCGCGCCTCGGCCAGCACCACGGCGTCGACGAGCGCCGCCTTGGTCGGGAACCGCCGGTACAGGGTGGCGCGCCCGACGCCGCTGCGCCGGGCCACGTCCTCCATGGTGGTGCGGCGCATCCCGACGAGTTCGGCCTGTTCGAGGGTGGCGGCCAGAATTCGGGCGGTGATCTCGTCGGGGTTGTCGACCTGGGCGAGGACGACGGGGTCGGGTTCGGTGAGTCGTCGCACGAACTCCGCCGTTCGCGTCGAGGTCATGCATCCCTCCTTGCCCGCCGGCCGCGGCCGTCGTATCGTGACGGACGAGCCATCTGAGACATTTAGAGTTTCACTGTATCGCACGTCTCGTGACTGGCTCACGGTTTCGGAGGGATCGCCCATGCGTGTCCGGCTCAGCGCCCGGTGGATGGCCATGCACGGCCTGCCGCGGGCCTACTTCGCGGTCCAGGCCCGGCGCGGTGACCCGCTGGCGCGGCTGCTGCGCAGCGGAACGACGGGCGAGGACCGCTACGCGTTAATGGAACAGATCCGCGCCCGCGGGCCGCTGATGCGTGCGCCCTTCGTGTGGGCCAGCGTCGACCATGCGGTGTGCCGACAAGTGCTGCGCGACAAGCGCTTTGGCGTCACCTCGCCCACCGAGATGGAGCTGCCGCGTCCGGTGCGGGCGCTGATCGCCAGAACCGATCCGGGCGTCGCCAACCCGGTGGAGCCGCCCGCCATGGTGATCGTGGATCCGCCCGACCACACCCGCTACCGGCAACTGGTCGCGCAGAGCTTCACCCCGCGCGCCATCGAGGCACTGAACACCCGGGTCGCGCAGGTGACCATGGAGCTGATCGAGCGCATCGCGGCCACCCCGCAGCCCGATCTGATCGCGGACTTCGCGACCCGATTGCCGGTCGCCATCATCGCCGAAATCCTTGGCATGCCGCCCGATTCCTATCCGCGCATGCTGGCGTGGGGCCGCAGCGGCTCCCCGCTGCTGGACCTCGGCATTGACTGGAAGACCTACCGCGACGCCATCGACGGCCTGCGTGGCGTCGACGACTACCTGCTCGCGCACTTCCACCAGCTGCGCGCCGACCCGCACAGCGACAATCCGTTCGGCCGGATGGCCGCCGACGGGTCGCTGACCGACCGCGAACTCACCGCCAACGCCGCGCTCATCGTCGGCGCCGGTTTCGAGACCACGGTGAACCTGATCGGCAACGGGATCGTGCTGCTGCTGCAACACCCCGAGCAGCTGGCGCTGCTGCACGACAATCCCGACCTGTGGCCCTCGGCCGTCGAGGAGATCCTGCGCATCGCCAGCCCGGTCCAGATGACCGCGCGCACCCCCGCCTGCGACGTCGACATCGCCGGCGCCCACATCGGCGCCGGCGAGATGGTCGGGCTGTTCCTCGGCGGCGCCAACCGCGACCCCAAAGTGTTCAGCGACCCAACCACTTTCGACGTCACCCGGCCCAATGCGCGCGAGCACCTGGCGTTCGCCTCCGGCATCCACGCCTGCCTGGGCGCCGCCCTCGCCCGCATCGAGGGCGCCACCGCGCTGCGCGCGCTCTTCGAGAACTTCCCCGATCTGCGGCTCACCGCCGCCCCGCAACGGCGGTCGCTGATCAACTTGCACGGATACACCCGGCTGCCGGCCCAACTCGGCGGCCGCAGAACGACTTCCACCACGATTCCGGTCTGACGCCCGGCCTGACCAAGGTTGCCAATCAGGCCGGAATTGCCAACCTCACGGCAGCGACCGGCCCGGCAATTCGCCTGGCCCGCAAAGTGATCGCCGTCACCCACCGTGAGGCGGCGCACACAACGTCCGGTTGTGCCCTCACAACATGCGACCTCTACTGACGCCGCCGCAAGTAGTGCACTATGGGAATCGCGACCCGTGGGTCCAACGACGAACTTGCGGGTTCCTAAAGCCCCAACATCATCGCGATGCCGCGGCCGACAGCCCATCCCGGCCCCGTAGCAGGCCGATCTGAGCCGCCGTCAGGAACACCGCCCCGGTGCGTCGCACACCGGGGAATGTTCGCGAAGGAGAACACCACATGACCACCGCACGTCCCGTCAAGACCCGCAACGAGGGTCAGTGGGCGCTGGGAGATCGCGAACCGCTCAACGACACCGAGAAGATCAAGCTGGCCGACGGACCGCTGAACGTGCGCGAGCGCATCATCAACGTCTACGCCAAGCAGGGTTTCGACAGCATCGACAAGTCCGACCTGCGCGGCCGCTTCCGCTGGATGGGCCTGTACACCCAACGCGAGCAGGGCTACGACGGCAGTTGGACCGGTGACGACAACACCGACAAGATCGAAGCCAAGTACTTCATGATGCGGGTCCGCTCCGACGGCAAGGCGATGTCGGCGCACACCATGCGCACGCTCGGCCAGATCTCCACCGAATTCGCCCGCGACACCGCCGATATCAGCGACCGGGAAAACCTGCAGCTGCACTGGATTCGCATCGAGGACGTGCCCGAGATCTGGCGGCGGCTCGAGTCCGTCGGGCTGCAGACCACCGAGGCCTGCGGCGACTGCCCGCGCGGCATCCACGGCTCGCCGCTGGCCGGCGACTCGCTCGACGAGGTGCTCGATCCGTCGCCCGCGATCGAGGAGATCGTCCGTCGCTCCCTGAACAACCCCGAATACGCCAACCTGCCGCGCAAGTACAAGACCGCGGTCTCGGGCCTGCAGGACGTCTCGCACGAGACCCACGACGTCGCGTTCGTCGGCGTCGAGCACCCCGAGCACGGACCCGGCCTGGACCTGTGGGTGGGCGGCGGCCTGTCCACCAACCCGATGCTGGCCCAGCGGCTCGGCGTGTGGGTTCCGCTGGACGAGGTGCCCGACGTGTGGGAAGCCGTCACCCAGCTGTTCCGCGACTACGGCTACCGGCGGCTGCGCGCCAAGGCCCGGCTGAAGTTCCTGGTCAAGGACTGGGGCATAGAAAAGTTCCGTGAAATTCTCGAACAGGAATACCTCAACCGGCGGCTGATCGATGGACCAGCGCCCGCGCCGGTCAAGCACACCATCGACCACGTCGGGGTGCAGAAGATCAAGAACGGGCTCAACGCGGTCGGCGTCGCCCCGATCGCCGGGCGCGTCTCGGGCACCACGCTGTCCGCGGTGGCCGACCTGATGGAACAGGTCGGCTCCGATCGGGCGCGCTGGACGCCGTTTCAGAAGCTGGTCATCCTCGACGTGCCCGACGACAAGGTCGACGAACTCGTCGCCGGCCTGGACGCGCTGGGCCTGCCGTCGCGGCCGTCGTCGTGGCGCAAGAACACCATGGCCTGCACCGGGATCGAGTTCTGCAAGCTGTCGTTCGCCGAAACCCGGGTGCGCACCCAGACTTTGGTGCCCGAGCTGGAGCGGCGCCTGGCCGACGTCGACGCCCAGCTCGACGCGCCGATCAGCGTCCACCTCAACGGATGCCCGAACTCGTGCGCCCGAATCCAGGTGGCCGACATCGGGTTCAAGGGCCAGTGGATCGACAACGGCGACGGCACGTCGGTCGAGGGCTTCCAGGTTCACCTGGGCGGCGGCCTGGGCGAGCAGAGCGGCTTCGGCCGAAAACTGCGGCAGCACAAGGTCACCAGCGAAGAACTGGGCGACTACATCGACCGGGTGACGCGCAAGTACCTCGAGGGCCGCAACGACGGTGAGACGTTCGCGTCCTGGGCGCTGCGCGCCGACGAGGAAGAGCTGCGCTGAGGTCCGAGGTCGAAATGAGCGACGTGGCAACCGACTTCACCGAGGAACAGCTGCGCGAGCTGGCCGAGCGCGGCGCCTCGGAGCTGGAGGGCGCCAGCGCGATCGACATCCTGCGCTGGACCGACGAGCACTTCGGGCCCGTCGACGGGCCGCGTGGCTGGGCCACCTGCAAATACGTGGTGGCCTGCAACATGCAGGACGCGGTGACGGTGTCGCTGGCCTCCGACGTGCGCCCCGGTGTGCCGGTGTTGTTCCTGGACACCGGCTATCACTTCGCCGAGACCATCGGCACCCGCGACGCCGTCGAGGCGGTCTACGACATCCACCTGCTCAACGTCACGCCCGAGCACACCGTGGCCGAGCAGGACGAGCTGCTGGGCAAGGACCTGTTCGCCCGGGACCCCAACGAATGCTGCCGGCTGCGCAAGGTGGAGCCGCTGCGCAGGGCGCTGCGCGGCTACGCGGCGTGGGTGAGCGGGCTGCGCCGGGTGGAGGCGCCCACCCGCGCCGACGCCCCGCTGATCAGCTTCGACGAGTCGTTCAAGGTGGTGAAGGTCAACCCGATCGCCGCCTGGACCGACGAGCAGGTCGACGAATACATCGAGCGCAACCGGGTTTTGGTCAACCCGCTGGTGCAGGAGGGCTACCCGTCGATCGGCTGCGCCCCGTGCACCGCCAAGCCGGCACCGGGCGAGGATCCGCGCAGCGGGCGTTGGCGCGGACGAAACAAGGTCGAATGCGGGTTACACGCCTCATGAGCACGCTGGTACTCACGGCACACGGCAGCCGCGATCCGCGGTCGGCCGCCAATGCCGAGGCCGTCGCCGATCGGCTTCGGCGGATGCGGCCCGGCCTCGACGTGCGGCTGGCCTTCCTCGAGCTCAACGCCCCGAACTTCGTCGACGTGCTGGCCGGGTTGCCGGACAGCCGGCGCGCCGTGGTCGCCCCGCTGCTGCTGGCCAGCGCCTACCACGCGCGGCTCGACATCCCCGAACAGATCGCCCGCGCCGGTGCGCACGGCATCCGGCAGGCCGACGTGCTGGGCGAGGACGACCGGTTGGTGGCGGTGCTGCGCGGGCGTCTGGCCGAGATCGGGGTTTCCCCGCTCGACGACGATCTCGGGGTGATCGTGGTGGCGATCGGTTCGTCGAACATCGCCGCCAACGCACGCACCGCCAAGGTTGCGTCCCGGTTGGCCGCCGGAACCCGATGGGCTTGCGCCACAACGGCCTTTGCGACCCGGCCCGAGGCGTCGGTGGCCCGCGCCGCCGACCAGTTGCGCCGTCGCGGCGCGCGCCGGCTGGTGATCGCACCATGGTTTCTGGCGCCGGGATTCATCACCGACGGGGTGTCAACCTTCGCCCGGGACAACGGGATTCGCATAGCCGCCCCGCTGGGGGCGCACCGATTGGTGGCCGAGACGGTGCTGGATCGTTACGACGAGGCGCTGTCGGCCGACGCCGCGGCCTGAATCACTTCGATACCGCCGTGCGGGCGATGATGTGGCTGAGCAGGTCGCGGATCGACCCGGCGGGCGGGGTGCGCCCGCCGATCCAGATCGCGCGAAACTTGCGTCGCAGGTCCAACTTCGGGATCTCGACGGCGTGCAGCCGGCCGACCGCCAAGTCGTCGGCCACCGCCAGCCGGCTCATGGCGGCCGGCCCCGCGCCGGCCAGCACGGCGGCGCGCATGGCCGCCGCGGACGTCAACTCCAACACCGGCGCGGCCTGCTGCATGTCCTCCCCGAGCACCTTGCTCAACGCCACCGTCAACGAATCGCGGATTCCCGAATGCGGTTCGCGGGCGACCAGGGGGGTCTGGGCGACTTCGCGTGCGGTCACCACGCGGGAGCGGCGCGCCCACTTGTGGGTGGGCGGCACCACGATCACCAGCTCGTCCTCCCCCACCACACAGCTGCCCAAACCTTTTGGCGTGCCGGGGTTTTCGACGAATCCAAGATCGGCGCTGCCGTCGCGGACCGAGGCGATGGCGTGTTCGCTGTTGGTCGCGGTCAGGATCACCTGCGGCGCGGCCTCGCCGCGCCGGGTCGCCTCGGCCTGCAGCGACAGCAGCCAATGCGGCATCAGCTGTTCGGAGATCGTCTGACTGGCCGCCACCCGGATCCGCTCCCGGCCCTCCTTGCGCAGCGAGCCCAGGCCGGCGTCGATCTCGTGGGCGACCTCGAGCAGCCGGGCCGCCCAGTCGGCGACGATGAGGCCGGCGGGCGTCAATTGTGAACCGCGCGTGGTGCGCACCGCCAAGGTGACACCGATCTGGGCCTCCATGGTGGCCAGCCGCCGGGAGATCGCCTGCTGGGTCAGCCCGAGTTCGCGGGCGGCTCGGCCGAGGCTGCCGGTCTCGGCGATCGCCAAAAACGCCTCGAACGAGGCGAGTTCGGGCATCCTCGGGCTGAGCGGCATGGTCGCGGGCTCACAATCAAATCGTGTGACACAACTATAGCTTGTGACACCACAACGCTGGCACCTCTACTGCGGCCCGGCGCGGGCGGCCAGCATGGAAGGCACGCGGCCGGCGCCCCGCGCGGCCGCCGGCGCGCTACATTGGCCAGCCTGAACCGAGTTGCTGCGGCCCCGCACCCGGCTGACCCCGCTCGCCAGAAGGAAGGACAACACTCGTGGCCTACGTGATCGCCGAGCCCTGCGTCGACATCAAAGACAAGGCATGCATCGAGGAATGCCCGGTCGACTGCATCTACGAGGGTGCCCGGATGCTCTACATCCATCCCGACGAGTGCGTCGACTGCGGCGCCTGCGAGCCGGTGTGCCCGGTGGAGTCCATCTACTACGAGGACGACCTGCCGCCCGAGCACAGCCAATACCTGCAGATCAACGCCGATTTCTTCACCGAACTCGGCTCACCCGGCGGGGCCGCGAAGGTGGGGCTGACCGAAAACGACCCGGCCCCGGTGAAGAACCTGGAAAGCCGCGTCGACGCGTCGTAGCCTTTCGCTACTCAGCGCTGGCGATGTACCAATCGACGGCCTCCTCGATCGCGCCCATCGCCTCCTGCGCCGTCGCGCCCTGGCGGCGCACGTAGGGCAGTTCGAGGCAGGTGCCGACGTATTCGCCGAGGTATGGCGACCAGGCGACTCGGTAGGTGTAGTGGTTCACGCCGGGTTGATAGCACGGGCGCTGGCGGATTCGGGCGTCACACCCCTACGTAAAGTGAGCCAATGCGCAAAGCTCGAATCGTCCACCTCATCCGGCAGATCGGGTCGCTGACGGTCAGCGCGGTGACCGCGGCGTCCACCCTCAACGCCTACCGGCCGCTGGCGCGCAAGGGGTACCCGTCGCTGTACGCCTGGATGTTCGGGCTCGTCGTCACCGAGTTGCCGCTGCAGACGATGCTCAGCCAGCTCGGCGGGCTGGCCCTGACGGCACGTCGCCTGACCCGGCCGGTCCGCATCATCGCGTGGCTGGTCGCGGGCCTGTCGGCGCTCGGCCTGCTCAACCTGAGCCGGGCGGGCCACCGAGCCAATGTGCCGCTGACCGATGCGCTGGACAGCGAACTGGGCGCCGACCGGCTCACCGAGTCGGCGGACTTGTGGCGCCGGCCGACCGGCGCCGGCACCGCCAAAACACCGGGCCTGCTGCGGATGCTGCGCATCTACCGCGACTACGCCCACGACTCCAACATCAGCTACGGCGAATTCGGCAGCGCCAACCACCTGGACATCTGGCGCCGCCCCGACCTCGACCTCACCGGCAGAGCGCCGGTGCTCTTCCAGATCCCCGGCGGCGCCTGGACGACGGGAAACAAACGCGGACAAGCACATCCGTTGATGAGCCATCTCGCGGAACTGGGCTGGATCTGCGTGGCGATCAACTACCGGCACAGCCCGCGCAACACCTGGCCCGACCACATCGTCGACGTCAAGCGCGCCCTGGCCTGGGTCAAACGACACATCGCCGGCTACGGCGGCGATCCCGACTTCATCGCGATCACCGGCGGGTCGGCCGGCGGCCACCTCTCGTCGCTGGCCGCGCTCACCCCCAACGACCCGCGGTTCCAGCCCGGCTTCGAAGACGCCGATACCCGGGTGCAGGCGGCGGTGCCGTTCTACGGCATCTACGACTTCACCCGCTTCGACGACAGCCTGCACCCGATGATGCCCGGACTGCTGATCAAGTCGATCATCAAACAACGGCCCGCCACCCACCCGGGGACGTTCGCCGCCGCCTCACCGATCACCCACGTAAACCCGGACGCACCACCATTTTTCGTGCTGCACGGCCGCAACGACTCGTTGGCATACGTCGAGCAGGCCCGCGCGTTCGTCGAACGGCTGCGCCAAGTCAGCACCCAACCGGTGGTCTACGCCGAGTTGCCGTTCACCCAACACGCTTTCGACATCTTCGGCTCGGTGCGCGCCGCGCACACCGCGGTGGCCGTCGAGCAGTTCCTCGCCGAGGTCTACTCGGCCCGCGATCGGCTGCCCGATCAGCTCATCGCACGGTCACGCTGAGGGTGTAGGTGCACGCCGGTTTGGCGTTCTTGTCCACGAAGCTGCTGTAGGACGTGGTGATGGTGGTGCTCCCCGGTTTCAGCGCCGCAAACGTCCACACCTCGGTGCCCGGCGCCCCTAGCGCGTCCGAAGTCGGTGGGACGAATTCGTGACTGGTCTGCTTGACGATCGCCGAATCGCCGATCTTGGCGTCGGGCGTCCACCGGTAGGGGGTGGTGTAGTTCGAACCCAGCTGCACGACCAGGGTGTTGCCGACGGCCAGGGTGATGTTCTGGCTGATGTCGCTCTGCGTCAGCACGTCGTTCATGGGGACCTGGAGGGTCTTGGTCGACGGCGGGTTGCGGGACTCGAAGTGACAGCCCAGCACCGTCGACAAGATGAGCGCGGCGACTGTTGCCAGCAGCCTGACCTTCACCAGATCCCCCTTCGATTTCGCTCCGCAGCCTAATCGGCCGTGACCCAGACCGAAGATAGGCGAAGAAGCGCCGGCGCATGACGTCGTGCGGCCCGCGCGGCCACCGTCGGTCCCGTCCGGCAGGATGGGCTGGTGTTCGGCCTCGTCCTGATCGTCGCCCTGGTGTCCACCGTCATCGTGGGCACGGTCGTCGGCCGTCGCTACCGGGTGGGCCCGCCGGTGCTGCTCATCGTGCTCGGCGTGCTGCTGGGTCTGGTCCCGCAGTTCGGGCACGTGCGGATCGACGGCGAGATCGTGTTGCTGCTGTTCCTGCCCGCCATCCTGTACTGGGAAGGCCTGAACATCAGCTTCCGCGAGATCCGGGCCAACGCGCGCATCATCGTGTTCCTCAGCGTCGCGCTGGTCATCGCCACCGCGGTGGCGGTGTCGTGGACGGCGCGGGCGCTGGGCATGGATCCGCATGCGGCCGGAGTGCTGGGCGCGGTGCTCTCCCCCACCGACGCGGCCGCGGTGGCCGGGCTGGCCAAGAAGCTGCCCCGCCGCTCGCTGACGGTGTTGAAGGCCGAGAGTCTGATCAACGACGGCACCGCGCTGGTGTTGTTCGCGGTCAGCGTGCACGTCGCGATCGGCGCACCGGCGATCAGCCCACCGGAGGTCACGCTCCGGTTCATCGGCTCGTACCTGGGTGGGATCGCCGCGGGCCTGCTGGTCGGCGGCGCAGTGACGCTGGTGCGCAAGCGAATTGACGCGCCGCAGGAGGAGGGAGCGCTGAGTTTGGTGACGCCCTTCGCGGCGTTCCTGCTGGCGCAATCGGTCGAGTGCAGCGGGGTGGTCGCGGTGGTGGTGTCGGCCCTGGTGCTGGCCTACTCCGGGCCGGTGGTGATCCGGGCCCGCTCCCGGCTGCAGTCCTACGCCTTCTGGGACATCGCGACGTTCCTGCTCAACGGCTCGTTGTGGGTGTTCGTCGGTGTCCAGATCCCCGGTGCGCTGCGCGGCATCGCGGGCGTCGACGGCGGTGTGCGGCACGCCCTGTTCGTCGCGCTGGTGATCACCGGGGTGGTGATCGTGTCGCGCATCTTCTGGGGCGAATTCACCACCATGCTGATCCGGCTGATCGACCGCCGCGCGGTGCAACGCGAACGCCGGGTCGGCTGGCGGCAGCGCTTCGTCACCGCCTGGGCCGGATTCCGCGGGGCGGTGTCGCTGGCCGCGGCGGTGGCCGTGCCGATGACCACGCTGAGCGGCGCGCCGTTCCCGGACCGCAGCCTGCTGATCTTCATCGTCACCGTCGTCATCCTGGTGACCGTGCTGGTGCAGGGCAGCACGCTGCCCGCCGTGGTGCGCTGGGCGCGGCTGCCCGCGGACGTCGCGCACGCCGAGGAGCTGCAGCTGGCCCGCACCCGTGCCGCCCGCGCCGCCCTGGACGCCCTACCCGCGGTCGCCGACGAGGTCGGCGTCAGCGACGAGCTGCGCCGGCGGCTGCACAAGGAATACGAAGAGAAGGCCGCGCTGGTGCTGGCCACCGAGAACGGTTCGCCGGACAACCGGATCCTCAAGACCCGGGAGAAGGTCCGGCAGGTGCGGCTGGGGGTGCTCGAGCACAAGCGCCGCGAGGTCACCGCGCTGCGCAATCAGAACCGGATCGACGACACGGTGCTGCGGGAGCTGCAAAACGAGATGGATCTCGAGGAGGTGCAGCTGCTGGCCGCCGCGGCCGACGAGGACGACGACGACACGGAATAGGGCCCGTCGGTGGCCGACCGTACAGTCGGCCTCATGCTGCACACCGTCGCGGTCCGGGGCTACCGCTCGCTGCGCGAGGTGGTTCTGCCGCTGGGCCGGCTGTCGGTGATCACCGGCGCCAACGGCACCGGCAAGTCGTCGCTGTATCGAGCACTGCGGCTGCTGGCGGATTGCGGCCGCGGCGAGGTGATCGGATCGCTGGCCCGCGAGGGCGGGCTGCAATCGGTGCTGTGGGCCGGCCCCGAGCAGCCGGCCGGCGCGCGACGCTCCGGGAAGACCGAGGGCACCGTGCGCACCCGGCCCGTATCCCTCGAATTGGGCTTCGCTGCAGACGATTTCGGTTATCTGGTGGATCTGGGCCTGCCGCAGTCGGCCGGGAAGTCGGTGTTCGCCCGCGATCCGGAGATCAAACGCGAAGTGCTGTTCGCCGGCCCGGTGCTGCGGCCCAGCACGACGCTGGTGCGACGGTCCCGCGGTTTCGCCGAGGCCAGCGCCGACTCCGGCAGCGGTTTCGACGAGCTGTCCCGGTCGCTGCCGTCGTATCACAGTGTGCTCGCCGAATACGCCCACCCGCACGCGCTGCCCGAACTGGCGGCGGTGCGAGATCGGCTGCGCGGCTGGCGGTTCTACGACGGCTTCCGGGTCGACGCGGGGGCACCGGCGCGGCACCCGCAGGTGGGCACCCGCACCCCCGTGCTCGCCGACGACGGCAGCGACCTCGCCGCAGCGATCCAAACCATCCTCGAGTCGGGGTTCGACGACCTCGACCGGGCCGTCGCCGAGGCGTTCGACGGCGCCACCGTCTCGGTGGCCATCCACGACGGCCTGTTCGACCTTCAGCTGCGCCAGCGCGGCATGCTGCGCGCCCTGCGGTCGGCCGAATTATCCGACGGCACACTGCGTTTCCTGCTGTGGGCCGCCGCGCTGCTGAGCCCGCAACCGCCGTCGCTGATGGTGCTCAACGAGCCGGAAACCTCGCTGCACCCCGACCTGGTGGCCCCGCTGGCTTCGCTGATCCGCACCACCGCCGCCAGGACCCAGGTCGTCGTGGTCACCCACTCGCGCTCGCTGCTGGAGTTCTTGGATACCGTCCCGCTGGGCGAAGGCGGCGCCGACGGCGAAGCCGTCGAGATCGAGCTGTATAAGGACTGGGGCGAAACACGCATCGGCGGGCAGACTTTGATGACGACGCCCCGCTGGGATTGGGGCACCCGGTAGTCGAGTGTGACGCCAGACCGCCGAGCAGCACCCCGCCAGGCGAAGTTCACCCAGTGTTCAGACCCGCGTCGGTCCAGCATTGAGGAGTGCACACGCGCGCCGCGTGTCCTCACGGTATGCGTGTCGTACAGGTCGCCAATTTCTATGGCCCTCGCTCCGGCGGCCTTCGCACCGCGGTCGACCGACTGGGCGCCGAATACTGCGCCCACGGCCACGAGGTCTTCCTGATCGTTCCGGGGCAGCGCACCGAGCGTGCCCGGCTGTACACCGGCGTGGTGCGAATCACCTTGCCCGCCCGACTGATTCCCTTCACCGGCGGCTACCGCGCGGTGCTGCCGGGCCCGGTCAAGGCGCTGCTGGAAGCGTTGCGGCCCGACGCACTGGAGGTGTCCGACCGGCTCACCCTGCGATCGCTGGGCCGCTGGGGCCGCGACCACGGCGTCACGACGGTGATGATCTCTCACGAGCGGCTGGATCGCCTTGTGGGGCAGGTACTTCCGCGTCGGGCAGCGCAGAAGTTCGCCGATTTGGCCAACGCCCGCACCGCCGCCGACTACGACACCGTGGTGTGCACCACCGGCTTTGCGCGTGAGGAATTCGACCGCATCGGCGCCGGCAACACCGTCACCGTCCCGCTGGGGGTGGACCTGCAGACGTTTCATCCGCGGCACCACTCGCAGCTGGTGCGCCGCCGCTGGGCGGCGCCGACCCAGCTGCTGCTGGTCCATTGCGGCCGGCTGTCGGTGGAAAAGCGCGTCGACCGCAGCATCGACGCGCTCGGCGAGCTGTGCCACGCCGGTGTCGACGCGCGGCTGGTGGTGGTGGGCGAGGGCCCGCTGCGGGCCAGGCTGCAGCGGCAGGCCGCCCGGCTCGCGGTCGACTTCACCGGTTTCATCTCCGATCGCACCACCGTGGCCCAGCTGCTCGCCTCGGCCGATGTGACGCTGGCCCCGGGACCGCACGAGACGTTCGGGCTGGCCGCGCTGGAGTCGCTGGCGTGCGGCACGCCGGCCGTGGTCTCGCGCACGTCGGCGCTGACCGAGATCGTCACCCCGGACAGCGGCGCGTCGGCCGCCAACGACCCGGCCGCCATCGCGCGAGCGGTCGGCGCCATCGTCAGCCGGCCCGAGCGGCAGCGCCGCATTTCCGCGCGCCGCCGCGCCGAGGACTTCACCTGGCACCGGGCCGCCGCCGGCATGCTGGCGTCGTTGCGGGCACCGGTTTTCGACGATCCGGGCGGGGACTCCGAACAAACCGCCTGACCTGGCGCGGCGCGTCCGCGTCGCTCGCCGTGTGCGCCACCCGTTGCTCCTGTCGACGGCCCCCGTCACCCGGGCCTTTTCGCCGCGCCGCTCGGGCGGGCGCTGGTTTGCCCGACCGCCCTGGTTAGTCTCGCTACAGACGACAAGGAGGATCCGGTGGGGGCACGCGATCAGGTATTGATCACCGCGACCGAGTTGGCCGACGTCATCGAGGCCGGAGACCCGGTGAGCATCCTGGACGTGCGGTGGAGGCTCGACGAGCCCGACGGCCGCGCGGCCTACCTGCAGGGCCACCTTCCCGGCGCGGTGTACGTCTCGCTCGAGGACGAGCTCAGCGACCACACGGTGTCCGGGCGGGGCCGTCACCCGCTGCCGTCGGGACCCAGCCTGCAGGCGGCCGCCCGCCGATGGGGCATCCGGCAGGACACACCGGTGGTGGTCTACGACGACTGGAACCGCGCCGGCTCCGCGCGCGCCTGGTGGCTGCTGCGCGCGGCCGGGCTGGACAACGTCCGCATTCTGGACGGCGGGCTGGCCGCCTGGCGGGCGGCCGGCGGCCGACTCGTGTCCGGGCCCGTCGAACCGGCGCCCGGGAATGTGACTGTGCCGCATGATGATTTGCATTCCGGCAACCGTCCGACCGTGACGACCGAGCAGGTGACCGCGGGCGCCGCCACACTCATCGACGCGCGGGCGCCGGAACGCTACCGCGGCGAAATGGAACCACTCGATCCCGTCGCCGGGCACATTCCCGGCGCCGAGAATCTGCCCAGCGGCGACGTTTTGGCGGCCGACGGCACCTTCCTCGACGACGACGCGCTCGCCCGGGTGTTCGCCGAGCACCGAATCGAGCGGCACGGCGCGGTGGCCGCCTATTGCGGCTCGGGCGTCACCGCCACGGTGACGATCGCCGCGCTCGCGGCGGTGGGCCGAACGGCGGCGCTGTACCCGGGATCGTGGTCGGAGTGGTGCGCGGACCCGGCCCGCCCAGTGGAACGCGGCGGCGCGTAGGCGGCTGCACCACCTGTTAGCCTGTTCCCGACAGCGCCTAGGGTTCCGGCACCACACGGTGTGACTGGTCCGAGCGGCGCCACCGCCTTCCCCGACGGAAGGCGGTCATCTGAACGGACAAAAGCCTGGAGGACCCCCGCCGGTGCGCCGCGTGCCGGCGAGAAGGTCCTGCCATGGTGGCTCTCGCCGTCCTCTTTCTCATCGCCCTGGCCGCCGGAGCGCTCGGCGGGCTGGTGGGCACCGGCTCGTCCCTGGTGCTGCTGCCAGCGCTGGTCATGATGTACGGGCCGCGAATTGCGGTGCCCGTCATGGGGATTGCGGCGGTGATGGCGAACGTCGCGCGGGTTGCCGCGTGGTGGCGGCAGATTCGCTGGCGGCCGGTCCTTGCCTATGCGCTGCCGGGGACTCCTGCCGTCGTGCTCGGCGCGAACACCCTGCTGAGCATCCCGCAGGCGGTGGTCGACGGGCTGCTGGGGGTGTTTTTCCTCGCGATGATCCCGGTACGCAGGGTTGCGCTGGCCCGCCGGTGGCGGATTCGGCTGCGGCATTTGGCCGTCGCGGGCGTCGTCGTCGGCTTCCTCACCGGTCTGGTCCTATCGACGGGCCCACTGAGCGTGCCCGTCTTCACCGGATACGGGCTGTCCGGCGGCGCGTTCCTCGGGTCGGAGGCCGCCAGCGCCTTGCTGCTCTACATCGGCAAAATCGGCACCTTCGGCCAGCTGGGTGCGCTCAGCTTCGCCGTGGTGACCCGCGGGCTGGTGATCGGCATCGCCTTGATGATCGGGCCCTTCGTCGCGCGTCCGCTCGTGCGCCGAACCGATCAGCGGCATTATGCGCTCCTGATTGACGGCGTGCTCGTCGTCGCTGCCGCCGGCATGTTCATCGCGACCGCGACACACTGAGATAACAAACACCCTTGTGCGGGATAGGCTTTCGCGTCGTGAACACGGGCGCGTTCAACGCCCGTTCGCCCGACCGCCGCACGCCATGATCGGCTGGGCGTCCCGGCAGTAACGATCGGGCTTTATAGTCCTGATGACGTCTAGCGGAGGGCCGACAATGAGGAACCTGAACGATCGGCGCCGGGTCGTCGGCGCCGCGACCGCGCTCGGTGTGCTGGCGTTGGGGGCCGGGCTGCCCGGGTGTTCCGGCAAGGAGGGCCACCCGGCTGCCACCCCGAGTTCCACCGCCGCGTTGGCAAGCACGACCGTGATGATCGACGGGAACAAGCACACCATGATCGCCGGCGTCGACTGCACCAGCGCAGCAGCACAACCGAATGCGTCGCCGCCGGAATCGGGAGACCTCACCACCCGCATCAGCGTGCACGACGATTCGGCGTCGGTCTCCCTCGCGGTCTCCGACGAACAACCGCCCACCGTCGATGGCTTCGCGATTTCGCTCAAGCTGGACAACGGCCAATATCAATTGCCGTATCAGGGAACCAAATCGCCGACTCAGGTGCAGGCAACCAAGGACGGCAAGAGCTACACGGTCACCGGCACCGGCCAGGCGACCACACCCGGCCAAAGCGGGACGCGCGACGTGACGTTCGGGATCCACGTCACCTGCCCGTGAGAACGGTGGTTGTCCGCCGCGACGGCCTCTGAGATGCTGACTGCTTGGACATTTTCGCGCAGTGGCAAGGCGGCGGCACCGAACTTCGTTGGCGCTCGACCACCGCGGCCAACGACGGCAGGGAAGTCGGGGTGTTCAGCCGACGTTGCGGGACCCCGGGTGCGCCCGCATTGGTGTTGGTGCACGGCTTTCCGACGTCGAGCATCGACTACTTCGCCTTGGCCGGCGAGCTGAGCCGTGACTTCGACATCCACCTGATCGACTTCCCCGGCTACGGACTGTCCGACAAACCGCCCGAGCCGTACGTGTATTCGCTGTACGACGACGCCCGTCTGCTCGTCCACGCCATCACCGAGGTGTGGCGACTGTCCGACTACCGCATGCTGACCCACGACCGCGGCAGCAGTGTCGGCATGATCGCGTCGGGCATGCTGGCCGCGCTCGACCCGCCGGCCGCACCCGTCGACCTGATCCTGACCAACGCCAACATCTACCTTCCGCTGGCCAACCTCACCGCGTTTCAGAGCGCGCTGCTCGATCCCTCGACCGCGCGGGCCACCGCGGCCGCGACCACACCCGAGCTGCTGGCGGCCGGAATGGGCGCCAGCACGTTCATGCCGCGGCGGACGCTGGACGACCCGGAGATCGCCGCCCTGGCGAAATGCTTCGCCCACAACGACGGAATCCGGGTGCTGCCTGACACCATTCAATATCTCAACGAGCGCGCCGCCGACGAAACCCGTTGGCTGGAAGCGCTTTCCACCAGCGATGTGGACACCACCATGGTGTGGGGACTGCACGACAACGTCGCGCCGCTGCGCGTCCCCAACCACGTATGGCAGACGTATCTGAAGACGAAGCCGGGCCGCAACCGCTACTGGGTGATCCCCGGCGCCGACCACTATCTGCAGTGCGACGCCCCCGCGCAATTGGCCGAGATCGTGCGCCTGACCGCCCGCGGCGAGGACGTGCCGCTGCAAACCCTGGGAGATCGGCCCGACGGCGCGGTGTTGGTGGACGGCGGCGCCAGCTAGCCGCCGCGCGTCACGCTAGCGTGACAGTCGACCTCGCGCGTCACGCTGGCGTGACAGTCGACCTCGCGCGTCACGCTGGCGTGACGGTCGACCTCGAGCGTCACGCTGGCGTGACAGTCGAGGGCTAACCACCGGTGACGACCGGCAGCCGCGCCCACCCGCGCACGCTCGCGGTGCGCGCGCGCTCGGCGTTGGCGTAGTCGACTTCCCAGTCCCGCCAGCGTTTGAGCACCTCTTCGAAAGCCACCCGCGCCTCCATTCGGGCCAGCGCCGAACCGAGGCAGAAATGCAGGCCCTGGCCGAAGCTGAGGTGGCCTCCCCCTTGCCGGTGAATGTCGTAGCGGTCGGGATCGGTGAAGCGGCGCGGGTCGCGGTTCGCAGAACCGTTGAGCAGCAACATGAACGACCCTTCCGGGACGACGCGGCCGTAGTGCTCGGCGTCCCGCGCCACGTAACGCGCCTGCACCGGAGACGGCGGTTCGAAGCGCAGCGTCTCCTCGACCGCCCCGGGGATCAGCGACGGGTCGGCGGCGAGTTCGCGTCGTTGATCCGGGTGGTCGGAGAGCAGCTGTCCCATGAAACCGATCAGCCGCGCGGTGGTCTCGTTGCCGGCGCCGGCGATCATCGCGGTGTAGGCCAGCACCTCGGTGCGCGACAGCGGGCGCCGGGTGCCGTCGGGTTCGTCGATCTCGGCTCGGAGCAGCTCGGTCATCAGATCGTCGGAGGGATGATCGGCCCGCCACTCGATGTATTCGGCGAACAGCGCGATCGAGTTGGCGAACACGTTCGCGTCCACCGCGGCGGGATCACTGTCCCGGGACAACTCGATGTTGGCGACGCTGCGGTCCCGGATCTTCTCCTGGTCTTCCTCGGGGATGCCCAGCAGATAGCCGATGGTGCGCATCGGCATCATCGCCCCCAGATCCCTGATGAAATCGAAGCCGCCGGCGCCCACCAGCGGGTCCAGCTCACGGACACAGAATCCGCGCACCAGGTCCTCCACGGCCAGCATCCGCCGCGGGGTGAAGACGCGCGACAGCAGGCGGCGGTGCAGGTCGTGCAGCGGCGGGTCCTCGAACAGCAGAATGCCCGGCGGCACTTCGACATTGGAGAACAGGATGTCGGCGGTGGTGCCCCGCCCGGATTGGTAGGTCTGCCAGTTCGGCAATTCGCGTGCCACGTCTTCGTAGCGGCTCAGCGCGTAGAAGTTGTACTTCTCGTTGTAGTACAGCGGCGCTTCTTCGCGCATGCGCTGCCACACTGGGTACGGGTTGTCGTCGATGTCAGAATCGAAAGGGTCGTAGTACAACTCGATCGCGCTGGTGCCTGTCATAACCAATTCCTCTGGTGCGGTGGCGAATTGAACGGATCAGCCGTTTCTGTGCAGGAAGCCGTGCAGGATGGCCTGGATGAGCTCGTCGACGATGACTTCCCGGGACGGCGGCTCGGCGCCGAAGTAGGTGGACCGCAACGCCGCCATGCCCGCGATCATCGCCACCGTCGAATGCGCCGGCAGGTCGGGATGGTCGGACCGCAGGCCCCGCAGATGCATGCCCTCGGCGCTGATCCGGCCCAGCGTCGTGATTGCCCGCCTGACCTCGGCGATGCCGGCGTCGGCCTTCTCCTCCTCGCTCAACGCCTCGGACGCCATCAGCGTCAACAGCAGACCCTGGTGCTCGACGAACACGTCGTAGAGCTGCCCGACGAACCGCCGGGCCAGCTCCTCCTCGTCGGTCTGCTCGGGGACCACAGCCTGCCAGGTGCGGCCGAATTCGTCGACGAAATCGGTGAACGGCAGCACCAGCGCCTCGCGGAACAGCGCCGCCTTGGAACCGAAGTGGCGGAACAGCAGATGCTCGGTTACCCCTGCGGCCTGGGCGATTTCGCGTGTCGTGGTGCTTCGGTAGTCCTGCCGGGCAAAGCGGGCCCGGGCCGTGTCGAGCAGCAGCTGGCGCGGCGCGCCGCGGGGCCGGCGGATCGAGGCCGGCGCCGCTGCCGCGCCGCGCCTGGTGGATGGCCGCTGGGCCACGTGGTTGTCCTCTCGTCGATGGTTGACTTTAGGATAGTGTGCACTATCTAATGAGTCGAGCTCGGATCGGAAGGGGTGCGGCCGTGGGTGCTGTCATCATGCTCGGCACATTGTTCGGATTGATCGTGTTGATCTTCGGGCTGGTGCTGCGCTTCGACCCGCAAGCCCGCCGGAGCCGCCAGGCTGACCGATGAGCTCGCAGATGACGCCGGTGATGCAGGCGGCCAGTGATTTCGCGCTGATCGGCGGCATTGGGTTCACCGCGTTCGGCATCTACCTGAGCGTTCGCCGGCGCCGCCTGCATCCGCTTCTGCTGCTGTGCATTTCGGCGATGTCGTTCTCCTGGATCGAGGCGCCCTACGACTGGGCGATGTACGCACAGTTCCCGCCGGCGATCCCCCGGATGCCGTCGTGGTGGCCGCTGAACATGACCTGGGGCGGGCTGCCGTTGTTCGTTCCGATCGGCTACATCTCCTACTTCGTGCTGCCGGCGGTGACGGGCACCGCCCTCGGGCGCTGGCTGAGCGCGCGCTTCGGCTGGCGCAGGCCCCAGACGCTGTTGGTCGTGGGCCTTGTCGTCGGCTTCTGCTGGGCGCTGTTCTTCAATGGATTCCTGGGCGCCAAGCTCGGGGTCTTCTATTACGGCCGGGTGATTCCGGGGCTGGCGATCCGCGAGGGCACCGTGCACCAGTACCCGCTCTACGACTCGGTGGCGATGGCCATCCAGATGATGCTCTTCACCTACCTGTTGGGTCGCACTGACGCGCAGGGACGCAACGTCATCGAGATGTGGGCCGAGCACCGGTCGAAGAGCCGGGTCGGTGCGTCGGTCCTGTCCGTGGTCGCCGTGGTCGTCATCGGAAATGCGCTCTACGGCGCGGTTTTCGCGCCGCACCTGGTGACGAAGCTGGGCGGTTGGGTGACCGCGGGTCCGACGGGCGAGCTGTTCCCGGGAGTGCCGAACCAGCCCCGCTAGCCCGCGAGCGTCGAGTTGTTGCGCCGAAATCGCTTATTTTCCACCATAACTCGACGCTCGGCGGTAAGGGGGCGTGACGCTCGGCGGTATAGCTAATGGCCGAGCGCCTCGGGCAGTACGACCTCGCCCACGCGCTTGAGGTACGGCCAGGCGATGTCCGGCGGCAGTCCCCCGCACAGCGGCGACAGGTTGAGCACCTGCCCGGCCTTCACCCGCGAAATCGCCTCGGGCACCGAGATGATCACGTGCGAGGTCCCCGTCTCACGCAGCTCGTCGATGGTGTTGACGTGGCTGAAGCCCGCCGTCGTCTCGTCCCCGGGATTCCATGCGGCGTAGGTCCGCACGTCGTGCAGCAGGTGCTCGCCGATCTCCTTCCACGCCTGATCCACGTCCTCGGCGACGAACACCACCGAGGGCGTGTTGCGGTCGGGGAACATCGTCGGGCCGGGCGGGTGGCCGTGCTCGCGGCAGGCCTCTTCGTAGGCCTCCTGGATGCCCGGCGCGTTCGCGTTGCCCAGCATGCCCAGGCCGTACCGGCCGGCCCGACGGGCGGCGGCGATCGTGCCCCCACCCCACATCAGCCCCGGCCCGCCGGGAGTCAGCGGGCGGGGCGTCACGGTGATCCGCCGCCCGTCTTCGACGACGGTTTCACCGGCCAGCAGTCGGCGCAGCAGCGCGAGTTTCTCGTCGCAGAGGCGTCCGCGTTTCTTGATCGGCACACCGAAATGCTCGAACTCCTCGGGCCGGTAGCCCAGCGCCAGGATGTAGGAGGCCCGCCCGTTGCTGATGATGTCGAGCACGGCCATGTCCTCGGCCAGCCGCACGGGTTCGTAGAACGGCAGGATCAGGATCAGGCTCAGCGCCAGCCGCTGCGTCCGCGCGGCCACCGCGGAGGCCAGCAGGAACGGCGACGGCAGGTAGCCGTCCTCGGAGCCGTGGTGTTCACACAGCACGGCGGCCAGGCCGCCGTGCTCCTCGGCCCAGGCCGCCATTTCGGGCGCCGCGGCGTACAGATCGGCTGGGGGCGCGGCCCATTCGGGATCACGCATGTCGAAGCGCAGTGTGTACACGGCGAACTCCTAGCTGGCCTAATGTCTGCGACGTACGTTACACGTTCAGTCGAAGGCGTAAAGCGGCAGCGTGGTCGGGATCTCCAGCGAGCACGGCAGCCCGGGTACGGCCGCGACCACGTTCGCCCACTCAACTGCCTTAATCTGCCCGAGTGACGTTTAACCCGTTCGAGGAACTCACGCTGGACCAACTGCGGCTTCGCACCAGCATGAAATGGCGCGCCCATCCCGCCGACGTGCTGCCGCTGTGGGTCGCCGAGATGGACGTCAAACTGGCGCCGACGGTGGCGCAGGCGCTGCGAACGGCGATCGACCACGGCGACACCGGCTACCCCTGCGGCACCGCGTTCGCCGAGGCGGTGAGCGAATTCGCGGCGCGGCGTTGGCAGTGGCACGACCTCGACGTGAGCCGCACCGCGCTGGTTCCCGACGTCATGCTCGGCGCCGTCGAGGTGCTGCGCCTGGTCACCGACCCGGGCGACGCCGTCGTCGTCAACCCGCCGGTGTACGCGCCGTTCTACGCATTCGTGTCGCACGACGGCCGCCGGGTCGTCGAGGCACCACTGGACGACGGCGGCCGAATTGACTTGGGCGCGTTGGAAGAAGCGTTCGCACACGCCCGCGCCGGGAACACGGCGAAGGTCGCCTACCTGTTGTGCAATCCGCACAACCCGACCGGGTCGGTGCACACCGCCGCGGAGCTGCGCGGAGTTGCCGAGCTCGCCCGCCGGTTCGGCGTGCGCGTGGTATCGGACGAGATCCACGCGCCGGTGATCTTGCCGGGATCGCGATTCACCCCCTTCCTGACCGTGGCCGGGGCGGAGAACGCCTTCGCGCTGACCTCGGCGTCCAAGGCCTGGAACCTGTCCGGACTGAAGGCGGCCCTGGCCATCGCCGGACCGGAGGCGGCGGCCGACCTGAACCGGATGCCGGAGGAGGTCAGTCACGGGCCCAGCCATCTCGGCGTCATCGCCCACACCGAGGCATTCCGCAGCGGTGACGGATGGCTGGACGCCACGCTGCAGGGCCTGGACCAGAACCGCGCGTTGCTGGGCGAGCTGGTGGCCGAACATCTTCCGGGCGTGAAATATCAATGGCCGCAAGGCACTTACCTCGCGTGGCTGGACTGCCGAGAGCTGGGCTTCGCCGAGGACGCCGCACAGGGTCTGGCCGTGGTCGCCGACCTGTCCGGGCCCGCGCGCTGGTTCCTCGAGCACGCCCGGGTGGCGCTGAGCTCCGGCCACGTGTTCGGAACCGGCGGGGCGGGACACCTGCGACTGAACTTTGCCACCTCGCGCGCGATCCTCACCGAGGCGCTGTCGCGCATGGGCCGCGCGCTGGCCGCCCGGTCCGGCTAGCTGTCCCGCCCGCGCTACGCGGGAATCTCCTCCCCGCCCCGGCCCAAGTTGCGGAACCCTTCCGCGGGCTCCTTCATGCCCAGGGTGAACGGCAGCGAGTTGAACTCGAACCTCATGGTCGCGCCGAGCCGACGCAGCAAACTGCGCTGCGGCTCGGTGACCGGAACCCGCACTTCCGCCAAGTCGATGTAGTACGTCGGCGTTTCGCCGATCCCTTCGAACACGTGCACCAGCGGCATGCACAGCGCGCGCATCGGCTCGTCGAGGCAGTCCACGACCGGATCGGTCATCAGCACGTATTCCGCAACCGGCACCAGGTTTTTCAGCATTCGATGCACCAGAATGACGTCGAATCCGGCCAGTTCGACGTGCCGCTTCACCCGCTGATCGGCCACCTCGCCGACGTGAACCACGAATTTGAGCGACAGCTGCTCCAGCTGGGCGCAGCTCGCGCACTGGCAGGCGATGTCGTTCTTCATCCGCTCGCGCCGCTGCAGGAACGACGTGCGCATCCGCGACAGCCGCTCGCAGACCACCACTTTGGCGCTGCTGTCCGGCGCCCAGAAGAACGCGGCATCGCCCTCGAGCTTGGCCAGCTTCAGGCCCTTGCCCGCGTTGATCACCGACTCCAGCAGTCCCGCGACGGTCAGCTGGGCATGCGCGAGATGCGTCCGGTTCCACTGCATGTAATGCGTGTAACCACCGATGTCGGCGATGAGCAGCACCGCGCGCCGAATTGCCATGAAGAGGCCAGTTTAGTGGCCGCAACGGTGTAGCTCAACGAATCTGCTACTAGACGAATGCCCGTCGGCGAGAGAGGCTAGCAGAGGTGCCGGTTCACGCCGAGGAGCTGAATATGCATGTGCTGCGAACCCCGGACTCCCGATTCGAAAACCTGGAGGACTACCCGTTCGTGGCGCATTATCTCGACGTCACCGCGCGCGACACCCGGCCGCTTCGCATGCACTACCTGGACGAGGGGCCGATCGACGGGCCACCGATCGTGCTGCTGCACGGCGAGCCCACCTGGAGCTACCTGTACCGCACCATGATCACGCCGCTGACCGACGCCGGAAACCGGGTGCTGGCACCCGACTTGATCGGCTTCGGCCGGTCGGACAAGCCCAGCCGGATCGAGGACTACTCCTACCAGCGGCACGTGGACTGGGTGGTCTCCTGGTTCGAACACCTCAACCTCAGCGACGTCACGCTGTTCGTGCAGGACTGGGGATCATTGATCGGGCTGCGCATCGCCGCCGAGCAGCCCGACCGGGTGGGACGGCTGGTGGTGGCCAACGGCTTTCTTCCCACCGCGCAGCGACGCACCCCGCCCGCCTTCTACGCGTGGCGAGCCTTCGCGCGCTACTCCCCCGTGCTGCCCGCCGGCCGCATCGTCAGCGTCGGGACCGTCCGCCGGGTTTCGTCCAAGGTGCGTGCCGGCTACGACGCGCCCTTCCCCGACAAGACGTATCAGGCCGGGGCGCGGGCATTTCCGCAACTGGTGCCCACCTCGCCGGCCGATCCCGCGATTCCGGCCAACCGCAAGGCGTGGGAAGCCCTCGGCCGCTGGGAAAAACCGTTCCTGGCCATCTTCGGCGCCCGCGACCCCATCCTCGGCCACGCGGACAGTCCGCTGATCAAGCACATTCCGGGCGCCGCGGGCCAACCGCACGCCCGCATCAACGCCAGTCACTTCATCCAGGAGGACCGCGGACCTGAACTGGCCGAACGCATCCTGTCCTGGCAGCAGGCGCTGCTCTGAGCGCAGAGTCGCGGCCTTTGCCCAGGCCCGCGTCCTAGCGCGAAAGACCAAGCGCGCCAGCGACTCTCGAGGACCGTCAGCGGGTGACCGCGAGGACGGCGTCGGCCAGCTCGGGACGGCAGACCACCAGATCGGGCAGCTTCGGGTCGGGTTGGTTGTAGGCCAGCGCCGACCCGTCGATGCGCGACGTGTGCAAACCGGCGGCCCGCGCCACCGCGACCGGCGCGGCCGAGTCCCATTCGAACTGGCCGCCGGCGTGCACGTACACGTCGGAGAGCCCCTGGACGACCGAGGCCACCTTGGCGCCGGCCGAACCCATTTCCACCAGAACACCGTCCAACGCGTCCCGCACGTTCAACGCGATGGCGGGCGGGCGGGTGCGCGACACCACGATGCGCGGCTTGCCCGGCGCGACGGGGGGTGACGCGACCTCGGGGGTCGCGAACGTGACGCCCTGCGCCGGCAGTGCCACCGCGCCGGCCACCAGCTCGCCGGCCTCCCAGAGCGCGACGTGCACCGCCCAGTCGTCGCGGCCGAGCTCGGAGAACTCCCGCGTGCCGTCCAGCGGGTCGACGATCCAGACCCGCTCGGAGCGCAATCGCACCGGGTCGTCGGCGCCCTCCTCGGACAGCACCGCATCGCCGGGCCGTTCGGCAGCCAGCGCCTCGATCAGAAAATCGTGGGATCGCTTGTCCCCCGCCGCTTTCCGCTCGCTTGCCGGAGCGTCGGCGAACTCGTCCCGAACCCCCAGCAGCAGCCGACCGGCCTCGGTGGCCAACCGCGCGGCCAGCTCATGGTCATTCATGCGAAATCCTCAATATGTTGGTAGCGATGACCAACTTTACCCTCTGATTCCCCGTCGGCGCGGACCGCCCCAGACCCGATTTTCGCCCCGTAATCTGGTGACGTGAGCGGCAACGTTCCTTTGTCCAGGCGGTCGCGGCACATCTCGCGGGGGCGACTCATCGTGATCGGCATCGTGGCCGCGGTGCTGATCGGTGTGCTCACCGCCGTGGGGATGCAGCTGACTCGGGGCGATCACGGCGCGACGGCGCCCGCCGCCGGACCGCCGCCGACGCCGGAGAGCTACGCGATCCCGGGCTGTTACAACCCGTCGGTCCTGCCGGTCGAGCGTCCCAAGAAACTCAACGTGCTGGGTTGCGCCAGTGTGGCCGTTGCGCTGCAGGACATGTCGTGGAGTTCCTGGGGGCCGCAGGGCGCCGACGGCACCGGGAGGGCGGTGTTCAAACTCTGCGATCCCAACTGCGCGACCGGATCTCAGCTGACCGAGCCGGTGGTGGTGCACGCGTGGAACCCGCAGCCGCCGCGCCGGGAGGCCATCTGCCAGGCGGGCCTGAAGATCTTCGCGGACATGATCCTGGCCTTCCCCAAGGACGTGCCGCCGCCGGACGTGCAGAAGATGAACACCCAGTACCACGGGATGCCCGCGGTGCACTTCGCGAACTACTCGAGCGGCGATACCCGCGGCACCCAGTTCATCGGCTACACGTTCTGCAACTGAGGCCCGGCTAGACCTCGATGACGACCGCGCCGCCCTGGCCGCCACCGGCGCACATCGCCGCCACGCCGATACCGCCACCGCGGCGGGCCAATTCGTAGGTCAACGTGGTCACCATGCGTGCGCCGGAGGCCGCGATGGGGTGGCCGAGGCTGCAGCCGCTGCCGGAGAAGTTCACCTTCTCCTCATCGAGACCGTATTCCCGGCACGCCGCGATGGGCACGGACGCGAACGCCTCGTTGATCTCCCACAGCGCCACGTCGTCGGGCGACAACCCGGCCCGCTGCAGGACCTTGCCGATCACCTTGACCGCGCCCAGGCCACAGTCGCGCGGCGGCACGCCCGCGGCGGCCCACGCCCGCACCGTGCCCATCACATTGAGCTTTTCGGCTTCGGCGTACTCCCGGTCGACCAGCGCGACCGCCGCGGCGGCGTCGTTGGTGCCGCTGCTGTTGCCCGCGGTGATCGAGAAGCCCTCGATTTCGGGGTGCAACACCTTCAGGCCGGCGAGCTTCTCGACCGTGGTGTCGCGGCGCGGATGCTCGTCGACGGCGAACTCGGTGACCGAACCGTCCGCCTGGGTGATCTTGAGTGGCAGGATCTCGTCGACGAACTTGCCGGCGTCGATGGCCGCGATGGCGCGCTGGTGCGAGCGGGCCGCCCAGGCGTCCATTTCCTCGCGGGTGATGCCGACCGTCTTGGCGGTGTTCCAGCCGACGGTGATGGACATGTCCCGGGTGGGCGCGTCCGGCGCCTCGACGTGGGTCGGCGGCATCCAGCGTTCCTCGAACTTGAGCTCGGGGCCCGGGATGCGCCAGTTGACCAGCGGCGTCATCGACAACGACTGCACGCCGCCGGCGATCAGCACCCGCTCCATGCCGGATCCGATCTGGGCCGCGGCGTTGCCGATCGCGGTGAGGCTGCCCGCGCAGTGCCGGTTCACCGACTGGCCGGGAATGTCCTCCAGGCCGGTGGCTGCCGCCGCGTAACGCGCGAGATCGCCACCGCCGTAATGGGATTCGGCGAAGATGATGTCGTCTATCGCGGCGGGGTCGACACCGGAGCGACGTATCACCTCGGGAAGCACCGCGGTGATCAGCGTCTCGGGCGGGGTGTTGACGAGCGTCCCCTTGAAGGAACGGCCGATCGCCGTTCGAACGGCTCCGACGATTACGGGTGTACCCATGTTCTCAACCTCGAACGGTCTGGCAGCGGTCAGTCGCGGCGAATCGTATCAAATACTGTATAGACAATAGTATTGGCCTAAGTTCGGTGTGGGCCGGTCTGTGACCGCGCTAACAATTAAACGGTTAGTACACGCGGTCGCGACACCCATGCCGATCGCGGCTTACCGGTGGCCGCAGCGCCCGGGGCGCGGGACACAATGGGTCCATGACAACCAGATCAGCCGCTGCCCGTGACGCCACCGAGCTGGCGGCCTACCGCGTCGCGGCCATGCTGCTCGGGGTGGGCACCCTGCACTTCCTGGCGCCCAAACCGTTCGACTCCATCATTCCCGCCGAACTGCCCGGCAGCCCAAGGCTCTACACCTACGGCTCGGGGGTGGCCGAGCTGACGGTCGGGGCGCTGCTGGTGCCGCGACGCACCCGACGGGCCGCCGCGCTGGCCGCCGCGATCCTGTTCGTCGGCGTCTTTCCGGGCAACCTGAACATGGTCCGGTTGTGGTGGGACAAGCCGTGGCCGATGCGGATCGCCGCGCTGGCCCGGCTGCCGCTGCAGATTCCGATGATCACCACGGCGCTCAGGATTCGGCGCAACAGCTGAGGCTCGGCGCGAAGACTCGGGTTGCGGGTGTCGATACACACGGAAGAGAGCTAGTGGGCAGAACGGACATCGCGACGGTGCTCGCGGTCGCGGCCGCCCTCATGGTGGGTGCGGGCGACGTCGCCCAACAGCAATCGGCTCAGCAGGTCACGGATCAACCGGTCGGCACCGTCGCGCTGTTTCGCCGACTGCTGCGGGACCGGCGCTGGTGGACCGGAAGCCTGGTGGCCGCCGGCGGATTCGGCTTTCAGGCCGCAGCGCTGGGTTTCGGCTCGGTGGTATTGGTGCAGGCGCTGTTGGTGACGTCGTTGCTGTTCGCCCTGCTGATCAGCGCGCGGGTGAACCGCCGCAGAATCACTGGGCGGCAAGCGGTTTGGGCGCTACTGCTGGCCGCCGCCGTCGCGGTGGTGGTCACGGTGGGCGACCCGCAGGAGGGAACCCCGCGGGGATCGCTGCAGACGTGGACGATCGTGGCACTGGTCATGGGGCCGGCGCTGATTGGGTGCGTGCTCGGCGCACGCCTGTATCCCGGCCCGGTCGCCGCGTTGTTGCTCGGCCTGATGTCCGGTTCGCTGTGGGGCCTGTTTGCGGTGCTGACCAAGGGCGTGGTCGACCAACTCGACCGCGGCATCCCGGCATTGCTGCGCACACCCGAGCTGTATGTGTGGGTGCTGCTGGCCATCGCGGCCACCGCCTGGGAGCAGTCGGCGTTCCGGGCCGGCCCGCTGACGGCGTCGCTTCCGGCGGTGACCGTCGCCGAGCCGGTCATCGGGTCGGTGCTCGGCGTCACCGTGCTCGGTGAAACGTTGCGGACCAACGGCATCGGCCTGGTGGCACTGGGCATCTCGGTGGCGGTGATGGCGGCCACGACGGTGGCGCTGGCCCGCAGCCAGGCCGCCTCCGCCCCAACAGCTGACGAAATTCCGCCGTTCTCAACGGAAAAGACGTGATCAGGTGCGCGGCGAGCCGACCCGGTGCGCGGTGCCGTCGGGGTCCACGTAGGCGAATTCGCGCAAACCGTACGGTGTGTCGTGCGGAGCCAACAGGCGCCCGCCGAGATTGTCCAACGCCGCCCACTCCGCATACAGGGCGTCGGCGTCACTGACGTAGAAGTAGACGCTGGCGGCCGTGCGCGACGGGTCGTGCTCGTCCCATTCGGTCAGGTGGATCGACACCGATCCGCGGTCGGCGAAACCGTACCGCTCGGGGCCCTGGTATGCCCGCGCGTCGAATCCGAGCCGGCGATACCGGTCCAGGGCGACATCGAGGTCTCGGACCGGGACGATCGGCGACACCGAGGTGAACTGCACAACAGACACCCGGCGAACATAGCCCGTGGTTCAGCATCGTCCAACCGGGCGCAGCTGTCGCGAATTCGCAGTTGGCACCGCCCTGCTGTCGTAAGCTCCGAAAAATGGGGAGCCGACTCGCGCGGGAAGGGCACTGAACTGTGCGCCGATTAGCCGCAACACTCGCCGCCACCGGAATGCTCGTCGCCGGCTGCGGCGCCGGCAATCACGGCGCCGCCCCCTCGTCGACGGCCACCGGCAGCACGGCCTCACCCAAGACGCCGCTGGCTCGGGGCGCGCTGCCCGACCTGATGCTCAGCCCCAACGACATCGACACCGCGCTGGGCGTGACCGGGACGACGAGCGATCCCCCGTTCACCGCGCTCGGAGAAGATCCCGTCCGGCGCACCGATTACACCTTCCCCGCCGAATGCAAATACACCACGCACGCCGGCCTGGCATCCGAATACGCCGGCAGCGGCAGCACCGCGGTCTACGGCTACCACGACCTGGCGCCCACCCCCGCGGGCGCCAATCAACTGGAAAGCCCTGAGGTGTACCAATTTGTCGTGTTGTTTCCCTCCCCCGAGCAGGCGAGCGCCTTCCTGTCCGCCTCGTCTGCGCGTTGGCCCGCGTGCGCCAATCGCCAGGACACGGTTCCCACCGACGGCACCAACCCGGAACTGCGTTGGAAGGTGGGGCCGGTAACCAACGCCAACGGGATGCTGAGCACCCAGGTGACCGTGACCGTCAACGGCAACGGCGTGAACGTGACGATGCCCTGTCAGCGTGCGCTGACCGCCCGCAACAACGTCGTCATCGACGTCGACGCGTGCCGCAAGGACGTCGGCGACCTCGGCATCGACATTGCCAAACAGATCGCCGGAAAGGTCGACAAACAGTAGCGGCGACCCCAATAGCCTTCTGCCGTTTACCTATTGGTGGTAGCCATCCACCGCGACCGCGGCGTACGCTCTGGCGGCCCGGCCACATTGACGCGGTAGCCGCCAGCACGGCCTGGATTCGGGGTAGGTTGTCGGCGGGTTCGGTCGTACCGCCTTGAGGAGGGATACGTGGGCACATCGGAGGACAAGGCCCCCGGGCAGCCGGTCATCCATCTCTCGCAACTGCTGCGGGCGCCGGTGCTGGCGCGCTCGGGCGAAACGGTGGGCCGGGTCGAGGACGTGATCGTGCGGCTGCGCGGAGCCGACGAGTACCCGCTGGTGACCGGGATCGTGGCCGGCGTCGGCGGGCGGCGGGTGTTCGTCGGCGACAAATCGATTCACGAATACTCCGCGGACCGAGTCCTGTTGACCAAGAACAAGATTGACCTTCGCGGCTTCGAACGCCGGGAAGGCGAGGTGTTGTTGCGCACCGACGTGTTGGGCCACCGGCTGATCGACGTGGCCACCGTCGAGCTGGTGCGCGCCTACGACATCGAACTCGAGCAGACCGCCGCCGGCTGGATGGTCGCCCGGCTGGACACCCGCCGTCCGCCCCGGTTGTTCGGGCTGATCAAGCACTCCGGGGGCCACGCGTCGCGCGACTGGAAGGCGTTCGAGCCGCTGATCGGCCACGCCCGCTCCGATGCGGTGCGCCGGCTGTCGGACCGGTTCGGCGAGCTCAAGGCCGCCGAGATCGCGGACCTGCTGGAAGAAGCCGACAAGGCCGAGGGCGGCGAGATCCTGGACCGGGTGCACAGCGACCCCGAACTGGAAGCCGACGTCTTCGAAGAGCTGGACCCGGAGAAGGCCAGCCGGCTGCTCGACGAGATGCCCGATGACGAGGTCGCCGCGTTGCTGGGGCGGATGCGCGCCGACGACGCCGCCGACGCGATCGTCGATCTGCGCCAGTCGCGGCGCCGCCGCGTGCTCGACCTGATGCCCGCCCCGCAACGCACCAAGGTCATCACGTTGATGGGTTTCAACCCCGAAAGCGCCGGCGGGCTGATGAACGTCGACTCGGTCTCCTGCGCGGCCAGCGCCACGGCGGCCGAGGCGCTGGCGTTGATCGCCTCCTCGCACAGCATTCAGCCCGAGGCGCTGATCAAGGTGCACGTGCTCGACGAGGACCGCCGGCTCGACGGCGTCGTTTCGGTGATCACCCTGCTACAGGTCGATCCCTCCGAAACCCTTGAGCGGCTGATGGATTCCGATCCGGTGCGGGTCAACGCCGACGCCGACCTGACCGACATCGCGTTGCTGATGGCCGATTTCAACCTCTACTCGATCCCCGTCGTCGACGAGCAGGACCACCTGCTCGGCGTGGTGACCGTCGACGACGTGCTGGAGGCCACCATCCCCGAAGACTGGCGCCGCCGAGAGCCCGCGCCCCGCCCGATCCGCGAAATCACCACCGCTGAGGACCGCCCGCTGCCCGGAGGTAACGCACCGTGAGCTCAGCCGGCGAGAACACCCGCCGCGCCGAGCCGGTGGAACCCCGGGGCACGGCGGTGCTCGACAGCGCGCATTTGGGCGACATCGAGGGCGCATTCGGCCGCATCCGGGTCGGCGAGACCGAACACGCCCGAACCTGGAAGACGCGGCTGCTGACCCTGCTCGCCATCGTCGGCCCGGGCATCATCGTGATGGTCGGCGACAACGACGCGGGCGGGGTGGCCACCTACGCCCAAGCCGGCCAGAACTACGGCTACTCGCTGCTGTGGGTGTTGCTGCTGCTGGTACCCGTGCTCATCGTCAACCAGGAGATGGTGGTGCGCCTCGGCGCGGTCACCGGGGTGGGGCACGCGCGGCTGATCAACGAGCGCTTCGGCCGGGGCTGGGGCTGGTTCTCGGTCGGCGACCTGTTCTTGCTCAATTTCTTGACCATCGTCACCGAGTTCATCGGCATCAGCCTGGCCGCCGAGTACATCGGCGTCTCGAAATACGTTGTGGTGCCGGTGTCGGCGGTGGCGCTGGTGGCGATCATGGCAAGCGGCAGCTTCCGCCGGTGGGAGCGGGCCATGTTCATTTTCATCGCGATCACCCTGCTGCAGATCCCGATGCTGCTGATGTCGCACCCGCAGTGGGGACGCGCCGCGAAGGCCTTTGTGGTGCCCAGCATTTCGGGTGGGGTCAGCTCGGACGCGGTGCTGCTGATCATCGCCATCGTGGGCACCACGGTGGCGCCGTGGCAGTTGTTCTTTCAGCAGTCCAATGTGGTCGACAAGCGCATCACGCCCCGGTTCATGGGTTACGAGCGCGCGGACACCGTGCTGGGCGCGTTCGTCGTGGTGATCGGCGCCGCGGCGCTGGTGATGACCGGTGACTGGGCGGCCCGCTCCACCGACACCGTGGGTGGCTTCACCGACGCCGGCGCGACCGCGCACCTGCTGGGTCAACACCGTCAGGTGCTCGGCTCGATCTTCGCCATCGTGCTGATGGATGCCTCGATCATCGGCGCCGCCGCGGTCACCCTGGCCACCAGCTACGCCTTCGGTGACGTGTTCGGGCTGAAGCATTCGCTGCATCGCGGCTTCGCCGACGCCAAACAGTTCTATCTGTCCTACACCGCGATGGTGGTGGTGGCCGCGGCCATCGTGCTGATCCCGGGCGCTCCGCTGGGGTTGATCACCACCGCGGTGCAGGCCCTCGCCGGTCTGCTGCTGCCCAGCGCCAGCGTCTTTCTGCTGTTGCTGTGCAATGACCGAGAAGTGTTGGGGCCGTGGGTCAATCGCGCCTGGCTGAACTGGGTCGCCGGATTGATCGTCGGCACTTTGCTGCTGCTGTCCGGGATCTTGATGGCCACCACCTTGTTCCCCGACCTCAACGTCGTCGCCGTCGCCGGCTATCTGACGCTGGCGTTGATCATCCTGGCGGCCGGTGCGGCCCCGGTGCTGCGCTGGCTTGCCCGTCGTCAGCCCGCGCGACCCGGCCCGCGGCTTCCGGCGCGCGGCGTCGACCGCAGCACCTGGCGGATGCCGCCGCTGGCGCTGCTCGAGCCGGTCACCTGGTCGCCCGGAACCCGGCTGGCGATGATCGCCCTGCGCGGCTACCTGGTCGTCGGCGCGTTGCTGCTGGTGGTCAAGGCGATTCAGCTCAGCCGCTGACCGCGTGCTGTATCCGGCGGGCCACCTCGCCGTACCGCTCGAAGCGCTCCGGGTCGGCCGCCGAGTTGTACATGACCAGACGTGTTGCGGTGCCGGAGTATTTCTCGATCAGCGCGTCGGCCAACCCGTCCCACGTCGACTCGGTGGCGAAGACGGCGATGTGGTCGTCGCTGACCTGGGCGGCCATCCCGGCGTAGTCGCCGGCCTTCTGCTTCTCGCGGATGCGGGCGGTGGTGCCCTCGAACCCGGCTTCGTCCCAGATGAACGCGTAGTTCGGCGTGCTGCCGTAGAAGGCCATGCTGGCGCGCACGGCTTCGCGCTGTTGGTCGCGCTCCTCGTCGCTGTCCCCGACGATCGTCATCACGGGGACGATGATCGCGATGTCCGACGGTGAGCGTCCCGCCTTGGCCGCGCCCTCGGCGACCGTCGGCAGGACGTGACGGGCGAGGTAGCCCGGTTCGCCGATCGGATGGACGTGCACGCCGTCGGCCACTTCGCCCGCCATCCGCAGCATCCACGGATTCACCGCCGCGATATCGACTTTGGGGTCGGGCGCGTCGATGGGTCCCGGGCTCCACTGCGGGGTGATGAAGTCGAGGTCGTAGAAGTCGCCGTGGTGCTGGAGCGTGCCGGACCGAAACGCCGCGAAGCACGCCTTGACGGCGAGCAGGTAGTCGCGCAGCCGGGGGCCGGGCCGCTCGAAGGCGGCACCGTAGCGCCGGACCACGTGGGTGCGCACCTGGGTGCCCAACCCCAGCCGGAAGCGGCCTTTGGTGGCTTCCTGCAGTTCCCACGCCACCGCGGCGGTGACGAAGGGGCTGCGCGGGAATGCCACCGCGACGCCGGTGGACAGCTCGAGCCCGGGCGCGGCCTGCGACGCCACGGCGGCGTTCAGGTAGGCGGTGCGGCCCGTCTCGGTGAACAACAGCCCGGAGAACCCGGCGGATTGGGTTCGCCGGGCCAGGTCGCCGATCTGGCCGAGCGGCTGCGGAACGGTCATCGCGTCGACGTGCATGGTGGGAGCGTACGCGGCGCGTCACTGCCGTCTCGCGACGGCGGCGGTGGGTCACCCAATCAGGTTGGCGCCCATCATGTTCGGTCTCCGGGAGCCGGATTCAGCGCCGTTCGGGCCGTCGACTCACCGGGGCGGTGAAGCCCTCGGTGTCATCGAAGAACGCCCACTGCCCGTCGTCGTTGACCTCCATGCGCCAACCCAGCTCGGTGTTGCCGCCGACCGAGTGGACGAACCAGGCGTGTGCGGCCTCGGCGTTGGCGAAATTCTGCGTCGCGACCACCCGCCCGTGCGGGTCGATCACGCGGAACTCGGCCATGGGACTTAAGTATCCCTGCCCGGCGCTTTTCAATCCCCGAATTCGCCGATTTGCCGCGGCGGCCCGGGGCTACAGGGTGCGGGCCAACCGGTCGGCCAGTATCTCGGCGAACCGGGCCGGGTCGTCGAGGGCGCCTCCCTCGGCCAGAAGCGCTGTGCCGTAAAGCAATTCCGCGGTCTCGGCGACGGACGGATCGTCGGCGCGGTCCTGGTGGGCTTGGCGCAGGCCGGTGACCAGTGGGTGCTTGGGATTGAGTTCCAGTATTCGCTTGCCCACCGGAATGTCCTGCCCGGAGGCGCGGTAGAGCCGGGCCAGCGCCGGTGTGATGCCGAAGGCGTCGGTGATCAGGCAGGCCGGCGAGTCGGTCAGCCGGTTGGACAGCCGGACCTCCTTGACGTGGTCGGACAGGGTGTCCTTAAGCCAGGCGAGCAGATCGGCGAATTCCTTCTGCTGCTCTTCCCGCTCGGCCTGGCTCTCCTCGCCCTCGGCGCTCAGGTCCACCTCGCCCTTGGCGATTGACTGCAGCGGCTTGCCGTCGAACTCGGTGACGGTTCCCACCCAGACCTCGTCGACCGGGTCGGTGAGCAGCAGCACCTCGTAGCCCTTGGCCTTGAACGCCTCCAGATGCGGCGACTTGAGGATCTGCTGGCGCGTTTCGCCGGTGGCGTAGAAGATCTGCGTCTGCCCTTCCTTCATCCGCTCGACGTACTGGGCCAGCGTGGTGGCCTCCTCCTCGCTGTGCGTCGAGGCGAAGGAGCAGAGCTGCAGCAGCGTCTCCTGGTTGTCGAAGTCCGACAGCAGACCCTCCTTGACCACCCGGCCGAACTGGGTCCAGAAGGTCCGGTAGTCGTCTGGCCGCTCGGATTGCAGGTCCTTGATGGTGGACAGGACCTTCTTGGTCAGCCGCCGCCGGATGGCCTTGATCTGCCGGTCCTGTTGCAGGATCTCGCGGGACACGTTGAGCGACATGTCCTGTGCGTCAACGACACCCTTGACGAAGCGCAGGTATTCGGGCATCAGCTGGTCGCAGTCACCCATGATGAACACCCGCTTGACGTAGAGCTGGATGCCGGTGTGCGCGTCCCGGTTGAACAGGTCGAACGGGGCGTGGGACGGGATGAACAGCAGCGCCTGGTACTCGAAGGTGCCCTCGGCCTTCATCGCGATGACCTCGAGCGGGTCGTCCCAGGCGTGCGCGATGTGCTTGTAGAACTCCTTGTACTCCTCCTCGGAGACCTCGTCCTTGGGCCGGGCCCACAGGGCCTTCATCGAGTTGAGGGTCTCGACCTCCCGGGTGACGGTCTCCTCGCCGCCCTCTTCGGTGGCGGGCGTGCGCCGCTCCACCTCCATCCGGATGGGCCAGGCGATGAAGTCGGAGTACTTCTTGACCAGGCTCTTGATCTTGAACTCCGAGGTGTAGTCGTGCAGCTCGTCCTCGGTGTCCTCGGGCTTCAGATGCAGGGTGACCGAGGTTCCCTGCGGGGCGTTCTCGACCGATTCGATGGTGTAGGTGCCCTCGCCGCTCGACTCCCACTTGGTGGCCTCGCTCTCGCCGGCCTTGCGGGTGAGCAGTTCGACCTTGTCGGCCACCATGAAGCTGGAGTAGAAGCCGATGCCGAACTGGCCGATGAGTTCCTCTGAGGCGGCTTCGTTCTGGGCGTTCTTGGCTTCGCGGAGTTGTTGGCGCAGTTCGGCGGTGCCCGACTTGGCCAGGGTGCCGATCAGGTCGACCACCTCGGCGCGGGTCATGCCGATGCCGTTGTCGCGGATGGTCAGGGTGCGCGCATCCTTGTCCACCTCGATCTGGATGTGCAGGTCGGAGGTGTCGACGTCGAGGTCCTTGTTGCGGAAGGCTTCCAGCCGCAGCTTGTCCAGTGCGTCGGAAGCGTTCGAGATCAACTCCCGCAGGAACGAGTCCTTGTTGGAGTAGACGGAGTGGACCATCAGATCCAGCAGTTGCCGAGCCTCGGCTTGAAACTCCAACTGCTCGACGCGCGCGTTCATGGCATTCCCCTTCGACAACTTGACGTTTCAAATTTACCGAGTAATCGATGGTCGCCGCCCGGGGGCTGGCCCTACGCTGAACCCATGTCTGTTGCTCGACGGGAACGCGCCGCCCTGGTGGAAACTCTGCGTGGCGTCGGCCCGGATGCGCCCACCCTGTGCGAGGGCTGGACGACGCGGGACCTGGCGGCGCACCTGGTGATCCGGGAGTATCGGCCCGACGCGACGCCGGGCATCATGATCCCGTTCTTGGCCTCGCACACCGCCAAGGTGCAGAGCCAGGTCGCTGCGCAGAACGACTGGGACGAGTTGCTGGACAAGGTCGCCGCCGGCCCGCCGGTCTACTCCCCGTTCAAGTTGCTGGACCCGGTCGCCAATGTGGGCGAGATGTTCATCCACCACGAGGATGTGCGACGCGCCCAGCCGGATTGGACGCCGCGTGCGCTGGAGCCGGCGCTGGCCCGCACGCTGCGACGCACCCTGCCGCTGATGGCCCGGCTCACCCTGGCCAAAGTGCCCGCCCGGGTGGCGTTGCGCACCCCGGAGGGCAAGACCGTGCTCACCGCCGGGCGGGGCCCGGCGGTCACGGTGACCGGGGCGCCCGAGGAGCTGCTGCTGTTCGCCGTGGGGCGAGCCGCCCGGGTCGACCTCGAGGGTGACGCGGCGGCGGTGCAGGCGGTCCGCGACGCCCCCAAGGGCCTCTAGCCGTCCGCGCACGTCCGCGCATGTCCGCGCTCGGTCCGCGCTCGTAACGCCACGGCGGAAATCCGGGCGAAATCTCGCCGTGGCGTTACATCCGCGCGAATAAGCGTGCCGGGCCCAGGCGTCCAGCATCACCCGAAGGCGTCGCGCAGGTCCTTCTTGATCACCTTGCCGAACTGGTTGCGCGGGAGGGTGTCGACGACGACGAGGCGCTCGGGGTGTTTGTAGCGGCTCAGCCCGCGTGATCGGCAGTGTTGCACAAGGGATTCCAGCGTGACGCCCTCGGCCGTCGCGGGTACCACGACGGCGCAGACCCGTTCGCCGGTGCGCGGGTCGGGGATCCCGATGACGGCGACGTCGGCGACGGCGGGATGCGCCGCGAGTGCGTTCTCGATCTCGAGGGCCGAGATGTTCTCCGCATTGCGGATAATCGCGTCTTTGGTGCGGCCCGTGACGCGGACGTTGCCGTCGGCGTCGATCAGGCCGAGATCGCCGGTGCGCAGCCAGCCCTGGTCGTCGAAGGCGTCGGCGTCCAGCGTCGGGTCGGCGTAGCCGAGGAAGCACTGGGGTCCCTTGAGCCGCAGCTCGCCTTCCTGCCCGGCGGGCAGTTCATTCTCTGCGCCGTCGACCACGCGGACTTCGACGCCGGGCACCGGCGGCCCCACGGTATGGTCGAGCACCTCGGGTGCCGCGGTCAGCGACGGGGATGTCGCGCAGGGGAACTCGGTCATTCCCCAGGCGTTGGCGATGCCGGCCACCCCGAAGGTGTCGCGGACCCGTCGACTCAACTCGGCGGTGATGGGTGCGCCTCCGGCCAGGCATCCCCGCAGCGACGGGAATAGTGGCCGATTCCCTTGGGCCCGTTGGGCTTCGAGGTAGGCGACGAAGAAGGGCGTCGCGGTGCCCAGGAACGTCGGATTATGTGCGGCGATGGCCAGCGGAGTGGCCGCCGGGTCGAACGCCTCGAACAGCGCTAACCGCATGCCGGTCAGCAGTGCGGTGGCCAGCATCGCGGCCCCGCCGATGTGTGCGACCGGAAAGGCGATCGGATCGACGTCGCTGCTGGTGGCCCCCACCATGCCGACCACCCCCGCCGAGCCGGCGATGACCGAGCTGTCGGTATGGCGAATCCCCTTGGGAGCGGCGGTGGTCCCCGACGAGTAGTAGATCCAGCGCGCCTCGTCGGCGGATTGCGGCGGCGCCGGCAGGGAATAAGGATCGGCGCCGGGCAGGCGCAGCGCACCGGTGGCCGGCGGTGCCGCCAGGTCGACGGTGATGACCTCGAAGCCCCGTTCGGCCGACAGTGCCCGAGCCAGCCCACCGTGATCGAAGCCGCGCCAAAGCCCAGGCGCCACAAAGTATTCGGTGTTCAGCTGGCCGGTGATGAAGCGCACTTCGCTTTCCCGCAGGACCGGGATGATCGGGTTCTGCACCGCGCCGAGTCGGGCCAGCGCGGCCATCAGCACCATGGTCTCCAGCGTGGTGGGCAACTGCCAGGACACGACGGCGCCCGGGCGGACTCCCCGCTCGGCCAGCGCGGCCGCGGCGACGCATGCGGCGTCGTAGAGCTGACGTGCGGTCATGCTGCGGCCGTGCTCGTCGGCGAGAAGTGGCCGGGGTGAGCCGCGTCGTGCGGCCTCGGCAATCAGCGACCAGAACGTCACCGGAACTCACCGCGCCGACGGGTCGGCGGACGGCGGATGAAATCCCGAGTGCGCGATGGCAACCGACAGTCCGGTGCCGATCGGGCCCGCGGTGTCGACCAGGACGGCCGAGCCGCTGGCAACGCCGTCGTGGCTGTGGTGGGTGAGCGAGGCGAGCCCGATGTGGTCGCCCTCGGGCAACCGGGTCAGCGTGAGCGTGTAGTCGGCGTTGATGAACTGCAGTGCCTTGCTGCCCCAGTTGGCGATCGACGCGGTGATGTCACCGGCCATCGCCGCGCGGGTGAATGCGCTGAGCGGCTCGTCGTCGATCAGCGGGCGCGTCTCGTGTATCCAGGTGTATTTCGGGCCGTCGGTCTGCGGCCAGTCCGGATCGGGGTTCTGCACCTGCGAGCCCCAGCCGTAGGTGCGCATGAAAAGCGTCGAGTAGGTCTGGTCCGGCGGGAGCGGCGGCATCTGCACCGGGGGTGACCAGACCCGCCCGTCGGGCTGCGGGCCGCGGCGCAGAAACAGCGCGCTCGCCTGCGCCACGACGGCGTCGTTTTGGCTGATGACGCCCTCGACCAGCCGTAACCGCCGCCGGTCGTGGCGCACCTGGGTGTGCACCCGGAGTGGTTCCAGCGCCGTCGGCCGGGGCAGGTCGACGGTCAACCGGGCCGGTTGCAGGCCGGCGTCGGCGGCGGCTTGCTCGACGGCCCACGCCAAGAGCCCGCCGACGACATGGCCGCTGAGCGATGGCCCCCATCCGCCGCGCGCGATTTCGGTTGGTACCAAATCGTTTTCGTCGCGCACAAAATACGGCAGCCCGTCAGCCCAGCGAGGTTGATCGGGAACGACATTGGGTTCGGCCACTGCATGACCCTTCACGCGACGGGTTGTGCGGCCTCTGCTGAGGACCGCAACCGTGGATCTTACAGTTGCGCTTCCAGTCGGCGGATGCGCCGGTGTGGTCAGTCGATCGCGGCGCCGACCACGTGGCCGATCGTGTAGGTGACCGCCAGTGCGAGGCTGCCTCCGATGGCGTTACGCGCCACGGCGCGAAGCTGCGGCGCGCCACCGAGGCGGGCCGATACCGCGCCGGTGATCACCAGCGCGATGAGCACCGCCACGACGGTGACCGGAATCCGCCACGTCGGCGGCGGCAGCAGAATCGCGATCAACGGGAGCAACGCGCCGATGGCGAACGAGAGCGCCGAGGACGACGCGGCATGCCACGGATTCGTCAGCTCCTCGGGATTGATGCCCAGCTCGACCTCGGCATGGGCCAGCAGCGGATTCTGATCGGTGAGTTCCTCGGCCACGGTACGGGCCGTCGCCGCGGTCAGACCCTTGGCTTCGTAGAGCGCGGCGAGCTCGTCGAGTTCGGCGGCCGGATCGTCACGCAGCTCCTGATGCTCCTGGATCAGCAGCGCCTTCTCGGTATCGCGCTGGGTGCTGACCGAGACGTATTCGCCCAGCGCCATCGACACCGCCCCGGCCACCAGTCCGGCGCTGCCGGCAGTCAGGATGGGAGCGCGCAGCGCCGTGGCCGCGGCGACGCCCACGACAATGCCTGCGGTGGAGACGATTCCATCGTTGGCGCCCAGAACGCCGGCGCGCAGCCAATTCAACTTCGACGACACCGAACCGATGTGGGGTTCGGCCGGGTGTGGCGTACTCGACACGGCGGCAACGATATAGACGAAAACCGTGCGCGACTAGCCAACATAGCCTTGCCAAACCAGCGCTCGCGGGTGCCGGTTGACCGGGATCAAAGCTTTGCATGGGCGGGACACAGCTGGTCCATAGGGAAGCTATCTAGTCTCTGGGTGGTGTCGGGGGGTGTTCGAGGAATTCCCCTTTCGCAAAGATCCCGAGTGGACCGAGTGGATAGGTGAAGCATCGTGAGGTTGAAGCAATTTGTCGGAGGGGTGAGCATCGCCGGAGCGCTCGGCGCCGCCGCGTTGGGAATGGGCGCCGGGTTCGCCGGCGCCGCTCCCGGGGCACCGCCGCCTCCTGGCGGGCATGGCGCCCCTCCCGCAGGCGGTCCCGGCCATGGCGGATCCCAGCCCGGAGATTTCCACCATCCGACCGGCCCCAATGACCCGGGTGGACCGGGCGGTCCCGGCGGACCGGGTGGGCCCGGTGGGCCGCCTGGCGGTCCTGGCGGCCCCGGTCATCCCGGTGGCCCTGGTGGACCTGGCGGTCCCGGCGGCCCGGGTGGGCCGGATCACCCCGGCGGCCCCGGTGGGCCGGGCGGGCCCGATCACCCCGGCGGCCCGGGTGGTCCCTGGCATGGGGACCCCCAACGTGGCTACTTCCACGGCGCCCCGTGGGGCGACGGACCCGCCCCCTGGGGACCGGGTGAACCACCGCGTCCGGCGTGGGATCGACCGCTCCCTCCGCCCGGCGGGCACTGGGACTACGGCCCGATCAACTACTGGGGCTACCAGGAGACTCCCGTCTGGGATCCCGGGTTCAACCAGTGGGGCTTCTGGTTCTTCGGAGTGTGGATCCCGCTGTGAGCCATAGCTGAAACGACACCCGCCTCGCCGATCAGGCGTCGTCAGTTATGCCGTTGCCGGCGAACGCATTTCGTCCCGGCATCACTAGTCGGGTTTGGTGCCGACGGTCAGCAGGTCAGAAACCAGGCGCGTCCAGGCCGGTCGCAGGATCCGATGCTGATCGCCGATCACGAACCCCGCGTCCTCGAACAGCTTGCGCATCTCGGGAGCCGACGCGTTGTGCTGCGGCTTCCACCTGCTGTCGGCGGATGCCTGCAGCAGCGGTCGCCGGGTACTGAGCGCCGAGACGGCCACCAACCCCCCGGGGGCCAGCACGCGATGGAATTCCCGCAACGCCGCCGGCTGGTCGAAGAAGTGAAACGCCGACGTCGTCACGACGGCGTCGAGCGCACCGTCGTGAAACGGGAGCTGTTCGGCCGGCGCCCGCAACCACTGCACCCGGTCCGATTTCGCCCGCGCCTGGTTGAGCATGCCATCGGACATGTCCACGCCGTAGATCTCGTCGGGATCCAGTTCGCGCTGGATCCGCTCGCTGAGTACCCCTGTGCCGCAAGCGATGTCGGCGATTCTGCGCGAACCGTGGTTGCGCAGCTGGGCTATCACCTCGTTGTGCGGAGGCCGGTACACCCACTGCTGCAGGAAGGGCAGGTCATACGCCGGCGCCAGGAAGCTCCACATCCGCGTGACGACGTCGTTCAGCCCTCGCCGCTGCGGTGCGGTCATTTGGCCAGCACCGAGCTGTAGTAGATGGTGTCGGCCACCGACACGGAGTCGTTGGTCTGCGGGATCGCCTCGAGTCCGGCGTCGGCCAACAGCTGACTCATCGGAACGCCGACCGACCGCCAGCCCAGGCCGTCCAGGTAGACGGCGACATCGTTGCGCTCGCCCTGATACCCCAGATCGCCGAATTCCAGGTCGAAGCCGTGCTCCCGCCATTTCGCGGTGGCCCTGCGCATCATCTCTTGAGCCTTCTCGGTGTCTACCTCTGACATGTCCGGAATAGCTTCGCACGCCAGCCGGCTGCCCTCGGCGCTGAGTGCGGTGATGTTGTCCAGCAGGCGGTCCTGGGCCTCCGGCGGCAAATAGCCGAACAGCCCCTCGGCGATCCATGCGGTGGGCTGGCCCTTGTCAAAACCCGCTTCCACCAAGGCTTTTGGCCAGTCATCGCGCAGGTCGACGGCGACGGTGCGCAGCGTGGCCTGCGGGGTCGCGCCCAGCTTTGCCAGCGTGGCGGTCTTGAATTCGATCACCTGAGGCTGGTCGATCTCGAACACCGTCGTACCGGCCGGCCAGGCCAACCGGTAGGCGCGCGCGTCGAGGCCGGAGGCCAGAATCACCGCCTGCCGAATCCCGGCCTGCGTCGCGCCCTGGAAGAAGGAGTCGAAGAAGCGGGTACGGGCGGCCATCGCCACGGGCATGTGCTCGAGCTTCCAACCGGAGTCGTGGTCGTCGACGTCGGCGGCGACGAGGTCGCCGGTGACCCAGCGGGTGAAGAAATCCACCCCGACGGCGCGAACCAGCGGTTCGGCGAATCGGTCCTCGATCAGCGGGTTGTCGGCGTTGGTCGCGATGGCGCGTGCGGCGGCCACCATCGTGGCGGTGGCGCCCACACTGGTGGAAAGGTCCCAGGTGTCGTTGTCTGTGCGTGGCATGCGGCTATTACCCCCTCGAGTCACCGGTTACTTAGCTGATATAACGACCGGCCGGCGCGATGAGTTCCCGCGCGCCGCCGACCAGCTATTTCGCCGGTCCGGGGTGGCGTTGCCGCAGCTGGGTGACGGTATCAGTGCGGGCCGGGATGCCCCGGGGCGCCCGGCCCCCCAGGTGCGCCGGGTCCGCCCGGTCCACCGGGCCCGCCCGGTCCCCCGGGTCCTCCCGGTCCGCCGGGTCCGTTCGCGGCCGGCAGCAGGAACACGCATTGATTCAGTTCGACGCTCCAGCCCCAGCCCGGGGCGCAGTCCCCGTCGGCGCGGCTGATCCCCGGCGTCGCGACCGCCGTCGCCGGCAACCCGATCGATACGAGGGCGAACGCGCCGACCAGGCAGCGCCGCAGGTGATCTCTCATCGCCGACTCCACTTCGTCTTCCGGGCGGGCGGTGATGACTCGTCGTAGGTCGGACCCGCGTAACTCATTGTGCGGCAATCGACCTGTCGGCGGGCCGGATTGGCGGGCCGAACGATCGTGCGGTGGTCCGCCCGCTGACGACCGAGTAGACCAAATCCCGCTCGGGCCGCGGCAATTCACACGGCGATCGCGGGCTTGGCGGATTCGCGGCCGCCTTGCGCTGCAACATGTTTCAACAAGGTGCCGGCGGCGAGGGTGCGGCTTCGACGGTGGTCAGCTCGGTCAAACCGCTGACCCTGAAGACGGGCATCAGGACCGGGTGCGCGACGAGCGCGATGTGGTCGGCGTGTGCGGCCAACGCATTGATGGCGGCGCTGTCCACATACTCCACGGCGCTGAGGTCGACGAGCACCGCGCCGTCACTCCCGGTGACCTCCGCGGTGGCGGTGGCCAGCGCCCGGTGGAATGCGTCAATGTTGCTCAGGTCGATTTCGCCCACTGCCACCAGCACCGGGTTGCCGTCGCTACCACGGCCGGTGTCCAGTGTCAGCGGGGTGACCATCAGGTGATCCTGGCGGAGAGCTGGACGGTGGTTCCGCCGGTGTCGGACCGAATGTCGACATCGTTCATCAGGCTTTTCATCAACGGGATGCCCCGCCCCCGATGCGGATAGGACGTCGCTTGGGGAACCTTCCATGTGCCGGTGTCGGTGATCGTCAACCGGACCTGATCGCCTAATGCGGTGGCGCCCAGCCGAATTGTGCCCTGCGGACTGTGCCGGTGTCCGTGTTCGATGGCGTTGGCGACGGCCTCCCCGGCGGCGACCAATACGTTCAATGTCTGCTCGGGGTCCAGCCGGACACGGCGCAGCCAGTTGCGCAACGCGGTGCGAGTGGGCGCCAGCTGGTTGACGTCGGCGGGGAAGTTCAGCTCCAGCGGCGCCGGATGCCGGTACAGCAGCAACACCACGTCGTCCTGGTAGCCGCCGCTCGGCGCGACGGCGGACATGATCCGGGTCGCCAACTCGTCGAGGGACGAGCCGCGGGCATCCTGCGCGACGGTGGCGACGCGGTAGATACCCCGATCCAGCGGGCTGCGGCGACGTTCGACCAGCCCGTCGGTGTACAACAGCAGGGTCGCGCGCGCCGGTATGGTCACCCGGGCCTCCGGGCGGGGCCAGTCCCGTCGGATGCCCAATGCGATGGTGTGGCCCTCGTCGAGTATCTGGGTGCTGCCGTCGCCGTGCACCACGATGGGCGGCGGGTGCCCGGCGCTGGAGTAGACCAGTTCCCCGGTGTCCGGGGTGAGCACCGCGCACACGGCGGTGGTGCATTGCGCGCCGGGCAGCCGCGCCGCGAATCGGTCCAGACCCGCGAGAGCCGCAGCGGGACTTGGGTTTTCGATCAGCAGGGCGCGGCAGGCGCTGCGCACCTGACCCATCACCGTGGCGGACGCGAGCCCGTGGCCGACACAGTCGCCGACGACCAACGCAACCCGCCCGTCCTCGAGGTCGACGATGTCGAACCAGTCACCACCGACCTGCAACGGCCGGGTGGCGGCCTGATAGCGCACCGCGAATCCGTTGGGCAGATCGGCTGGACCGAGGATCGCGTGCTGCAGAGCCAGTGCGGTTTCGCGCTGCTGGTCGACCTGGTGCACCCGTTGCAGGCCCTGGCCGAGGCGGCCGGCCAGCACGGTGAGCAGGGTCTGGTCTTCCAAGGTGAACGAGCGCTCATCGGTCAGGTCGATCCAGACGACCAGCACGCCGTCGGGATGCTGCAGGGCGATGCCCGCCGTCCCGGGCTGCGTGGTGTTCGGGGTGAGCAGGTCGCCGTCGCGCAACGCGCCGAGCGCCTGGTGCATGTGCGACGGCAGATCGGCCCACTGCGTGGGCTCGCCGACCGAAACGACCTCGGGCGGACCGAACGCCGTTTCCGTAGCAGAGGTGTGGCTCGGGAAGGTGACGGCCAGCACCCGGCGGGCGCGCCACAGCCGGCGCAGTTCTTCAGCCGCGGCGCGTACCGCCTCGTCGACCGTATCCGCTTGGGCCAGTTCCTGATTGAGCGCGTGTTGGCGGCCCGCCGCCAGTGCCAAGGCGATGGCGGCGTGCCGGGCGAAGTCACTGACCAGGTCGAGGTAGTCGTTGCCGAACGGCGGTTGCTGCGGGTCGCGCGCGACGGCGATGACGCCGAGCACCGCGCCGTCGGCAATCAGCGGTATCACGATCGCCGAGCGTTCGCCGACGTCGGTGAATCCCTCGATCGGGTATTGGAAGGAGTCGGTGATCAACGGCAGGCCGCGCCGCGCGACACCGCCGGTGGTTGAGCCGTCCATCGGAACCTGCCGGCCGATCACCTGCGAGGCATAGCGGCCCGCGGTGGCGGACACCACCAGGGTGTCGGCCTCCCGGCCGGGCGACTCGGGCTCTCGCGGGACCAGCAAGATCGCCTGCTCGGCGCCGGCCAGCTCCAGCGCCCGGTTCACGATGAGCTGCAACGGACCTGTCTGCGGATCACCGGACAGCAGCGCGGTGGTGATCTCGCGACTGGCCTTCGTCCATTTCGCCGATTCGCGCTCGCGCTCGAAGAGTCGCGCGTTGTCGATGGCGGCGGCTGCCGCCGTGGCCATGGCGCGCACCGCGCCTTCCTGCGAGTCGGTGAACACGCGCCCTTGCCGGTCGTCCGCCAGATAGAGGTTGCCAAAGTTGGCTGCCCGCACCGTGATCGGTATTCCCAGCAGCGCCCGCAGCGGTGGGTCGTGTGCCGACAGGTGGGCGCTGCGCGCATCAACGCTCACATCGTCGATGCGAAGACCGTCGCCCACCGCTAGCTCGCCGAGCTGCCGGGCCGTGTCCGCGTCGAGGCCGGCATGCACGAACGAGAGCAGTCCGCCGTCGGAGGCGCGGGAAGAGAGCACGGCGTAGCGGGCGCCGGTCAGCTCCATCGCCGCTTTCAGGACGCGACGCAGCGTGACGTCCAAGTCCAGATCGGAGCCGATTTCGACGATGACCCGCACCAGTTGTTCCAGCTGGTCGCGCGCAGCCATCAGCTCGTCGAGCTGGGTGTGCATGCGGTCCAGTTCGCGCCGGTCCCGCCGGTTGGCGGCGGAGTCATCCCGGTCGCTGTCCATGGATACCAAAGTAAACGGTCGGGTGCGTGGCCATGTCGGTGCCGCAACTCCCGGCACCATGCGGCCAGTGCCGGTCACCGTGCGGCGCCTTAGCCGTTCGGGCGCCATCCGGGCAGGTCACTGGCGGCTTTACCGGATCTTGACCAGGTATTGAATTGCGCCGCCGACGATCATCGAGATGAGTACCCTTTTACCGGTGGAGCTGGGGGTTTTGGGGCCTCTCCAGGTCCGGCGGCACGGCACGCCGGTCTTGACCGAATCGGAGGGCCTCGCCGGATACCTCCCGAGCTTGTGGCACCTCATGCCGGACCTCAGCATCTATATCGAGGCGGCGGACCTCGACGCCGCGCTCGCGAGGCTCGAAGAGCTGACCACCAAAGAGCAGCGAAAGTGACGGCACCACAACGTCAACCGCTGTACCTGCTGGCCGACAGTCAGTTGCTGTTCTGGAAGCGTCACGACCGACCGCTCTTGCAGGCGGCTCTCGACGGGTTGGCAAGAGACAAGCCGCTGAGCGCGGCCTACATCGGCGCATCGAACGGTGATCGCCCCGAGTTCTACGACATCTTCGCGGCGGCGATGGAGGCGATCGGCGTCACCGAGCGCCGCATGATCGCGTCGTCGTTCGGCCCGGCCGACCGCGCCTTCCTTGACGGCGCCCACCTGATCGTCCTGGCCGGCGGCGACGTGCAGCGGGGCTGGAACACCTTCGAGAGAACCGGCATGAAGGACGCGATTCTCGATCGGTACGCCAAAGGTGCTGTGCTGGTGGGCATTTCGGCCGGTGCGGTCCAGCTCGGGCGCTACGGCATCATCGGGACACCCCCGGCGCACCGACTGCTCGACGTCTTCAACCTGGTGCCCGCGGTCATCGACACGCACGACGAGCGAACCGGCTGGGCGCGGCTGTCGCGGGCGATCCAATCGCTCGAGGGAGCCGCCCTAGGTGTCGGAATCCCCTCCGGCGGCGGCGCCGTCGTCCACGCCGATGGCACCCTCGAGCCCGTGCGCCGTCCCGCACACGAATTCCGCGTCGTCAACGCTCACCTCGCGCACAAACTGTTGCCCGTCGGAACCGGCGACTGACGGTCCGGAGAGAGACGCCTGCAAACCCATTTGTTTGTATGGCTAACATAATGCCTTTGGACCGATGTAGGCGACGACTGATGATGACCGGGATATAGATGGCCGACAGCCCTGCCGCGACGAGCCCGACGCTGGTCGCCAAGCAAACCAATGTCCGCAGGCTCCGATGGGACCGCGACCACCCCCGCTACAAGTGGGTTGCCCTCTCCAACACGACCCTGGGAATGCTGCTGGCGATGATCAACTCGTCGATCGTGTTGATCTCGCTGCCGGCCATCTTCCGCGGCATCGGATTGAACCCGCTGGCGCCGGCCAACATCGGCTATCTGCTGTGGATGCTGATGGGCTACCTGGTGGTCACCGCGGTCCTGGTGGTGTTCGTCGGGCGACTCGGCGACATGTTCGGCCGGGTGCGCATCTACAACGCCGGCTTCGCGGTGTTCACCGTCGCGGCGATCGCGCTGTCGTTCGACCCGTTCCCGCTCACCGGCGGCGCCGTGTGGCTGATCGGCTGGCGCGTGATCCAGGGCGTCGGCGGCGCCATCCTGATGGCGTTGTCGGCCGCCATCCTCACCGACGCGTTCCCGAGCAACCAGCGCGGCATGGCACTCGGCTTCAACATGGTCGCCGCGGTGGCCGGCTCGTTCCTCGGCCTGCTGTTCGGGGGGCTGCTCTCGGAATGGGACTGGCGGGCGATCTTCTGGGTCGGGGTGCCGGTCGGCGTCCTGGGCACGGTGTGGGGCATGCGCTCGTTGCATGAGCTGGGCGTGCGCACGCCGGGCCCGTTGGACTGGCCCGGCACCGTGACGTTCGGCGTGGGATTGACCGTCGTCCTGGTCGGCATCACCTACGGCATTCAGCCCTACGGTGGCCATCCGACGGGCTGGACGAACCCGTGGGTGCTGGGCTCGATCGCGTTCGGGCTGTTGCTGCTGATCGTGTTCTGCCTCATCGAATTGCGCGCACCGCAGCCCATGGTCAACGTCCGACTGTTCCGGTCCGCGGGGTTCGGGATGGGCAACCTGGCCAACCTCATGTCGTCGAGCGGCCGCGGCGGCCTGCAGTTCATGCTCATCATTTGGTTGCAGGGCATCTGGCTGCCGCTGCACGGCTACCGCTTCGAATCGACGCCGCTGTGGGCCGGCATCTACATGCTGCCGACGACGATCGGCTTCCTGATCGCGGCGCCGGTCGCGGGGTGGTTGGCGGACCGGTTCGGTGCGAGGCCGTTCGCCGTCGCCGGGATGCTGCTGATGGCCGTCACGTTCATCGGGTTGCTGATGATCCCGGTCAATTTCGACTACCGGGTGTTCGCGCTGCTGATTTTCCTCAACGCGCTGGGCGGCGGCCTGTTCGCGGCGCCCAACACCGCCGTGATCATGTCGAGCGTGCCGCCCCGGGACCGGGGAGCCGCATCGGGTGTTCGGTCGACCTTCTTCAACGCCGGTTCGGCGCTGTCGATCGGCGTGTTCTTCTCGCTGATGGTCGTCGGCCTGGCCGGCACGCTGCCGCACGCGCTGAGCAGCGGGCTGCAACAGCAGGGCGTGCCCGCGGCGGTGGCTCAGGACGCCGCCGCCCTGCCCCCGGTGGGCAGCCTGTTCGCGGCGTTTCTGGGCTACAACCCGATCGCCGAATTGCTCGCACCGTCGCATGCACTGCAACAACCCGGCGTCAATGCCGCGACGCTGACCGGCAAATCGTTTTTCCCCGAGCTGATTTCGGGTCCGTTCCACGCGGGGCTGGTCGTGGTGTTCGTCGCGGCGGCGCTCATGATGGTCACCGGCGCGTTGGCATCGCTGGTCAACCCCGGCCGCTACGCCGACGACGTCGAGGAGGTCTGAGCGCCGGGTAGTGTTCGTGGGGCGAGACTATGACGCACGCCTTCGACCCCACCGGACCCGACGGACAGCCGCGGATCGTCGCGGATCTTCTGCGACCCGACGCGTACGACCCGCCGGCCGACGACCTGCGCCTGCACGAGACGCACAGCTCGTGGGTCATACTCGCCGGCCCCTACGCCTACAAGCTGAAGAAGCCGGTGAACCTGGGCTTCCTCGACTTCACCAGCATCGAGCAACGCCGCGCCGACTGCGACGAAGAACTGCGGCTCAACCGGCGGTTCAGCCCGCAGGTGTACCTCGGCGTCGTCGACATCACCGAGCAGAACGGCCACTACCGGGTCGGCGGCGAGGCCGGGTCGGGCGAGCCGGCCGTGTGGATGCGGCGGCTGCCCGAAGACGGCATGCTGCCGGCCAAGCTGGCGGGCGGCGATGTCGACACGCGGCTCGCCCGCCGGATCGGTCGCACCCTGGCCAAGCTGCACGGCCGGGCCGAAACCGGTCCCGACATCGAGGCGTACGGCAGCCCCTCCAGCGTGATCGCGAACTGGCAGGAGAATTTCGACCAGATGGGCCCGTTCATCGGGCGCACCATCTCCCCAGCTATCAATGACGAAATCCGTTCCTATGTCCAGGAATTCGTCGGCCAGCAGGCCGCCCTGCTCGAGCGGCGGGTGACCGAGGGGCACGTGCGCGACGGTCACGGTGATCTGCACGCCGCCAGCGTCTGCATCGCCGACGGTCAGATCGTGTTGTTCGACAGTCTGCAGTTCGCGCCCCGCTATCGCTGCGCCGACCTGGCTTCGGAGGTGGCGTTTCTGGCCATGGATTTCGAGTACCACGGTCGCGGCGATTTGGCCTGGGCGTTCGTAGACTCCTACGTCCGCGCCAGCGGCGACGACGAGCTGCCCAGCCTGCTCGACTTCTACATGTGTTACCGGGCCTACGTGCGCGGCAAGGTCCGCAGCCTGCGCCTGGCCCAGACCGAAAAGGTGCCCGGCGGTGAACAGGCAGCGCTCATCGCCGAGTCGCGCGGGTATTTTGACCTGGCGTGGGCGCACGCGGGCGGCCTGCCCCGTCCGCTGATGGTCGTCACCATGGGGCTGCCGGCCAGCGGCAAGACCACGCTGGCGCGGGCGCTCGCCGGCCGGCTCGGGCTGGTGCACCTCTCGTCGGACGTGGCCCGCAAGAGGATGGCGGGCATTCCGCCGACCCGCCGCGGCAGCGACGAATTCGGTTCGGGGCTTTACGATCCCGCGATGACGCGCAACACCTATGCCGCGTTACGCCGCGACGCCGCCCGTTGGTTGCGCCGCGGCCGCGGCGTGGTCGTCGACGCGACGTTCGGCAATCCGGGTGAGCGCGCCCAGCTGCGGCAGCTTGCCCACCGGCTCGGCGTCGACCTGCACGTCGTGCTGTGCGACGCGGACGACGACACCCTGATCGCGCGGCTCAAGCGGCGCGCGACCGAGCAAGGCGTCGTCTCGGACGCGCGGATCGAGCTGTGGCCGCAGCTGCGCGCCGCGTTCACTCCCCCCGATGAGCAGGCGTCGGTGCTGCGGGTCGACGCGACCCGCGATACGGAGGAGACCGTCGAGCAGGCGCTGGGCCTGCTGCGCGCCCGCTACCGTTCGTCGTGACGCCGAACGTGGGGTTGTTGCGCGGATCCGGCCGATTTTCCGCAACAACTCCACGTTCGACGGTTCAGGTCATCGCTTGGATGCGGCACCCCGGCGTCGCGTCGTGCGGTGGGCGCCCAGCACGTCGTCGTTCGCCAGGTGTTGCGCCTCTGCCGCCAACGTCGATGCCCGGTTGGCATGGGCGATCGCCTCCGTGTCGTTGCTTGCCTGCTTGGCGTGCGCGGCCGCCAGGTGCCGGGTGGCCTCGTCGAGGCGGCTGCGAGCGTCGGCGCCGACGCTGTCGTGATGCCGGGCGACGTAGTCGGAGATTTGGCGCAACCTGGCCTCGGCCGTCGACAACGCCTCCCCCAACGAACGATCCTGCGGACCGCCGGGGCCGACTCCGCGAGCGGCGCGCCGGCGGCGCCGCGCCCGATAGAGCACCAGCAGCAGCACGACGACGACCACGACGGCGATGACGGCGATCGCGATCGGCAGCCAGGCCCGCTTGGCCGGGCTCGCGGGGTGAGACACGCTGAGTGAGGTGTCCAGACCATCGGCCGCGGCGATGGCGGCGATGGCCCAGTTCTTCGCACTGACTGCCGGCCCAATCTTGTTGGTGCGCAGGCTGTTCAACTCGTCGGCTGTCGGGTTCTGCAGCTGCCGCGGGGGGTTGAGTGTGAACAACTTGGTGTTGGTGGCCACGGCCAGCAGCACGTCGCGGTCGCCCATGCCGCTTTCGCTGCGGGTGCGGTCGGCCCAGTTGTCGGGTTTGAACTTGTTGAAGTTGTCGACGTAGACCACCCACAGTTGAATGTGTCGATCGCGGTACAGCCGATCGATGGCCGAGCTGACCGCCGCCCGATCCGAATCCGTCAGCACCCGGTTGCTGTCGGTGAGGTGATCGGTGAGCTTGGTCGGCGGTTGCGCGCCGGCCGGGGTCGCCCACAGCAGCCCGGCTGTGAGGATGGTCAGGACCGCAGCGAACAGGCGAACAACCCGCATAGGGGTAATCTAGCCGCCATTTTGCGGCGGGGCTCCACCTGCCGGGGCGCGGCCGGCGCATCCGTTTCGGCACGCTGATGACCTGCAGGATCCGTCCGGACGCCACGCTCATCGAGCGCTCGCACGTGCTGGACACCCGATGGTTAAGCGCGTAACCTCTGTCGCGCGACGACAGGATTTCCGCCGACGAAGGGCCCCGACGAACCGTGAGTACCACCATTCCCGTCTTCAACCCGTCCACCGAGGAGCAGATCGCCGAGGTCCCGGATTCCGACCAGGCCGTCGTCGACGCCGCGGTGGCGCGGGCGCGCGAGACCTTCGAGTCGGGCGTGTGGCGCAAGGCGCCCGCGTCGCACCGGGCCAACGTGCTCTTCCGCGCCGCCCGCATCATCGAGGAACGCAAGGACGAGCTGGCCGCGCTCGAGTCCCAGGACAACGGGATGAACCTGACGGCCGCCGGCCACATCATCCCGGTCTCGGTCGACATGCTGAAGTACTACGCGGGCTGGGTCGGCAAGATCCACGGCGAGTCGGCCAACCTGGTCTCCGACGGTCTGCTCGGCACCTGGGAGACCTATCACACCTTCACCCAGCTCGAGCCGGTCGGCGTCGTCGGCCTGATAATCCCTTGGAACGGGCCGTTTTTCGTCGCGATGCTCAAGGTCGCGCCGGCGCTCGCGGCGGGATGCAGCGCCGTGCTCAAGCCCGCCGAGGAGACGCCGCTGACCGCGCTGAAGCTGGAAGAGATCTTCCGCGAGGCGGGTCTGCCCGACGGCGTGCTGAACGTCGTCACCGGCTACGGCGAGACCACCGGGGCGGCGCTGACCGCGCACCCCGACGTCGACAAGATCTCGTTCACCGGGTCGACGGAGGTGGGGCGGCTGATCGTCAAAGCGGCCGCCGGCAACCTCAAGCGGCTGACGCTCGAGCTCGGCGGCAAGTCGCCGCTGATCATGTTCGACGACGCCAACCTCGACAAGGCGATCATGGGAGCGGGCATGGGCCTGCTCGCGGGCTCGGGGCAGAACTGCTCGTGCACCTCGCGCATCTACGTCCAGCGCGGCATCTACGACCAGGTGGTCGAGGGCCTCGCCGAGTTCGCCAGGATGCTGCCGATGGGCGGCAGCGATGACCCCAATTCCGTTCTGGGACCACTCATTAGCGACAAGCAACGGCAACGCGTGGAAGGCATCGTCAACGACGGGGTGGCCGCCGGCGCCAAGGTGATCACCGGCGGCAAGCCGATGGACCGCAAGGGCTACTTCTACGAGGCGACGATCATCACCAACACCACACCCGACATGCGGCTGATCCGCGAGGAGATCTTCGGGCCGGTCGGCTGCGTCATCCCGTTCGACGACGAGGACGAAGTGATTGCCGCCGCCAACGACACGCACTACGGGCTCGCCGGGGCGATTTGGACCGAGAACCTGTCGCGTGCACATCGGGTCGTCAATGAGCTTCGCGCAGGCCAGATTTGGGTGAACTCCGCGCTCGCGGCCGACCCCTCGATGCCGATCAGCGGGCACAAGCAGTCCGGGTGGGGTGGCGAGCGCGGCCGCAAGGGCATCGAGGCCTACTTCAACACCAAGGCCGTCTACATCGGGCTGTGATCGGCTGGGTGGGTGCTGTTGTGTCCGAGCGATGGCAACCCGCAGGTAGCGCCGTTATATGTAACATGAGCGAATGTCACTCGGTCGTGAGCGCGTTCGCAGGCACAGGGAACGGCTGCGCCAACGAGGCCTGCGGCCGATCCAGCTCTGGGTTCCCGATGTGAACGCCACGGAGTTCGTCAGAGAAGCGCACCGCCAATCGGCGCTCGTGGCTGCCAGCGAACAGGATCGTGACGACCAGGCCTTCGTCGATGCCGTCTCGGCCGACTGGGACGACGCCACATAGACGTGCGACGAGGCGACATCTACATGGCCGCGGCACGCGGCGCTTATAGCGGCAAACCCCGGCCAGTCGTCGTCGTCCAAGACGACCGATTCGACGCAACGGCATCGGTGACGGTGGTGCCCTTCACCACCAGTGACGTTGACGCGCCACTATTTGGGATCGTTGTTCAACCGTCGGAGACAACCGGCTTGGCGGAGACCAGCCGGCTGATGATTTCGCCGAATTGGCCCGGCGGGCCGGTGCGGCCGATCCCCAATTGCTGGGCAACCAACTCGCTGTGCTCTATGAGGGCGCGGCCGCTCTGTCCACCTCGCTCAACGACCCCTCCCCCTGGGCCCATGCTCGGGCCGCCGCGCACACGCTGATCGACCGCGCCGTATCACGCGACGACGGAGATTGAGTTTGGCCCCTCACCGACGCTCAACTCCCTCATCGAGAGAGTGTCAAGGATCAGCCGAAGTAACTGTCAAGCATCAGCCGAAACACCGTCGCCCATCACCCGAAGCCGATACGTCAACCATCAGCCGAGGTAAAACACGCTTTTCGTGGGGCGGGCGGGGCTCGAACCCGCGACCAACGGATTATGAGTCCGCGGCTCTAACCAACTGAGCTACCGCCCCGACGTGATTGCTCCGTAGGAAACGGTAGCCCAAGCCCGAAGTCGGCGTCCCGCGGCAGCCCAGCGGGGCAGCCCGCAATCAGGCCGCCGGCGGCGCTGGCTGCCCGGCCTGAGCCTTGATCTTGGGGATCAGGTCCGGCGCGTAGACATAGATCGCCGACTCGACCTCCCACTCGGCCTGGTCCGGGGACAACGGCGTCGTGTTGGTGACCATGTTCACCAACTCCTTCGCCTTTCCGTACGGATTGGGATTCGACCGGACCTGATCGGCGAACCACCGACCCTCCGCGGCCTCATGGCAGTCACTGAAGTCGGCATTGTGAACCATCTTGTTCTGCGCCAACAGGTTGATGTACTGGTCGTCGGCGGGAGTCAGACTGCACGCCGCCGCGGCGGGTGGCGCCGACAGCACCGCCCCACCGAACACGGCCGCCCCCAACATGATTCCGGCGGTTCCCACCGCCAGCCCGGCCCCCTGTGCTCGTGTTCTTGCCATTTCTCCAGATACCCCCTCTGGTGGAATGTCCCTTCTTCCCTTGACGCACTGTGGATCGGATACCACCGACCGCGAGCGCGAGAAACACCGGCTCTTACGAACAATGGGTGAACAACGAATACCGAAAAGAGCTATACGACAGGGTATTTGAACCAAACAAAAGTGCTGAACCTCAGAGCGTCGTGCGGACGTCCGCGAAATCCAAGGCGAGCAAAGGCATTGGCGGTCCGTGCTCCGCCACGACGATCAGCCCTCGGTGGGCCAGTTTGCCTTCGAGGCCTGGTCTTTGATCTTCGGGATCAAGTCGGGCGCGTACACATAGATGGCCGACTCGACCTCCCACTCGGCCTGGGCCTGGCTAAGCGGCGTGGTGTTGGTGATCATGTTCACCAACTCCTGCGCCTCGCCGAACGAATTGGGATTGGACCGGACCTGATCGGCGAACCACCGACCCTCTGCGGCCTCGTGGCAATCGCTGTAGTCGGCGTTGTGAACCATCTTGTTCTGCGCCAGCAGGTTGATGTACTGATCGTCCTTGTCGCTCAGGTTGCAGGTCGCCGAAGCCTGCGGCGCCGACAACACCGCGGCGCCGAGCATCGAGGCCCCCAGCGCAACGCCGGCAACCCACACCGCTGGCACCCGCAGCTGCGAGCGTGTCCCGGTGGTCATCTGCGAACCTCCCTCTGCGCACCAATGCGATTGCTTGCGACGCACGCCCGGCGTCAAATCGTCGACATATTTGTTCATATAAGAGTCGGTGACCGCGCTTAAGTTAGCCAATGAGCCCAGCACAAAGCGGTAACGGACGCTTGCGCGGCGGTGTACGAATAGTTAACATTTCGTGCCTTCTGCGCGAGGCGCCAAGGCCACCCAACCGTGGCGAAACCGCGCCTCAACCCGCGCCGAGGCCGTCGCCCGCTCGGTCAGCTAAATACCGTCTGACCGTCGGCGCCGATCAGATACCGCTCCGTACCGTTTTCGACCCGCGGCGCGTCGGCGGCCAGGGAGACGGCGACCTTGTTGCTGGCATTGCGCATGATGTCGAAGGTGAGCTCGACGGCCTCGGCCTCGGAGAACCGGGAGCGCACCTCGGCGACATCGTCGGCGACGAGGTGCGCAGGCGTCCAAATTAACGCATCGGTGTAGCGCAGCGCTGCCTTTGCGCGCTCGTCCAGCAAACCCGACGATTCGAAGCGCTCGATCTCCTCGTACAGCGTTTCCGAACCGCCGGCATCCAGCGCGCTGCCCTCGCGAAGCGAGTTGCACAGCCTGCAATGGTGCTGAGCCGCGCCCCTCAGCCGAACCAGCTCGGAGGTCACCGGGTCCAGGGCACGCATTCGCGCCACCGCGATTAAAAAGTCGTTGAACACCAGATCCAACGGGTCGCTGCCGTAGTCCCAGCTGATCGACCCCGACAGCCAGCCCAGATACCGCGAGCCGACCCCGAGCGCTTCCAGTCCGGCGCGCACCCGGGGGACGAAGTCGGCGATGTACATCTGCACCACTACCCCAAAAGTCCTGTCCCCCAGCTGCTTTGACAGCCGAGACCGTTGCGCGTGGGTGATCGCCGAGACGTCGGCGCTGAATTGTTCGGCGAACTCGGCGACGGAGGCCTCGGTTTCCGATTCCGGTTCGCCCACCTCCATGGGCGCGGGCAACGGCGGCAGCGACGACGTCTGCGCGCACACCCGCCGGATCAACGCCGCGACGCGCGCCTCGGACGGTGAGCCCGGAAACACCGCCACCAACCGGGTGAGCTGGTCTTCTCGAAGCGAAACCGGAGCCGCCATCCGTCACACGCTAGAACGCGCGCGGCCCGGCGGCAATCGACTACTGGGCCTGGCTCACCGAGGACATGTGGAAGTCGGGGATGCGCAGCGCCGGCATCGCGGCGCGGGTGGCCCAATCCCCCCACTCGCGGGGCAGCGTCTTCTCACTGACGCCGGCCTCGGTGGCCCGTCGCAGCAGGTCCAGCGGACTCTCGTTGAACCGGAAGTTGTTGACGGCCGCGGTGACCTGCCCGTCCTCGATCAGGTAGACGCCGTCACGGGTCAGGCCGGTGACCAACAGCGTGGCGGGCTCGACGACCCGGATGTACCACAGCGTGGTCAACAGCAGGCCGCGCTCGGTGGCCGCGATCATGTCGGCTTGGCTGGCCGTCCCCCCGGTCATCACCAGGTTGTCGGCGGCCACCGCGACGTCGGCGTCGTATTTGGCGGCGGCGGCCCGCGGATAGGCCAGCGCGGTGATCACCCCGTCGCGGATCCAGTCGACGTGGTCGATCGGCATGCCGTTGTCGAACACCGACACCGTTTCCGAGGAGCTGCTCACCGCGACGAACGGCGTGCAGATCAGCCCGGGCGCCCTCGGATCGGAGAACAGCGTCAGCGGCAGGTCGGTGAGCCGCTCGCCCACCCGGGTCCCGCCGCCGGGCGCCGAGAACGCGGTCCGGCCCTCCTGTGCGCCGCGGCCGGCCATCGACCAGGCCATGTAGATCATCATGTCGGCCACCGTCGACGGCGGCATGATCGTCTCGTAACGCCCCGCCGGCAACTCCACGCTGCGCCGCGCCCAGCCCAGCCGCGTCGACAGTTGCTCGAGCAGCGAATCGGTTGGCACATCGACGAAGTCGGGTGTCCCCACACCCGCCCATGCGCTGGCGTCGCCGCGCTTGGCGTTGATCTCCACCGCCCCCGTGGGTTGGGTGAAGCGCCGCCGCAACCCGGTCGAGGTCGCCACGAAAGTGGTCGAAACACTGTGGTGGGCAAAGCCGTAGAGCCGATCGGTGCCGCGGAAACCCCGGCCGAGCGAGTCGGCGAGGTCGGCGAAGATCAACGGCCCGGTGCCGGGCACCGGCGCGTCCCAGTCGGCGGGTTCCCCGGCGTCGGCGAGCAGCGGTGCGGCGTCGCCGGCCTCCGGCGCCGACGCGGCGGCCTGCTGCGACGCCGCGACCAGCCCGGGCAGCACCCGCGGGTCCGCCTCGGCCGACACCACCGTTCCGATCCGCGCGTCGGACCCGCGACGCACCACCGAGATCACCGTCACGCTCCGGCTCACCGAAACCCCGTTGGTGGTCATCGAATTGCCCGCCCAGCGCAGCGTCGCCTCGACCTTGTCGGTGACCAGCACCATGGTCTCGTCGGCGCCGCCCAGCTTGGCCGCCTCGTCGAGCACGACGTTGACGACATGCTGCGGGGTGATCATCGTCCGCCCTCGGTCCGGGTGTTCAGCACATTGACGCCGCGGAACAGCGCGGACGGGCAGCCGTGGCTGACGGGCGCGATCTGGCCCGGCTGGGCCTTGCCGCAGTTGAACGCCCCGCCCAGCCGCCAGGTGGCCGGGCCGCCCACCGCCTCCATCGAATTCCAGAAATCGGTCGTGGTGGCCTGATAGGCGACGTCGCGCAGTTGGCCGTCCAGTCGCCCGCTGCGAATCCGGTAGAACCGCTGGCCGGTGAACTGAAAGTTGTAGCGCTGCATGTCGATTGACCACGACTTGTCGCCGACGATGTAGATGCCGTCCTCGACCCGGGCGATCAAGTCGTCGGTGCTGATCTGTTCGGGGGCGGGCTGCAGCGAGACATTGGCCATGCGCTGGATGGGCACGTGATGCGGCGAATCCGCGTACGAGCAGCCGTTGGAGCGCGGGTGTCCCAGCCGCCGGGCGAACACCCGGTCCAGCTGATAACCGGTGAAAATCCCGTCGCGCACCAGATCCCAGCTTTGCGCGGCCACCCCCTCATCGTCGTAACCGATGGTGGCCAAACCGAATTCGACGGTCCGGTCCGCGGTCACGTTCATCACCGGCGACCCGTACCGCATGGTGCCCAGCTTGTCCGGTGTGGCGAACGACGTGCCGGCGTAGGCGGCCTCGTAGCCGATGGCGCGGTCGTATTCGGTTGCGTGTCCGATCGATTCATGAATGGTCAGCCAGAGGTTGGTCGGGTCGATCACCAGGTCGGTGGGCCCGGGAACCACTGTGGATGCCTTGACCTTCTCGGCCAGCAGGGACGGCAGCTGCGCCAGCTCGTCGGTCCAATTCCACACCTCGTCACCGGCCAGGGCCTCCCAGCCGCGACCCATCGGCGGCGCCAACGTCCGCATCGAGTCGAAGCTGCCCGCCTGGGCGTCCACCGTCACCGCTTCCAGCGAGGGCAGCACCCGCACCCGCTGCTGGGTGATCGACGAGCCGAACGTGTCGGCGTAGAACGTCTGCTCCTTGACGGCGGTCAGCAGCGCCGACACGTGATCGATGCCGTCGGCCGCGAGCAGCCGCCCCGAGTAGTCGCCCAGCACGCCGATCTTGTCGGTGGCCGAGACATCGAACGGGTCGATCCGGTAGCTCGACACCCACGTGGCGTCCCGGTAGACGGGTTCGGGCGCCAGCTCGACCCGCTCGCTGCTCAGCGTGGCCAGCGTGGTGGCCACGTGCACGGCGCGGCGGGCGGTCTCGGCGGCCACCGACGGCGCCAACTCCGCGTGCGACGCGAATCCCCAGGTGCCGTCGACGATCACCCGCACCGCCAACCCGACCTCGCGATTGATCACCGCGGTTTCCAGCTCGCCGTCGCGCAGCTGGATGATCTCGGTGATGAGCCGGTGAACCCGCAGGTCGGCATGGCTGGCCCCGGCCGCGGTGGCCGCGGACAGCGCCGCGTCGGCCAGTTCGTGGCGCGGCAGGTCCAGGAAGTCGGCATCGATCCCCCGGTTCGGTGTCACGGCTCCACCGTAACGGCCGGTCCCCACAAACCGTGGCAGCGCCCGCTTTAATTACCCCATGGCCAGCGCCGAACGCCGGATTGCACCGCGGTCCACCGCGTTGGGCTACGCGCTGCTGGCGCCGAGCTTGTTCGGTGTGCTCGCGTTTCTACTGCTGCCCATCCTGGTGGTGATCTGGCTGAGCCTGTGTCGGTGGGATCTGCTGGGCCCGCTGCGCTTTGTCGGCCTGTCCAATTGGCGGTCGGTGCTGACCGACGCCGGGTTCGGCAACTCGCTGATGGTCACGGCCGTCTTCGTGGCCATGGTGGTCCCGGCGCAGACGGCGCTGGGTCTGCTGGCCGCCACCATGCTGGCCCGCCGGCTGCCCGGCACCGGGCTGTTCCGCACCGTCTATGTGCTGCCGTGGATTTGCGCGCCGCTGGCCATCGCGGTGCTGTGGCGCTGGATCCTGGCGCCCACCGACGGCGCGGTGAGCGCGGTACTAGGGCACAGCATCGAATGGCTGTCCGACCCGAGCTTTGCACTGCCGCTGGTGTCGGCCGTCGTGGTGTGGACCAACGTCGGGTATGTCTCGTTGTCGTTCCTGGCCGGCCTGCTCGCCATCCCCGAGGACATTCACGCGGCGGCACGCACCGACGGCGCCAACGCGTGGCAGCGGTTCTGGCGCATCACCATGCCCATGCTGCGACCGACGACGTTCTTCGTGCTGGTGACCGGGATCGTCAGCAGCGCACAGGTTTTCGACACGGTGTACGCGTTGACCGGCGGCGGTCCCGCCGGCAGCACCGACCTGGTGGCACACCGCATCTACGCCGAGGCGTTCGGCTCGGCGGCCATCGGCCGGGCGTCGGTGATGGCGGTGGTGCTGTTCGTGATCCTGATCGGCGTCACCCTGGTTCAGCATCTGTATTTCCGGCGGCGGATCAGCTATGACCTCACCTGACCGCGCTCGCGCCAACATCGCGATCTACGCCGGCCTGCTGGTGGGCGCGTTGATCACGTTGGCGCCGTTCACACTTGGCTTGCTGACGGCGTTCACCTCGGCGCATCAATTCGTCACCGGCACCCCGTTGCAGCTGCCGCGACCGCCCACCCTGTCCAATTTCGCCGACCTGGCCGGGGCCGGGTTCGGCCGCGCGGGCGCGGTGACGGCGTTGATGACGGCGGTCATCCTGGTCGGCCAGCTGACGTTCTCGGTGCTGGCCGGATACGCGTTCGCGCGCTTGCGGTTTCCCGGCCGCGACGCGCTGTTCTGGGTCTACATCGCGACGCTGATGGTGCCGGGCACGGTCACCATCGTGCCGATGTATCTGATGATGGCCCAGCTGGGCCTGCGCAACACGTTCTGGGCGTTGGTGCTGCCGTTCATGTTCGGCTCGCCGTACGCAATCTTCCTGCTGCGCGAGCACTTTCGCATGATTCCGAACGACCTGGTCAATGCCGCCCGGCTGGACGGCGCCCACACCCTGGACGTGATCGTGCACGTGGTGATCCCGTCCAGCCGGCCGGTGCTGGCCGCGCTGGCGTTGATCACCGTGGTCTCGCAGTGGAACAACTTCATGTGGCCGTTGGTGATCACCAGCGGGCACAAGTGGCGGGTGCTCACGGTGGCGACCGCCGATCTGCAGACCCGGTTCAACGCGCAATGGACGCTGGTGATGGCGGCGACCACCATCGCGATCGTCCCGCTGGTCACGCTGTTCGTCATCTTCCAGCGTCACATCGTCGCCTCGATCGTCGTCTCGGGACTCAAGTGACCCGGCCTCGCTTCTCCACGCTGGTCGCCGGGGCGGTGGCGCTGGTCGCCGCGTTGCTGGCCGCGGCGGCGGTGCTGCTGGATTATTCCGGGCAGCCGCACGGCGACAAAACGATCGTGACGGTGCGAGTCTGGGGCGACGAGCTCGCCGAGGCCTACCGGCAATCGTTCGCGGCATTCACCCGTGCCCATCCCGACATCGAAGTGCACGTCAACATGGTCGCCTACTCGACCTACTTCAACACCCTGCGCACCGACGTCGCCGGTGGCAGCGCCGACGACATCTTCTGGCTGTCCAACGCCTACCTCGCCGCCTACGCCGACAGCGGCCGACTGCTGAATATCCTTGACACACTTGGCACTAACGCGGCCGCGGACTGGGAGCGACCCGTCGTCGAGCAGTTTACCCGGCACGGACAGCTGTGGGGCGTGCCGCAGCTCACGGACGCCGGTATCGCCTTGTACTACAACGCGGACCTGCTCGGCGCGGCCGGCATCGACCCGGCCCAGCTGAACAGCCTGCGGTGGAACCCGGCCGGCGGGGACACGTTGCGCCCGCTGCTGGCCCGGCTCACCGTCGACGCCGACGGAAACCGCGGCGACACCCGGGGATTCGACCCGGGCCGGGTGCGGCAGTGGGGCTACAACGCGGCCAACGACCCGCAGGGCATCTACCTGAATTACATCGGTTCGGCCGGCGGTGTCTTCCAGCGCGGCGACGAGTTCGCCTTCGACAATCCCGCCGCGGTGTCGGCGTTTCGCTACCTGGTCGACCTGATCAACCGCGACCACGTCGCGCCCCCGGCCGCCGACACCAACGACAACGGCGACTTCTCCCGCAACCAGTTCCTCGCCGGCCGGATGGCCCTCTTCCAATCGGGCACCTACAACCTGGCGCCGGTGGCCCGCGATGCGCGCTTCCGGTGGGGTGTGGCGATGATGCCCGCCGGGCCGGTGGGCCGGGTGAGCGTCACCAACGGCATTGCCGCAGCGGGCAACGCCGCGACTAAGCATCCCGGGGCGGTGCGCCAGGTGCTGGCCTGGATGGGCAGCAGGCAGGGCAACGAATACCTGGGCCGCTACGGCGCGGCCATTCCCGCGGTGACCTCGGCGCAACCGGTGTACTTCGGCTACTGGGCCGCCCGCGGCGTGGACGTGACACCGTTCTTCGCGGTGCTCAACGGGCCGCGCATCGCCGCCCCGGGCGGGGCCGGCTTCGCCGCCGGCAACGATGCGCTGCGGCCCTACTTCGACGAAATGTTCTCCGGCCGCGGCGATGTCGCCACGACACTGAGGCGGGCTCAGGCGGCGGCCAACGCCGCCGCCGCCCGCCGGTAAGCCGGTCAGCGCTCCTGGCCGGACGGGTCGACCGCCGCGTCGTTGAGTGCGCTATGGTGACGGCCCCAGACGAAGTAGAAGATCAGCGCCAGCAACACCCAGCCGCTGAACGCGATCCAGGTGTACCAGTGCAAGCTCGCCAGGATGTACCCGCAGGCCATGATCGAAAGGACGGGCGTGACAGGGTAACCCGGGACCCGGAACCCGCGCGGCAGGTCGGGCTCGCGCACCCGTAACACGATCACCCCGACGGAGACGACGACGAACGCGGTGAGCGTGCCGATCGAGACCATGTCGGCCAGGTTTTGCAGCGGAATGAACGCGGCGAGCGTGGCGGCGGCGACCGCGACGATCACGGTGTTGTTCACCGGCGTCATGGTGCGCGGGTTCACCCTGGCGAACCGCGGCGGCAGCAGCCCGTCCCGGCCCATGGCGAACAGGATGCGGGTGATGCCGTACATGGTGACCAGCGTGACGCTGAAGATCGAAATGACCGCGCCCGCAGCCAAAATGGTGCTGGCCCAGCTGCCGTGCGTGACATGGTCGAGGATGGTGGCGAGCCCGGCCTCCTGCTGACCGCCGAAGTCCTGCCACGGCTGCGTCCCCAGCGCGGCGAGCGCGACGAACACGTACACGCCGGTGACGGTCAACAGCGCGGCGATCAGCGCGCGCGGCATGGTCTTCTGCGGGTTCGTCACCTCGTCGCCCGCGGTGGACACCGCATCGAGGCCGATGTAGGAGAAGAAGATGGTGCCGGCGGCCGTGCCCACACCGGCGACACCGAACGGCGCGAAGTCGTCGAGGTGGTGCATGTCGAACGCGGTGAAGGCAAGGATCCCGAAGACGACGAGCACGCCGAGCTTGACCATCACCATGATCGCGTTGACCTTGGCCGATTCGCTGGCCCCGCGGATCAGCAACAGGGCGCACATCCCGATCAGCATGACCGCCGGCAGATTGACGTAGCCGGGTTGCGCGTCCCACGGTGCGGCCGACAAGGCATGCGGCAGTTGGAATCCCACGACATTGCTCAGCAGCTTGTTCAGGTAGCCGCTCCAGTTCACCGAGACCGCGGCGGTGGCCACCCCGTATTCCAGCAGCAGGCAGGCCGCCACGCCCATCGCGACCACCTCGCCCAGCGTGGTGTAGGCGTAGGAATACGACGAGCCCGAAACCGGTACCGCCGAAGCCAATTCGGCGTAGCACACGGCCGCCAGCCCGGCGGCGACGCCGGCGAGCAGGAAGGAGACGATGACCGCGGGGCCGGCCTCGGGGACGGCCTGGGACATGACGAAGAAGATGCCGGTGCCGATCGTCGACCCGACCCCGAACATGGTCAGCTGGAAGGTCCCGATGCCGCGCCGGAGGTGATCGGCGGTGCCGGGGGCCACGTGTGCGCCCACCACCGGGCGCCGTCGCAGCAGCTGTGCTCTCAAGCCGATCGGCGTGGCTGGCAATTGCCCCTCCTGTTGCCGGGTCAGCTGATTATGAAGCAGCCTCCCGCAACACCGCAGCAAGCTGGCCGACCGCCCAGTCGATCTCCTGCGCGGTGACCACCAGAGGCGGCGCGAAGCGCAAGGTCGCACCGTGCGTGTCCTTCACCAGCACGCCCCGCTCGGCCAGCCGCAGGCTCATCTCCCGGCCGCTGCCCAGCGACGGGTCGATGTCCACCCCTGCCCACAACCCCAGGCCGCGCACCTCGTCCACTCCGTGACCGACCAGCGCCCGCAGCCGCCGCTGCAGGTGCGCGCCCAGCGCGGTCGCGCGAGCCTGGTACTCGCCGCGGGCCAGCATGGACACCACGGTGGTGCCGATCGCGGCGGCCAGCGGGTTGCCGCCGAAGGTGGAGCCGTGCTCGCCGGGATGCAACACACCCAGGATCTCCCGGTCGGCCACCACCGCCGACAGCGGAACCACCCCGCCGCCCAGGGCTTTGCCCAGCAGGTAGACGTCGGGCACCACCCGCCACCGGTCGCAGGCAAACGTGTAACCGGTACGCGCCAGGCCGGATTGAATCTCGTCGGCAATCATCAGCACGTTGTGCTCGCTGCACAGCGCGCGGACGGCCGGCAGGTAGTCGTCGGGCGGGACGACGATGCCGGCCTCACCCTGGATCGGCTCCAGCAGCACCGCGACGGTGTTGTCGTCGATCGCCTGGGCCAGCGCGCCGGCATCCCCGAACGGCACCGAGCGGAATCCCGGCGTGAAGGGGCCGAACCCGTCCCGCGCCGCGGCGTCCGAGGAGAAGCTGACGATGCTGATGGTGCGGCCGTGGAAGTTGTTGTCCGCCACGATGATATTGGCCTGGCCGGCGGGAACCCCCTTGACCTCGGCCCCCCACTTGCGGGCCACCTTGAGGCCGCTTTCCACGGCTTCGGCGCCCGAATTCATCGGCAGCACCATGTCCTTGTCGCACAGGTAGGCGAGCGCCGCGCAGAACGGCCCGAGCTTGTCGGAATGGACCGCGCGGCTGACCAGCGTGACGGTGTCCAGCTGCGCATGGGCGGTGGCGACGATCTCGGGGTGGCGGTGGCCGAAGTTCACCGCGGAATAGGCGGACAGACAATCCAGGTAGCGGCGGCCGTCGACATCGGTGATCCACGCCCCCTGCGCGCTCGCGGCGACGATCGGTAACGGCGAATAGTTGTGCGCGGCACGCTTTTCCGCCAGCCTGATCGCAGAATCCACGCGGGTCGCGGTGAGCTGCCCGTCCAGAATCGTCATGGAAACACCTCCAATGTGCAGCACTTGACGGAGCCGCCGCCTTTGAGCAGCTCGGACAAATCGACGCCTATCGGCTCAAACCCCGCCCGGCGCAATTGTGTTGCGAAACCCGTTGCGGCAGAGGGCATTACCACATGTAACCCGTCGGAGACGACGTTAAGGCCCAACACGTGCGCGTCGGCCGGGCCGACCACGATGGCATCCGGGAACAGCGCACCCAGTTGCCGCCGGGCCGTGTCGCTGAACGCGGGCGGGTAGAACGCGATCGTGCGGTCGTCGAGCACCGCCAACGCGGTGTCGAGATGGTAGAAGCGCGGGTCGACCAGTTCCAGCGACACGACCGGCGCGCGCAGCGCGGCCGAAATCTCCGGATGCGCCCGGCGGTCGGTGCGAAACCCCCAGCCGGCCAACACGATGTCGCCGACCTTCAGCAGATCGCCCTGCCCCTCGTTGACGTGGCGGGTGAGCAGCGGCCGATAGCCCAGCGAGCGCATCCATTCGGCGTAGGCGCGGGACTCGCCGGCCCGCTGCGCGAACCGAAACCTGGCCACGATCGCGACGTCTCCCGCGATGAACCCGCCGTTGGCGGCATAGACCATGTCCGGCAGCCAGGCCACCGGCTCGATCACGTCCACCCGGTGGCCGAGCCGTAGATAGGTGCGGCGCAGTGCCTCCCACTGGGCCTGCGCGCGGCCGGCGTCGACGGGTGTGGTGACGTCCATCCAGGGGTTGATCGCGTAGTCGACCGCGAAGAAGGACGGTCGCGTCATCGCATACCGGCGGACGCTGGGCAGCCGGTGCACCCGGCCGGTGCGGGCGGCCGATCGGGGCACCGGGCGGGCTGCCCGCACGTATTGATCCGTCATCCATCAACGGTATTTGCGGGCCCCTAGACAATCAAACGACTATCATTGCGTGTCTGCCGTCGATTTATTGCGCTATAGTCGGATATTCGATGATTTGTTGTCTCAGCACCGGGGAGGCGTCATGGATCGCCTGGACGACACCGACGAGCGCATCCTCGCCGAGCTGACCGAGCACGCCCGCGCCACCTTCGCCGAAATCGGCGACAAGGTGAACCTGTCGGCGCCGGCGGTGAAGCGCCGCGTCGACCGGATGCTGGACAGCGGGGTCATCAAGGGCTTCACCACCGTCGTCGACCGCAACACACTGGGCTGGAACACCGAGGCCTACGTTCAGGTGTTCTGCCACGGCCGCATCGCGCCCGACGAGCTGCGGGCGGCCTGGGTGGACATCCCCGAGGTGTTCAGCGCCGCGACGGTGACCGGCACCCCGGACGCCATCCTGCACGTATTGGCCCGCGACATGCGGCATTTGGAGGTGGCGTTGGAACGGATCCGGTCCAGCGCGGACGTCGAACGCAGCGAAAGCATAGTCGTGTTGTCCAACCTCATCGACCGGATGCGGCCCTAGCGGGCGCGCGCGGAACCGGGCGGCCTACTGGAAGGGGATCATCGAGTCCAGCGCCACCCCGATGGCGCCGGCGGCGACGGTGATGGCCAGGGTCACCCAGTCCGCGAGTTTCGGTCGCGCCGGGGCGGCCGACAGCTGCCCGATACCGCCCCGGGCGGTGATCGCGTCGCCCATCTCGTCGGCGCGTCGCAACGTCACGACGATTGCCGCGGTGAGCAAGTCGATCATGTCCCGGGCCTGCTGACGGCGGCGGGCCCGGCGGCTGCGCGGTGTCTGGTTGGGGCGCAGTCGACGGGCCGCGTAGAGTACCTGGAATTCTTCGATCAGCATCGGGAAGGCGCGCAGCGCCAGCGCCAGCGCGACGGCCCATTCGTCGCTCGGGATGCGCAGCCACCGCAGCGGGCGTCCCAAAGTGGCCAGGGCGGGCCCCATTTCGGCGACGTTGGTGGTCCACGACAGCATCGCGCCCAGCCCGATCAACACGATCGACAAGGCGGTGACGCGCAGGAAGTGCAGCGTTCCACCCAACCCGATGTGCAGCCCGGCGATCGAGACCACCGGACTCCCGGCACCCAGCGCGGCCGTGATGCCGCCCACCGCCAGCACGATCCAGATCCAGCGCCGCGGCGAGGGCAGCGCGCCGCGCGGAATGTGGGCCAGCCGGGCCGCGGCCACCAGCAGGGCCAGCATCAACCCCACGGTCACCCACCCCGGAAAGAACGTCAGCAACACCGAAACACCCAGCACCACAAGTAGTTTGGTGCCGGCCCACAATTCGTGGATTTTCGAGGTGCCGGGCACCGGGACCAGCAGCACCACCGGTCGCGGCGGCCGCCGAGTCCGGCCGGCCGCCGACTTGGTGTCCGAGGGCGCGGTCACGGCATTCCCCCCGCCGCGGTGGACGCCGTTTGCAGGGCTCCGTCGCGCAGGTACAGCGACCGCGGGCACAGCTCCTCGAGCCCGACGGTGTCGTGCGAGATCACCACCACCGTCAAACCCCGTTCTCTGCGCAGGTTTTCCAGCAGCCGCAGCAGGCCGCGCTGGCTGCCGATGTCCAACCCGGCCAGCGGCTCGTCGAGCACCAGCGCGCGCGGGGACCGGGCCAGCAGGCCGGCCAGCACCACCCGGCGCATCTGGCCGCCGCTGAGTTGGTCGATGCGCCGTTTGCCCATCGCCGGATCCAGTCCGACCGAGATCAGCGCCTCGGCCACCCGGTCCTGGTCGGTGGGCGAAAAGCCGGCAGCCGACGCCACTTCGGTGTCCACGTGATCGCGCATCAACTGCAGCCGCGCCGACTGGAACGACAGCGCGACCTCGCCGACCCGCTCGTGGGTGGGCCGGCCGTCGATCAGGCAGCTGCCGCTGGTGGGAGTGGTCAACCCGGCCATGATCCAGGCCAGCGTCGACTTGCCCGAGCCGTTGCCGCCGTGGATCAACAGCCCGTCGCCCTGTTCCACCACGAAGCTGACATCGCGCAGGGCGACCTTGGACCACGGTGTGCCACTGGCGTATTCGTGGCTGACGTCGATGAGCTCCAGCACGGGCACCCCCGAACCGTGCTGGACGGCGACGGCCGGCGCGGCCGCGGCGTTGGTTTCGGCGGCGACGGCGTTGTCCGGTGAGTCGCTGAGCTTGATGACGCGGTCGGCGGACGCGGCCTCGTTGTCGTAGTGGGTGATGTGCACCAGGGCGGTCTGATGCCGTTTCGCGAGACCAGACAGGATGCCCAGCAACGCATCTCGGCCCTGCTGGTCCACCATGGTGGTGACCTCGTCGGCGATCAACAGCTTCGGGTCCCGCGCCAGCGCCGCCGCCAGCGCCAGCCGCTGCAACTCGCCGCCGGACAGGCTTCCGGTGTCGCGTTCGGCCAGCCCGTCCAGGCCGACTTCGCGCAGCAACCGGTGCACATCGATGTCGGTGCCCGGGGGCAGACCCCACACCACGTCGTCGGCGACCCGGGTGCCCAGGACTTGACTTTTGGGGTGCTGCAACACAATTGCCGTGCCGCCGACCTCGCCGAGTCCCACCGCGCCGGGCCGGTGCACGGTGCCCGACGTCGGTTGCCGGCCGGCCAGGATCAGCATCAGGGTGGTCTTGCCCGAGCCGTTGGCGCCGGTGACCGCGACGTGTTCGCCGGCCTGGATGTCCAGGCTGACCTCGCGCAGCGCGTCCTGCTCGGCACCCGGATAACGGAACCGCACGTTCTCCAACCGCACCGGAACCGGCCCGATGGCGGCTTGCCCGTCGTCGGGAGGGTCCAGCTTGTGCACGTCGGGGATCTTGCGCATCCGATCCAGCAGCCGAGACAGTGCCGACCAGCTGATGAACGAGACGACGACGACCAACAGGATCATGTAGGGGAAGATCAGCAGCGGCCAGTGCTGCAGCCCGTCGGCGACGTACCGCTTCAGCCCTGCGCCCACCCCCTGCAGGTGCATCCAGTTCAGGAAGGTCGCAACGCCGTTGGCGTTGGCCGTGATGACGTCGAAGAACAGATGACGCAGCCGGGTCAGCACCGCCAACACCGCGACCCATCCGGCGCCCCACAGCACGCCGGCGATCAACGACAACAACGCGACCGTCGGCGTGCCGCGACCCTTGCGTTTGACGATTCCGCACAATCCGCCGACCCAGGCGCAGTCGACGAGCATGAAAAGGCTGCCCAGCCCGGCGATCAAGAACGCGATCACCCCACCGGCTACCGTCGCGGCCATCAGCGCGCGGGGGCGGTAGCGGTAAGCCAGCAATCCCATGGGCACGGTGCCCAGCACGCCCAGTCCCTGAGCGAATGGGATTACCGCGGCGAGGATCTCGATCGCCGCACACAGGGCCCCCATGACCGCGGCCTGTGCCAACTCATTCGGCCGCAGTGCCCCTGGTCCGGATGGCCGAAAACGCAGCAAGGTCACTTGGGCGATTCTGCCAGCCCGCCGCGGGAGTGTCCGCTGAAGAAGGTGTTCCGCACGGCACGCGCCCACGCTGAGGCCACGCTTAGCAAAGCTATGCAACCATGGAGACATGGACAACGTCGTCGACACCGCAAAGCTCGAGGGAGGGCAGGGACTGGGGGCCGACCTGCTCGCCGTGGTCGCGCGGCTCAACCGGCTGGCCACCCAGCGCATCCAGATGCCGTTGCCGGCAGCGCAGGCCAGGCTGCTGGCAACCATCGAAGCTCACGGCGAGGCCCGGATCGGTGACCTGGCCGCCGTCGACCACTGCTCGCAGCCGACGATGACGACGCAGGTGCGCCGACTCGAGGAAGCGGGCCTGGTCACCCGAACGGTCGATCCCGGCGATGCGCGCGCGGTGCGGATCCGCATCACCGCCGAGGGCAGGCGCACCCTGAACGCGGTGCGGGCCGACCGGGCCGCCGCGATCCAACCGCAGCTGGCGCTGCTCGACGCCGAAGACCGGCAGGTGCTGCGGCAGGCGGTCGACGTGTTGCGACGGCTGCTCGACAACGCCTCCCTCGCGTCCTCGCTGGCGGGCCGGCGCCAGACGTCCTGAGGCTGGTGGCCGGACCTGGCGCGAGGGTAGACACGTAGTCGAACTGACCGGTGACGAAAGGGTGGGGCGATGCCGACCGAGGCTTCGGCGCTTCCGGCCTCGCTGACCGTATGGGCCGGACCGAGCAGGTACGTCTTCGCCCCCGGTCGCGACGTGGTGGTGGGCTACGGCCCCGGCTGTGACATCCCGCTGGAACGCCTCGCCCCGCAACCACCCCCGGCGCCGCGCGTGGACGTGGTGCTGCGCTTCACCGGCGCCCACTGGGTGGCCATCGACCTGAGCCACCGCGGCATCTTCCTGGACGGATCCCGGGTCCCGACGGTCGAGATCCGCGACGGCCTGGCCATCACCATCGAAGATCCCCGGCACGGCCCGCGGCTGGTTTTCCAGGTCGCCGACCCGGGACACTCGGCGGCGCGGCCGCCGAATCCCCCGGGCGCGCCGCCTGTTCCGCCGGGCCGGCCGACCGCCCCCGACCCCAGGGTGCCGACCCAAAGCGCCACCCAGCGCATGCTCGCAGCCGCGCCGCCACCCGTTCCACCGCCTCCCCCTCCCGCTCCGCCGCCGGCCCCGCCCGCGCCGGCGCCCGAGCCGCCCAAGGGCCCGGGCCTGATCGAGCGGATGATCACCTCCAAGCTGCGCGCCCAGCGCCCGTCGTTCCGCACCGACGAAGCCAACTCCACCCATCGGCTGCCGCTGCGCACCGCCGCCCGCACCACCGGCGTGGTGGCCTATCAGCTCGGGCTGTCCGTCGACGGGCACGAGACGCTGTCGGGCATCTCATTCACGGCGAAGCCCGGCACCATGACCGCGGTCATCGGACCCTCCCCGGCGCGCAATGCCGCGCTGCTGGCGCTGCTGGCGGGCACCCGGACGCCCAGCTCCGGGCGCGTCACCGTCGACGGACACGACGTACACGCCGAACCGGCGGCCATGCGCGCCCGCATCGGAGTCGTCTCGCGCGAGGAGCGCCTGCACCGGCGGCTCACCGTCGAACAAGCGCTGCGCTATGCCGCCGAATTGCGGCTACCGCCGGAGACTTCGGCGGAGCAACGCGACCGGGTGGTCGGCCAGGTGCTCGACGAACTCGACCTGACCGCCCACCGCGACACCAGGATCCGCAAACTCGCGCCCGAGGTGCGGCGCTGCACCGCCCTGGCGATCGAGCTCGTCACGCGACCGAGCCTGCTGGTGGTGGACGAGCCGACCGCCGGGCTGAACGCGGCGCAGCAGCGCCACGTGATGGCCGTGCTGCGCCGCCAGGCCAATCTCGGCTGCGTCGTGGTGGCGGCGATCTCGTCGCGCACGTCGCTCACCGACGTCAACATGTGCGATCAGGTGTTGGTGCTCACCGCCGCCGGCAAGGTCGCCTATCTCGGGACGCCGCTGCAGGCCGAGTCCGCGATGGGCAGCGCCGACTGGTCGGCGGTGCTGGCCCGGGTCGGCGCCGATCCGGACGGCGCCCATCGCGCGTTTCGGGCGCGGCCGCAATCCGCGGCGCCGACCATCCCGCCGGAGGTCGCGGCGCCGTGGGCGCCGCCGGCCGCGCTGCCGGTTCCCCGGCAGGTGCGGTGGGTGGCCCGCCGCGAGATCCGGCTGCTGCTCGCCAATCGCCTCTACTTCGCATTCCTGGCGCTGCTGCCGTTCGTGTTGGCCGGACTGACGCTGCTGATCCCCGGCGATTCGGGCCTGGCGCGGCCCGCGCCGAGCAGTGCCAACGCGCACGAGGCCATCGAAATCCTGGCTCTGCTCAACGTTGCCGCGGTGATCATCGGGACGGCGCTGACGGTTCCGGCCATGGTCCGGGAGCATCGCGTCTACCGCCGCGAACAGCAGGTCGGGCTGTCCGCGCCGGCCTACCTGGCCGCCAAAGTCGCCGTGTACGCGCTGGCCGCGGCCCTCTGGGCGGCCGTCATGTTCGCCGTCGTCATCGCCGTCAAGGGCGCTCCGGTGTACGGCGCCGTCGTGCTGCACGACGCCACGTTCGAGCTCTACGTCGCCGTGGCGGTCACCGCGATGGTGTCCGCGGTGATCGGCCTGGCGCTGTCGGCGCTGGGCAAGTCGCTGGGCGAAGTCCTGCCGCTGCTGGTGCCGGTGATTCTGGCCGCGGTGCTGTTCAACGGAAGCCTGGTGCAGCTGGTCAGCATGTGGGGGCTGCAGCAGATCAGCTGGCTCGTCCCGGCCCGGTGGGGTTTCGCCGCGTCGGCGTCCACGGTGAACCTGCGCCGGATCGACCCGCTGGCCGCCAACGCCCAGACCTGGACGCACTACAGCGGCTGGTGGGTCTTCGACATGGTGATGCTCGTGCTGTTCGGCGTCGCCGCCGCGGGCGTGACCCTCTACCGGTTGCGCTCACCCGGGAAGATCCGTTCGGCGACATGAATTGTCGTCGTTGTTCCGGCGACGCGACGCGCACGTTACGGTCGGTTCATGGCGCCAGAAACGACAAGCACAGCCGAACATCTGCGCAACGCACTGGACGGGCGTTGGCGTGACGTCAGAAACCGGATGCGGGAGACGCTGAGCGAGGACCTGTTCCGTCCCCACTACACCCCCAACACCGTGATCGCCCGCACCAAGGTGGCCGAGCAGATGCGGATCATGGCGGCGTTCGGCGCGGCCGCCGACGGCTTCCGCAAAGAACACGGCGGCACCGGCGATGTCGGCGCGGCGATCACCATGATCGAGATGCTAGCGATGTCGGACCTGTCGTTGATGGTGAAGGCCGGGGTGCAGTGGGGCCTGTTCGGCGGGGCCGTGGAGAACCTGGGCACCGAGCGCCATCACGAGACCTACGTGCCCAAGATCATCAGCCTGGAGTTGCGCGGTTGTTTCGCGATGACCGAGACCGGGCACGGCAGCGACGTTCAGTCGCTGGAGACGACCGCCACCTACGACCCGGCGACCGAGGAGTTCGTGATCGACTCCCCCACCCCGTCGGCCCGCAAGGACTACATCGGCGGGGCCGCCGAAACCGCCACGGTGGCAGCGGTATTCGCGCAACTGATCACCACCGAAGACGGCAAGCCGCTCAATCACGGTGTGCACTGCCTCTTGGTGCCGATCCGTGACGCCGACGGCAACGACCTGCCCGGGGTGACCACCTCGGACTGCGAATACAAGGGCGGCCTGCCCGGGGTGGACAACGGGCGCATCGTGTTCGACCACGTCCGCGTGCCCCGGGTCAACCTGCTGAACAAGTACGGCGACGTGGCCCCGGACGGCACCTACAGCTCGCCGATCGAGAATCCCAACCGCCGGTTCTTCACCATGCTGGGCACGCTGGTTCGCGGCCGGATCACGGTCGGCGGCAGCGCCGGTGCGGCGGGCCGGGTGGCGCTGGACATCGCCACCCGATATGCGTTGCAGCGCAAGCAATTCACCACCCCGGACGGCGACTCCGAGGTGCTGATCATGGACTACCTGGTGCACCAGCGGCGGTTGTTCCCGTTGATCGCCAAGTCCTACGCGCTGCAGTTCGCGCAGAACGAACTGGTCAGCAAGTGCCACGACATCCAGAGCGCCGACGATCCCGATGCCGACGAGCAGCGCGAACTGGAAGCGCGCGCGGCCGGGCTGAAGGCCGCCAACACCTGGCATGCGACGCGGGCGATCCAGGAGTCCCGCGAGGCCTGCGGCGGCGCAGGCTATATGGCCGAGAACCGGCTGATCGCGCTGCGCGGCGACACCGACGTGTTCACCACCTTCGAGGGCGACAACCACGTGCTGACCCAGCTGGTGGCCAAGGAGCTGCTGACCGCCTACGCCGACGACATCAAGAGCATGAGTCCGGTCGAATGGGTTCGCTTCGCCGCCAACGCCGTTGGCAATCGCGTCATCAAACGCACCGCGGCCGAGACGATCATCCAGACCATCGTCGACGCCCGGCAGGACAGCGAGGAAGAGGGCAGCCTGTTCAACCGCGGCACCCAGATCAAGATGTTCGAAGACCGCGAGGAGTATCTGCTGGCCTCGGTGGCGCGGCGGCTGCAGGCGAAATCGAAAGAGATGTCCGAATTCGACGCGTTCAACTCGGTGCAGGACCATGTGTTGCACGCGGCCAGCGCGCACATCGACCGGGTGGTGCTGGAAGCGTTCGTCGCCGGCATCGACGGCTGCCCCGACGAGCAGGCCCGCGAGCTGTTGGGCATCCTGTGCGACCTGTACGCGCTGTCGGTGATCGAGGACGACAAGGCCTGGTACATCGAGCACCGCTACCTGTCCACCGAGCGCGCCAAGGCGGTCACCCGGGGCATCAATGACCGCTGCCGGGCGCTGCGGCCGCACGCCCAAACCCTGGTCGACGGTTTCGGGATCCCCGAGCGGCTGCGCTACGCCGAGATGCTGCACCCGGAGAACCTGTCGGAGGCCCTCACGAGCTGACCGGCTGCTCGGCCATCGGCTGCCAGTCCGGCGCGGTGCGCGGCTCGGGCGCCCGGCGTGGGCGCACATATCTGGCCCAGGTCAGGGCCGCCGCCGCGACGTAGCACAGCATGAAGGCGCCGAACGCCGGCGTCGAGCTGCCGGTGCTGGCATAGGACTGGCGCAGCGCCAGGTTGATCACCACGCCGCCCAGCGCGCCGAACGAGCCGGCGAAGCCGATCAGCGCCGCCGACCGGGCCCGTTCCCAGTGGCGTCGTTCGGTGTCGCCGAGCTCCAACGCCCGGCTGCGCTGCGCGAAGACCGACGGGATCAGCTTGAACACCGATCCCTTGCCGACGCCGCAGCAGATGAACAACGCGATGAAGCCGGCGATGTAGCCGGCGGTCGTGTACAGCGACACCGGGGCGCCGGACGGGCGGGTCAGGTCGTCGTGCGTGCTCACCGCGACCAGGAAGCCGCCCGCAACGATCATGGCGGCCAGCACGGTCAGGGTGACCCGGCCGCCGTCGAAGCGGTCCCCCAGCTTGCCGCCGACCACCCGCGCCATCGATCCGAGCAGCGGCCCGGCGAAGGCGATCTCGGCGGCGTGCAGCGCGGCCTGCCCGTGCGTCTGCCCGCCGGCGATCAGGTTGTGGGCTATCACCTGGCCGAAGGCGAACGCGAATCCGATGAACGAGCCCGAGGCGCACATGTACAGGAACGAAATCGTCCAGGTGTCGGGCACCGTCAGCACCGAGCGCACGTGACCGACCTCGACGGAATGGTCCAGGTTGTCCATGAACAGCGCGGCGCCCACCCCGACGAGCGCCAGCAGCACCACATAGACGGCGCACACCCAGTACGGCGCCTGGTTACCGGCGGTGGCCAGCACCACCAGTCCGACCGCCTGGATGCCGGCCGCGCCGAGATTGCCGACGCCTCCGGTGAGACCCAGCGCGAACCCCTTGCGCCGCTGCGGGAAAAACGATTCGACGTTGGCCAGCGCGGCCGCGTAGTTCCCGCCGCCCAAGCCGGTCAGCGCCGCGCACACCAGATACGGCCACAACGGCAACCCTGGGTGAGCCAGCAGCACGATGGCCGCGAGCGTGGGGATCAGCAGCACCAGCGACGACAGCACGGCCCAGTTGCGACCGCCCAGCCGCGCGGTGCCCATGGCGTACGGGATGCGCACCAGCGCCCCGACCAGTGCCGCGGTGGCGCCCACCAGCAGCTTGTCGCCGGTCGTGAAACCGTAGCGGGCCTGCGGCATGAACAGCACCATCACCGACCACAGGTACCAGATGGAAAAGGCGACGTGCATGGTGGCGATCGACCAGATCAGGTTGCGCCGGGCGATGAGCTTGTTGCCCGCTTCCCAGGCCACCAGATCCTCGGGATCCCAATGCGCGATGCGTCGCGTCCGTGCCATCAAACCCGCCTTCTGCCGATTGGCACCCACGACACGTCGCCCGACCACCGCACCGGGCACCGGTTGTCAAGGATGCCAGCGCTTTCCGAGTAAAGCGGCATTTCCCGGTAAGAACTCACTGAGGGCAAGCTGTGAGTTCCCGCGGGCCGGCGCCCCGTGGCCGTCCGCTGTGTCATGGCGATCACCTTGTTGCCCAACGACATTGGGGCGATCGCGAGCCCGCGGCCGTTATTGATTCGGGATCTTGCCGATGGTTTGCAGTTTGCCGTCGGGCCCGATCCGGAACTTCACCGTTCCGATCCCGGTGGGACAGCACAGCTGATCATTTCCCTTCTGCCACTGGTATTGAACGGTGACGGTGTCATCCGAGGGCGGTAGCACGGTTATATACGGCTTTGCGTTCGGGGTGGCGGTGCCCAGCGGCGTGTTGTGGTCGAAAAAGAGCAGTTGTTGGGGAGTCGACTCGCTGGCGATGGTGGGGATGATCTGCACCCAGTGCAACCGGCAATTGCGGGTGTGGCCGCGCCCGATCTCTACCCAGATGGTGCCGGGGATCGCGATGGGAACCGCGGTGATCGCCTGTCGCACAGTGTCGGCCGTCGGCCCGTCGGAGGCCTTGCAGGTGTCCGGCCGGGCCTGTGGCGGCGCCGGTGGCTTCCAGCCGCAACCGGAGGCCAGCAAAACCAACACCATCACAGTGAGCCGACGCACGCGGTGAGCTTAGCGAAGACTGTGAATGTCCCGTCGGTTTGGTCAAAAAGCCCGTTCGAAGAAGCGTGGCGCGGGCAGCGGTGAGTACCCTCAGCCGGGGCAGATGGTCAACGATGACCTGCGGTAACACGATCCCAAGCCCTGAATCTCCCCGGCGATTTCACACCGGCGTGCCTGCCGTTGAGAGGAAGAAGTAAACGGGGGGAAATTTCGGGCAGCGGTGCCGAAACATGGCTGCCCCACAATGAACTCACTCGTTAGCGAGCTAACCCGTGCACACTCGACGGAGGGACGTAAGCGTGGCCAGGGAGTCCATGGCGCCGGAGAACGCCGTGAACACCATGTGCGCTTACTGCGGCGTCGGCTGCGGCATGGTGTTGCAGATCACAACCGATCCGCAAACCGGGCGCCGTCACGTCGCCAAGTCGGTTGGCAACAAAGAACATCCGGCCAACTTCGGCCGCCTGTGCACCAAGGGGGCCACCACCGCCGACCTGCTCGCCGCGCCGGGCCGGATGGACTCGGCGCATGCGCGGGCCGGCCGCGGCGAACCGCTCGAACCGATCGGCACGGATCAGGCGATCACCCGGTGCGCGAAACAGTTACGGGCGATCATCGACGAGCACGGCCCGGACGCGTTCGCGATGTACGTGTCCGGCCAGATGTCGCTGGAGGCGCAGTACCTGGCGAACAAGCTGACCAAGGGTTTCATCGGCACCAACCAGATCGAGTCGAACTCGCGACTGTGCATGGCCAGCGCCGGTTCCGGCTACAAGCTGTCGCTGGGCGCCGACGGACCACCGGGTTCCTACCAGGACTTCGAACACGCCGACGTGTTTTTCGTCATCGGCGCCAACATGGCCGACTGCCACCCGATCCTGTTCCTGCGCATGATGGACCGCGTCAAGGCGGGCGCGAAACTCATCGTCGTCGACCCGCGCCGCACCGCGACGGCCGAAAAGGCGGACCTGTTCCTGCAGATCGCCCCGGGGACGGATCTCGCGCTGCTCAACGGCCTGTTGCACCTGATCGTCGAAAATGGGCACACCGACCGCGAATTCATCGCCGAGTTCACCGAGGGCTGGGAGGTGATGCCCAGCTTCCTGGAGCAGTACACCCCCGACCGGGTCAGCGAAATCACCGGCATCCCCGCGCAAGACATCCGCGCGGCGGCTCAGCTGATCGGCGAGGCCGACAACTTCATGAGCTGCTGGACGATGGGCCTCAACCAGAGCACGCACGGCACCTGGAACACCAACGCCATCTGCAACCTGCACCTGGCCACCGGGGCGATCTGCAAGCCGGGCAGCGGCCCCTTCTCGCTCACCGGTCAGCCCAACGCGATGGGCGGCCGCGAAATGGGTTACATGGGACCGGGTTTGCCGGGCCAGCGGTCGGTGGCATCGGCCGCCGACCGCGAGTTCGTCGAAGACGTGTGGGGTGTTCCCCGCGGAAGGCTGCGCACCGAGGTCGGCACCGGAACCATCGACATGTTCTCCCGGATGGCCGACGGGCAGATCAAGGCATGCTGGATCATCTGCACCAATCCCGTTGCCTCCGTTGCTAATCGGAAGACCGTGCTGGCCGGGCTGGAGCGCGCCGAGTTGGTGATCGCCCAGGACGCCTACCTCGGCACGGAGACCAGCGAATACGCCGACGTGTTGTTGCCGGCGGCGCTGTGGGCGGAGACCGAGGGGGTGATGGTCAATTCCGAGCGCAACATCACGCTGTCCCAGCCGGCGGTCGCGGCGCCGGGTGGGGCCATGCCCGACTGGCAGATCATCGCCCGGATCGCTTGCGAGATGGGGTTTTCCGAGGCGTTCAGCTACAGCTGCGCCGAGGAGGTGTTCGAGGAGATCAAGCGGTTCTGGAACCCGAAGACCGGCTACGACCTGCGCGGTGTGAGCTATGAGCGGCTGCGCCGGCAGCCGCTGCAGTGGCCGTGCCCGCCGCAGAGCACGGCCGACCGCAACCCGATCCGCTACCTCAATGACGGCGTCAGCCAGACACAACTGGTCCGCGAGGACGGCACCGTGCCGCGGCTGGCCTTCCCGACGCCGAGCGGCCGCGCGGTGTTCTTCGCCCGTCCGCACCTGCAGCCCGAGGAAATGCCCGACGACGACTACCCGTTCCTGTTGAACACCGGGCGGCTGCCGCACCAGTGGCACACCATGACCAAGACCGGCAAGGTCGCCAAACTCAACAAGCTCAACCCCGGCCCGTTCGTCGAGATCCATCCCGACGACGCCGCCCGGCTGGGCATCGGCGAACACGACCGCGTCGAAATCGCTTCCCGCCGCGGCCGGGCCGTGCTGCCCGCCGTCGTCAGCGACCGGGTGCGGCCCGGCAACTGCTTCGCCCCGTTCCACTGGAACGACGCCTTCGGCGAGTATCTGTCGATCAACGCGGTCACCAACGACGCGGTCGACCCGATCTCGAACCAGCCCGAATTCAAGGCGTGCGCGGTCACCCTGACGAAAGTCGCCGTCTCCCACCCCGATTCGGCCATCGGAACCGGCCCTTCGGCGGGCCACGACACACCGGAATCCGCGCCCACGGAGGTACGAGAAATCAGCGTGTCACAAGTCGATGCCCTCGGCGAATTGCTGGGCGTGGCAACGTCATTCAAGCCGGAATTCAACGAGCTCGGCCGCTCGTACCTGGCCGGGATGCTGACCGGACTGCGCTCGGACGTCGGCCGCCGCGCCGGTGGCGTGCCCACGCTGCCACCGAGCGCGCCCTTCGATTCCCGCACCCGACTGTGGGTGGACGGCCTGCTGGCCGGGTTGTTCTCCCGCGCCGACGCATCCCAGCAGGCGGCGCTGCCCGAGCCGCCCCAGCCGGCCGCGCCGGCCGGTGCCACACCCGCGCCCGAGCGGGCCCCGGTCGTGGTGCTGTGGGCGTCGCAGACCGGCAACGCCGAGGAGCTCGCCGCCGAGGTCGCCGCGCAACTCGCGGCGGCCGAGCTGCCGGTCGCCCTGCACAGCATGGACGACTTCCCGGCGGCCGAGCTGGCGGCGACGCGGGAACTGCTGCTGATCACCAGCACCACCGGTGACGGCGACGCACCCGACAACGGCTCCGGCCTGTGGCGCGCGCTGACCGGCGACGCTGCACCGCGATTGGGCAACACCCGCTACGCGGTGCTCGCGCTGGGCGACTCCAACTACGACGACTTCTGCGGTCACGGACGCAAACTCGACGCGCGGCTGGCCGAGCTGGGCGCGACCCGAATCGCCGAACGCGTCGACTGCGAACCCGACTACGAACAGGCCGCGGCCAAGTGGGTCGCTGACGTCATCGAGGCCCTGACCCGCACGCCCACCGCGGTGGGCGGCGACGGCGGCGGGACCGTCTCGGCCCGCACCTCCCCGGTGGCGGCGCCGTCCCGCCCGCACGCGCCCGCGCCGCACACCTACAGCAAAAAGCACCCGCTCATCACCGACATGGTGCGCAACACCACGTTGAACGGGCCGAAATCCACCAAGGACGTGCGGCATCTGGTGTTCAACCTGCCGGAAGACGCCGTCAGCTACGAGGCCGGTGACGCGCTCGGGGTGTGGCCGCGCAACAGTGACGAGCTGGTCGACGAGTGGCTGGCGGTCACCGGCCTGGACGGGCAGACCCCGGTCGAGGTCGGCGAGCACGGGCTGATGTCACTGCGTTCGGCGCTCACCGAGCGCATCGAGATCGCGCACATCAGCCGGGATTTGGTGCGTTTCGTGCAGGAGCGTACCGGCGACGCCAAACTCGCCGAGCTGTTGAAGCCGGAAAACAAACGCGCACTGGCCGATTGGACGTGGGGGCGGCAGTCCATCGACCTGCTGGCGCAGCTGCCGGTGTCCGCCTCGGCCCACGAATGGCTCAGGGTGCTCAAACGCCTTCAGCCGCGGCTGTATTCGATCTCGTCGAGCCCCAAGGCCTGCCCGGGCGAAGTGCACCTGACGGTGTCGCCGGTGCGCTACAACTTCCAGGGCGTGCCGCGCCGCGGGGTGTGTTCGACTTACCTCGCCGCCCGCTCCCCCGGCGATCGGGTGGCCGTCTACCTGCAGCCGTCGAGCAACTTCCGCCCGCCCAGCGACCCGGACACCCCGATGATCATGATCGGGCCGGGCACCGGGATCGCACCCTTCCGCGGCTTCCTGCAGGAGCGGCGCGCGCTCGGCCACCGCGGCCCCAACTGGCTGTTCTTCGGCGAGCAGCACGCCGCCACCGACTTCTACTACCGCGACGAGCTGGAGCAGATGCGCGAGGACGGTTTTCTCACCGAGCTGGACCTCGCCTTCTCCCGGGACCAGCAACACAAGGTCTACGTGCAGCACCTGATGCGCAACCGCGGCAAGCAGCTATGGAGCTGGCTGCAGGACGGCGCCCAGCTGTACGTGTGCGGCACCGCCGACCCGATGGCCAAGGACGTCGACCGGGCGCTGTGCGACATCGCCGGCGAATTCGGCAATCTCGACCCGGACGCGGCCAAGGCCTACGTTCAGTCGCTCAGCGCGGACAAGCGCTACCACCGCGACGTCTACTAGCCCGCACTAGCCCGCACTAGCCGCGACGACGTCGAACTCGTAATACGGCGGAAACATCGCACACCCACCGCTGAAACATGCGCATCGCACCATGCACTCAAAAGGTCGCGCACCTGAAGGAGTGACGTAGTCGTGGCTCGGGAGTGTGATGGACCCGATCGGGTCGTGAAGAAGAACTGTCCGCTGCAGTGCCCCCGGCGATACGGCGGGGTGGCCGAGAATGCGGCCGGTGACCAGGTGGACTGGGCGGGCTTGCCGGTCAATCTGGACTTCGCGTTCTCGCGGGATCAACGCGACAAGGTCTACGCCCAGCACCTCAAGCGCAGGCACGGGACACAGTTCGGCACCTGGCGGCGCGGCGGCCAGGTGTGCGTGTGCGAGCTGGCGAGCGAGTCCGTTTCCAGCGGGTAGCCGCCACCGATCGCGCCGCTACCGCCGGGCCGGATCGGGCTGGCCGTAGACGGCGACCACGACGGTGCGGTCCAGGCTGTTGTCCGACCACACCCCGATGGAGGTGTTGGCGCAGTCCCGGATGATCGCCATGTCGTCCGGGTTGGCATACCACTGGTTGACCAGCTCGAGGCTGCTGATCGCCATCGCCGGGTTGATGGCCACCGTCTCGGCGGCCCTGCCGCGAAAGCCGGCGGCATTGGCCCGGTCCTGCGGCGTCGATCCGTCGGAACCGATGTCGTCGTTGATGTTTCGGTTGTTGATCATGTCCTCGGCGTGCCATTCGGCGGCCAGGGTGAGTGCGTTGTTCCTGACCACGTCGTTGGTGCAGCCCGCCTGGTGCTGCAGGGTGTAGACGGCGGAGACGACGGCGCTGTTGAGCCGCTTGTTGTCGGCGTGCGCGGCGGGCACCGGCAGCGCCGCCGACACGACGACCGCGCCCGCCATCAGGCGGGCGGCGCGGCTCACCGATACCGACACGCCTCACACCGGTTCGAAGCGGGACACCAACCAGCGGCCGTTGACCTTGTCCAAGGTCATCCGGACGACGGGCTGGGTGTCGGTGGGGGCGCCGTCGCCGATGGTGACGGTTTGGTCGACGAAAACCAAAGCCACCGCGTGGTTTTCGGCGACCGAGACCGATGCCGCCGCGTTGACCCTGGCCGCGGACGAGATGTGCTTCTCCTTGGCGCCGGGAATGACGACCTGGCGGGTCAGCTCGGCGTAGGCATCCTTGAACTCACCGGTCAGCCGGTCACGCGCCGCGGCGAGGTCCTTGTCCACCGAATCCGCCCGGTAGGACAGCAACGCCACCGCGTCCTCACGGGCGGCCTGCACTGACTGGGCGCGAGCCTGGGCGAGGTCGTCGGCGGATCCGGCCGACCACCTCAGGTAGCCGGCGCCCAACGCCAAGACCAGCGCCAGCCCGGGCAGTATGCCGTAGCCGAACACCCGCGGCCAGGCGATCGAGGGTTTGCCCCGCGACGACGTTGGTTGCGGGTCGGTGTCCGACTCCCGGATATCGGCGGCGGTCCGGGCCGTCTCGCTCGGCGCGGTCACGGGACGAACACCACGTTGGAGACCTTGGCGTCATCGCCGACGGATCGGACCTCGATGCGCATCCGCCATTCCCGCGGCGGCTCGTCGCCGCCCGCGGTGTGCGACTTCACCGCGACCGCCACCAGCACCTGGGCGGAGTCGCCGCGCTGCGACTCCAGTCCCGCATCGGTGACGGTGCCTTCGGATTTCGATTGCGCCGCCTTGACCACCTCCGCGAACGGTTTGGACCGCTGCTCGAACTCGTCGCGGAACGCGCCGGTGGCCGAATCGAGGATCCGCTGCACGTCGCGGTCGACCTGGGTGTAGTTGATGGTGGTGAGGTTGACCGCGCCCTGACGGGCGGTCGCGACGAACAGGTTGCGCCGCGCCTGGGCGTCGTGCTGCTGATAGGCGCGGTAGCCCAGCCAGCCGCTCAACCCGGCCAACGCCGCCACCATGACCGCGCCGACCGCCAACACCGTCGCCGCCCGCGACAGCCGTCGCCGCCGGGCGAGTTCGCGCCAGCGCGCGACCCGGCCCTGGTCTTGATCGTCTCCCTCGTCGGTGTCGAGTTGTGTTGCTGCGTCGGACTTTTCCTCGGCGGAGGGGGTATCAGATTCGTCGGCCATGATGCTCGAACTCCTCAGGGTTGCGGAACCAGAAGTGATTGCCAGCTTTTGGCGCGTGGGTGCGCCAGATCGGACTCGGTGTAGCGGCGGCCGTCCGGCCCGATGTAATCCCCGGTGGCCGGATCGTAGGGTGCCACCGCGACGGGCGGGGGTGCCGGGGCGGTGCCCCGCGGTGGCGGCAGCCGCGGATCCTGTCCCGGCGGATACTGCGGCACGCCTTGACCACTGGTGGTGGCATTGGGGTCGCCCTTCCAGTTGTAGCCGTCGTTGAGTGGCACGTATTCTTCGTCGCTTTCGCACAGTTCGACGGTCGGTGCGCGTTTCCACGGCTTGCTCTCACAGGGGATGTTGCGCACGCCGCGGACGTTGAATTCCGAGTCCTGCGGCACCCGGCAATACAAGTCGGCGGCCGGTCGGTCCGGCGCGTCGACACTGGCGGGCGAACGGCGTTGCGCCGGAGGCAGATAACCCGTCGTGCACGGCGGCGGCAGGTTGAGGTTGAGGTTGAAGTCCAACTGGGCGCCCCGGTACTCCTGCTTGGTGTTGGAGCTGGGCACGATGATCGCCGCCATGGCCGCGATGCCCTGCGGCAGCAACACCAGCAGTTGTTCGATGTCGTGGCGGTAGACGACGGCGATGTCGCCCAGGCTCACCAGGTTGGCGAACAGCACCGGCAGGGCGGGCGTCACCCGGTCCAGCAGGGCGCGCCCCTCCTCGACTCCGGAAGCGCCGTGCGCCAACAGGTCTCGCACCGCGGCATCCTGCGCCTTGAACTGGGCCATGAGGGCCGCGGTGCGCTCGGCCCAGGTGGCGATCGCCCCGGAGGTCTGGACCTGTGAGTTGAGCACCGCCGGAGATTGATCGATCAGCGCGGCGAGCGGGTCGACGGTGTGGCCGCCGGCGACTGCCAGCGCGGTGGACCCGTCGACGATGCGGGACAACTCGGGGCCCAGTCCGCCGACCGCCCGGTTGGTCTCGTCGATCACCGTGCGCAGGTTGTCACGGGGAATCGCTTGCAGCGCACGGTTGGTCATGTCGAGCAGCCGCCCGATGTCCACGGGTACCTCGACGCGGCCGGCGGTGATGACGTCGCCGTCGCGCAGCGTCCGGGACTGGTGGTCGCCGGTGCCGGGCCGCGGGGTCAGCTCGATGTACTGCTCACCGATCGCCGAGCGGCTGTGCACCGACGCCTGGACGTCGAAGGGCACCTCGATCCCCGACCGCATAGCCAGCACCGCGCGCACTCCGGTCGCGGTGACGTCGACCGATTTGACCTGGCCGACGTCGGTGCCGCGGTAGGTGACCACCGAGGTCTGGTAGAGCCCACCCGATTGCGGCAGGTCGACCGTGACCCGGTACTCGCCGATCCCGAACAGGGTCGCGGGCAGCTTCATGAAGTTGAATGCCATTGCGCCGCAGGAAACAACGGTCACCAGCGCCAGAATCGACAACTGGATCCAGGTCCGGCGGTTCAACCGAAGCATCAGTATCCCCCGAAATGGTAGGGATAGGTCAGCGGGTTGCCGCCGGTGACGGGGCTGGGCTGCATGCCGATGGTCCGGCCCCACTGCAGTTCGAGCTGGGTGAGGTTGCCTTCCCAGCGCGAGCCGGTGAAAAGCCCTTGGTCGATGCGGCTCAGCGTCAAGTCGACGATCAAGGTGAGGTTGGCGTAGTCGCCGCGGAACCAGTTCCGCACCGTCGACGCCGGCCAGGGGTAAGTCGCCAGGCCGTCCAAGCCGCGGGTCAGCGAGGGTCCGGCGTCGGCCAGCGACCGCAGCACCGGCGCGATGTTGCGCAGGTTGTCCACCAGGGATTGCTTGCTCTGGTGGATGGTGTCGGCCGCGATCGCGCTGAACTTGCCGACCCGGTCGATGGTGTCGGCGATCTTGGTGCGCTCTTGCGCCAGCACGGCAAGCGCTTTGGGCACCGACGTCAACGCCTTGTCCACCACCGGGTCGGCGGCGGCGACCTGACCGGCCAGGGCATTGAGATTCTCGGCGGCGGCGATGATGTCGTCGGTCTGCTCGTTGGTGTGCGCGATGAACTCGTCGATCTGGCTCAGCAGGCTGCGCATGTCGGCTTCCCGGCCGGCGAAGGCCTTCGCCACCGCCTGGGTGATCTCCTGCAGCTGCCCGATTCCGCCACCGTTGAGCAGAATCGACACCGAGGCCAGCGTCTGCTCGGTGGTGGGGTACAGGCTCGCCCGGGACAACGGGATGACCGAGCCGGCCGTGAGCCGGCCGACGGGCGGCTCGTCTTTGGGTGGTGCGAGTTCGATGTGCATCGACCCGAGCAGGCTGGTCTGGCCGAGCTTGGCGGTCGAGTTGGCCGGCAGGTGCACGTCACCGTCGATGCGCATGGTGACCAGGGCGTGCCAGTCCTGCAGTTCGATCTTGGTGACGTTGCCGACGTTGACGTCGTCCACCCGGACGCGGGTGTTTTCCTGGATGGTCACCACATCGGGCATCTGCGCCTGGATGGTATAGGAGCCCGGTCCCCCGCCCGCGGTGCCGGGCAGCCGCAGCGAATTCAAGCCGCGCCAGCCGCACCCGGAAAGCGCTGCCGCGCAAGCCAACACGAGTGCTGCGACGACCGCGCGTCTCATGACGGCCCCGTCGGCAGCATCAGGTCCCGCAGCACCTGCAGCGAGTTGCTCGTCGGGTTCGGCGGCGGGCCGGGTTCGGCGGGCGGCTGATCGGCGGGCGCGGGCTGGCCGGGAGGCGCCGGCGCCTCGGGGGGCGGGCCGCCGTCCGGGGGCGTGTACCCGGGCCGCAGCCAGTCCTCGCTGTAGGTGATCTCGCTGGGCCGGGCCTGGGTACCGACGAACGGGTTGATCCCCGCCGGGATGTAGTTGTAGATGCGGTTCTTGATGATCGGGTTGAGGTATTGCAGGCACAGTTTGGATACCCGCGCCAGCCGGGCCCGCGACGCCGCTTCGATTGAGCTGCAGATGAATTGGGGAATGTCGGCGAAGTTGTTCAGCGCCAGGATGCCCGTCATCGCGCTCTGGGCCGGCTGGTAGATGTTCAAGAAGTTCTGGAACACCGTGGGGGCGATGTGCAGGATCTGCTTGACGTCACCGCGACTGTCGTTGAGCGCGGTGGTGATGGAGCCCAGGCGGTCGACCGTGACACCCATCGCCTCGCGGTTCTCCGCCAGGAAATCGCGCACATCGGTCAGCGCCCCGTCCAGCGACTTCAGCGCGCTGCCCACCTCGTTGGGGGTGTTGGTCAGCAGGGTCGTCACGGCGGCCAGGTTGGTGTTGAACGAGGCCAGCAGGTCGCTGCGGGAGTACAGCGCGGACACCAGCAGTTGCAGGTTGCGCACCGTGCTGAAGATGTCGTCGGCGTGGTCACCGAGCGCCGAAATCGCTTCGGAGAGCTTGAGTACCGTGTCGCGGGCGGTGTCCCCCTGGCCGCGGAGATTGTCGGCGGCCGAGTTGACGAATTCGCCGACCGAGTTCACCCCGCCCGCGGTGGTGGGCTGCAGCGCGTCGGTCAGTTTCTCCAGCTGCTTGCGGAAATCGTCCCACTCCACCGGAACCGCGGTGCGGCTCAGCGGGATCGCCGCGCCGGGGCTCAATGTGGGCCCACCGGAGTATGCCGGCACCAGCTGGATCGCCCGGGCGGTCACCAGCGATGGCGACAGCACGGCGGCGCGGGCAGCGGCGGGGATCGCGTACTTCTTGTCGACGGAGAACGTCACTTTCGAGCCGGCGGATTGGGGTTCGATCTTGTCGACCGCGCCGACGGCGACGCCGAGGATGCGGACCTCGTCGCCGACGAACAAGCCGTTGGTCTCCGCGAAATACGCCGCGTAGCTGTTCTTTTCGACGGCCCGCCACAGCTTGCCGCCGACCAGCACGCTCGCCACGGCCAGCGTCAGGACCAGGCTCAGCGCGGTCGCCTTGCGCAGGGTGTCTCGAGTGATGGTCATGGCTGATCGAATTCGTGGGGCGAGGGCGGCGGGATGGTCCGCACCGGTGGCGTGGACGGCGGCGGCGACGGCGGCTGCGACCACAGCGGCACCGGCGCGTTCTCCGGCGGCACCGGCGGAGTCCCCGTCGGCGGATCCACCACCTCCGAGGGCAGCTTCTGATCGGGGTCCAGGAAACGGTCGTACATGTCCGCGTCCAACACCGGTCCACCGAACTGGCCGGGCACCAGGTTGGCCACGTAGGCCTTGAAAAACGGCCCCGAGCCCAGGCATTCGCCGAACGACATCGCATACCGTTTGAACTTGGGTAGCGTTTTCTGCAGCTCCTCCTTGCGGTTGTCCAGGATCTCGAGCACACCGTTGAGCTTGTCCAGCGCGGGTTTGAGCTGGGTTCGGTTGTCGTTGACCAGCCCGCTGATCTGATGCGACACCGCGGTGAGGTGGTTCATCAACGCATCCAGCGAATCCCGTTCGTCCAGCAGCGCGGCCAGCAGCGCGTTGGAGTTGGCCACCAGCCCGGCGATCTGCTGGCTGCGCCGGCCCAGCACCGCCGAGACGTGATTGGCGTTGCCCAGCAGGCTGCGCAGCTGCGCGTCGCGGCTGTTGAGGGTGTCGGAGAACCGGGCGACGCCCTGCAGCGCGGGCTTGAGGTTCTCTGGTGTGGCTTTGAGGGTGTCGGCCAGCGTGGTCAGGGCCGCGGAGAGTTGGGTGGTGTCCAGGCCGCTGATGGTGGTGGTCAGATCGCCCAGGGCGTCGGGCAGATCGTAGGGCGAGGTGGTGCGTTCCAGTGGAATGACGCCCGAGAGCCGCCCGTCCCCGCGCGGGGTCAGCTCCAACATCTTGGCGCCCAGGATCGTTTCGGTTTTGATCGCCGCCTCGGTGCGATCGCCCAGGACGACGCCCTTGCGGACGGTGAATCCGATCCGCACCTTGGTGCCTTCCAGGCGCAGGTCCGAGACCCGGCCCACGCCCATGCCGGAAACCCGCACCGCGTTGCCGGGTTTGATGCCGCCGGCCTCGGAAAAGTAGGCCGCGTAGTCGTCGGTGTTCTTGATGAACGGCAGCTTGTTGTACTGGAAGGCGACGACGGTGACGCAGGCCAGGATGACGGTTCCCAGCACGCCCAGCATCAAGGGCCGTTGCGGGGCGGGTGATTTGGGTAGCTTCCACGTCATTTCGGTGTGCACCGCCCGCTGGGCTGACCCAGCAATTTGACGAAGATCGGGTTGCCGCCTTTGCCGTTGAGCTTCAGCAGCACTTCGCAGAAGTAGAAGCCGAAGTAGTCGCCGTTGAGGCCCTGGCGGGCCAGCACCTGGTAGATGTCGGGCAGCTCCTTGAGCAGGTTGTCGACGTAGTCGCGGTCGGAGAGCACCTGCCCGGACATCCGATCCGTTTGCTGCACAACGTCTTTGAGGGGCTGGCGGGACTGGGAGAGCAGGTCGGTGATGGAGCCGGCGGCCGCGTTGATGTAGGCGAGCCCGGTGGAGATGTCGTCACGGCGCTGGGCCAGCCCATCGACCAACTGCGCCAGTTTGTCCAGGCCGTCGGAGAATTCGTGGTCGCGGGTGGCGAAGGTGCGCAACACGGTGTTCAGGTTGGTGATGAGCTCGCCGATGAGCTGGCTGCGCCCGGCCAGGGTCGAGGTCAGCATCGAGGTCTGCGACAGCACCGAGGCCAGGGTGCCGCCCTGTCCCTGGAAGATGCGCAGCAATTGGCCGGACAGGGCGTTGACCTGATCGGGGTCCAGCGCCCGGAACAGCGGACGGAACCCGCCGATCAGGGCGTCCAGGTCGAGCGCCGGCGAGGTGCGCGCCAGCGGAATCGTCGCGCCCGGCGGCAGCCGGCGCGGCGAGCCCGGGCCCTCCTCCAGCGCCAGAAAGCGGTCGCCGATCAGGTTTTCGTAACGCACCACCGCCTTGGTGCCCTCGCTGAGCCGCACGCCCTTGTCGACCGCGAAGCCGACGGTGACGGTGCCGTCCCGGTGCAGGGTGAGATCGCCGACCTTGCCGACCTCCACCCCGGCGATGCGCACGAAGTTGCCGGACTTCAGGCCGGAGATGTTGGTGAACACCGCTTGGTAGCCGGTGCGGTCCTCGAAGCGCAGCTGACCGAACACCGCGATGAGGGTGAAGGTGAACAGCAGGCAGACCGCGGTGAAGATCGCCACCCGCCAGGCGATGCTCGACAATTTCCTTCTCATGGCGGCGGCTGCCCTCCCCGCCAGAAGTAGCGCGGCGCTTCGGGCGGGTTCTTGGTGGTCGGGAACCAGTTGGCCCACCACGGGTTACCCGCGGCCACGTTGGTACGGATTTCGTTCGGCGCGGCTCCCCAACCGGTGTCGGTGACCAGGGCTCGCACCGGGAAGTTGGCGCTGGGGTCGGGCAGCGAACCACAGCTGGGCCTGCCGCCGGGGCCGCCGGTCGCGTTGACCTTGGGCAGGTGTTTGGGATAGCGGTACGGGTCATCGCCGAACAGCAGAGCGGCGTCCAGGATCACCGAATATCCGTTGCCGCCCAGGGCATCTCGGCCGCCGTGGTCGACGTACCACTGGGCGCCCTGGAACAGGCAGGTGTAGGTCGGGGAGTATTTCTGCATCAGCGCGATGGTGGGATCGAGCAGGTTCATCGCTCGCACGATGTTGGATTCGTTGGCTCCGATGACGTTGATGCCGGTCTGGCTGAAGCCGACGGCCGACAGCAGCAGCGAGTCGAGCGAGCGCTGGTTGTCGGTGATGGTGTTGCTGGTGGTGCTCGCCGAGTCGAGAATCGACAGGATGTGTTGCGCCGCGTCGGAGTAGACGGCGGTGGTCGCCCCGAACAGCCGCCAGTCCTCACCGACGGTGTCCATGCGTGAATTGACGGTGCGCAGAAGGCTATTGGCGTCGGTGATGGCTTCGCCGATCCGCTCGCCCTTGCCGCGCACCGACTGGGCGAACGCGGACAGGATGGCGTTGAGCTTGGCCGGGTCGAGCGCCTGGACGACCGCCTGCAGGTTCTCGAAGACGGTGTTCACCTCGACGGTGACGTTGCGTGAACGCAGCACCGCGCCCGGCTTGAGCGGGCTGGCGCTGGGCCGCTCGGGAACGATCAGGTCGACGAATTTGGAGCCGAAGGCGGTGGTCGATTTGATCTCGGCTTCCAGGTTGCTCGGCAGATATCGGAACGGGCCCGGCTGGATCTTCAGCTGCAGCCGGGCGGTCTTCACGTCGGTGCCGATGGAGGCGACCTGCCCGATCTGCACACCGCGCAACTTGACCTTGGCGCCGTCCTCCATCACCAGTCCCGCCCGGTCGGACACCAGCGTGAGCGGGACGAAGGTCTCGAACTTCCCGGAGAAGGAGGCCGCGGTCAACGCGACCAGTCCGCCGATGACGATGAACAGGGTGGGCGCCCACCAGACGGGGTCGATCCCGTTGCGCTGGTTTCCGCCGCGCCGGATGAGGCCGCTGCTGCTGTGTTTGCTCATCGGCTATCCCGACAGGTTGAAGTTGCCGGACTGCCCGTACACGGACAGCGAAATCATCAGGCACACAAAGGCGGTGACGATCATCGACGACCGCACCGACCGGCCGACCGCCTCCCCCACGCCCGCCGGGCCGCCGGTCGCGGTGAACCCGTAATAGGTGTGCACCACCATCACACCCGTGGCCATCGCCAGCGCCGAGAAGAACGACCACAACAGGTCGTTCGGGCGCAGGAAGGTGGAGAAGTAGTGTTCGTAGACGCCTTTGGATTGGCCGTAGACGTAGATGGTGAGCAGCTTCGCCGCGATGAACGACATCAAGACGGCGACGGCGTAGAGCGGGATGACCACCAGGATGCCGGCGATGATGCGGGTCGACGCCAGGTAGGTGACGGCGCGGATGCCCATGACTTCCAGCGCATCGATCTCCTCGTTGATGCGCATCGCCCCCAATTGCGCTGTCGCGCCGGCACCGATCGTGGCCGCCAGCGCCAGGCCCGCCGTGCAGGGCGCGATCATCCGCACGTTCAAAAACGCCGAGAGGAATCCGGTCAACGCCTCCACGCCGATGTTGGACAGCGTGTCGTAGCCCTGGACCGCGACCAAGGCTCCGGTGGTGAGGGTGAGGAAGCCGATGATGCCGACGGTGCCGCCGATCACCGCCAACGCGCCTGTGCCCATGCCCATCTCGGCGATCAGCCGCAACAGCTCGCCGGGATAGCGCCGTATCGCGTCGGCAATGGCCGTCAGGGATTGGCCGTAGAACACGGTCTGCTCCCCCAGCTTGCGGGTCGACTCGACGAGCCTGGGCCCCAGCGCAGCGAACCGCGACGGCTCGCGGGCGATCTCGGTCATTTGGCCGTCACCTTCACCCCGAGCGCGGTGGTCAAAATGTTGATGAAGAACAGCGCCATGAAGGAGAACACCACCGTCTCGTTCACCGCGTTGCCGACGCCGGTGGGGCCGCCGCCCACCGATAGACCCTTGTAGCAGGCGATCAGTCCCGCGGACAGACCGAACAGGGTCGCCTTGATCAGCGAGATCACCACCTGCGGCAGCCCGGTGACCAACGTCATGCCCGCGACGAAGGCGCCCGGCGTGACGTGCTGGACGAAGACCACGAAGATGTAGCTGCCCGTCAATCCGGTGACGGCGACCACCGCGTAAAGCATGACCGCCACGAAGGTGGCCGCGATGATGCGCGGAACCACAAGTGCCTGAACGGGATTGACGCCGATCACCTTCATCGCGTCGATTTCCTCGCGGATGGTGCGCGCGCCCAGGTCGGCGCACATGGCGGTCGATCCGGCGCCCGAAACGACCATCGCCGTGACGACCGGCCCCACTTGGGTGACCGACGCCAGCCCGGCCCCCGCGCCGGACAGGTCGCCGGCGCCGATCTCCACCAGCAGAATGTTGAGCACGAAAACAATCAGCACGGTGTACGGAATCGACAACATGATGGTCGGAAAAATGGAAACCCGTGCCACGAACCAGATCTGTTCGAGAATTTCCCGCCACGCCCACGGCCCGCGAACCGCGGCGGCCAGCGCCTCGGCGCTGAGCAAGAAGAATTGGCCGAGCGCCGTCATGGGCTTGGCGATGGCGGTCGCGTTCACGGTGCTCGCCCGCTCATTCGCTGACTCAACCCGACCCCCATATTTCGTAACACGGTTTATCCGTTCGTAATCACCTGGCTCCCAAGCAAACAGCGCTGTTTACATGCGGCACTCACGTGTGCTTCGCGCATAGTTCAGCGAATCTACGGCCACGACCTCGTCCGCCGTCAGGGTTGCAATCAACCAGAAGAAATGTGGGCGGGGACCGGACGGATGGTTTCACCCGCCGTCCGGAATAGTGCTGCACGCAACGCTTCTACGACGAGCGTCAGGATTCGCCGCACCGCTGTCGTGGGCAAGGTTTTGCGTCGGCGTGACCACAACTTCGGCCGTCCAGGAACAGGTGGGCATCAAGTCGAGGAATAAGAAGTGCCGGTTGTGGATACACTCTGCCGGTGACAAACAGCCCGTCGTCATACCTGGTGTTGGCGTCGCAGCGCAGCGGCAGCACGCTGCTGGTCGAATCGCTGCGGGCCACCGGCGTGGCCGGCGAGCCTCAGGAGTTCTTCCAGTACCTGCCGTCCACCAGCCAGGCGCCGCAGCCGCGGGAATGGTTCGCCGGGGTCGACGACGAGTCGATCCTGAGCCTGCTCGATCCGCTGGACGCGGGCACGCCGGACCTGGCTCCGCCCGAGATCTGGCGCAGCTACATCCGCACGGTCGGCCGGACCCCCAACGGGGTGTGGGGCGGCAAGCTGATGTGGAACCAGACCCCGCTGCTGTTGGACCGTGCGAAGAACCTGCCGGATCGCAGCGGCGACGGGCTGCGGGCGGCCATCCGCGATGTGATCGGCGAGGAGCCGCTGCTGATTCACGTCTACCGGCCGGATGTGGTCTCGCAGGCGGTGTCGTTCTGGCGGGCGGTGCAGACGCGGGTCTGGCGGGGCCGGCCCGACCCGGCGCGCGACGCGCGCGCCACCTATCACGCCGGGGCGATCGCCCACGTCGTGACGATGCTGCGCGCCCAGGAAGAGGGCTGGCGCAATTGGTTCGCCGAAGAGGACCTCAAACCCATGGAGATCCCGTATCCGGTGTTGTGGCGCAACCTGACTCAGGTGGTCGCCGCCATCCTCGAGCAGTTGGGGCTCGACCCACAACTGGCGCCCGAACCGGTGCTGGAGCGCCAGGCGGACCACCGCTCCGACGAGTGGGTGGACCGCTACCGCGCCGACGCGGAGAAATACGGTCTGCCGACCTGAAATACGGCGGAGCTAAATTCAGGCCGAGCCAATCGCTTGGATGCGGCGGGCGCGACCGCCACGATTCCGTCAGCAGGCGTCCCGCGTGGGCCGCCACCGGTTGCTCGAGGAGCGGACATGGTGAGTGACAATCGCGGCGATCACGAGGCGCCCGATCGTGGGCAGGACTGGGCGGCGCGGCTGGCGTCGGTTTCGGTGGATTGGTGGGCCACCGCGGTGGCGGGCGTGATCGTCGCGCTGGCGGTGGCCGACGTGCTCCCGAAGATTCCGTGGTGACCGGCGTGAGCACCGTTCGCGTCGCACCCGACGAAACAGACGAAACAGCGGACGCCACCTTCACCAGCACCCGCCCGCTCGACTACCTGCCGGGCATCCTGCTGCTGATCGGCGTGGGGGTGTTGGGCAAGTACGCCCAGATCTGGTGGAACGCGCTGGCCAAACACGAGCACTGGACGGTGCCCGACATCGAATATGTGTTGTGGGCCATCGTGATCGGGCTGGTGATCACCAACACCGTCGGGCTGCACCCGATCTTTCGGCCCGGCGTGCTGACCTACGAATTCTGGCTGAAGGCCGGGATCGTGGCGCTCGGTTCGCGATTCGTGTTGGGCGACATCGCCAAGCTGGGCGGGATCAGCCTGGTGCAGATCCTGGTGGACATGACCATCGCCGGGACGATCATCATCGCCGTGGCCCGCTGGTTCGGGTTGTCGGGCAAGCTCGGTTCGCTGTTGGCGATCGGCACGTCCATCTGCGGGGTGTCAGCCATCGTGGCGGCCAAGGGCGCGATCCGCGCGCGTAACTCCGACGTCAGCTACGCGATCGCCGCGATTCTGGCGTTGGGCGCGGTGTCGCTGTTCGTGTTGCCGCCGCTAGGGCATGCGATCGGGCTGACCGATCACGAATTCGGTTTGTGGGCAGGGCTTTCGGTGGACAACACCGCCGAGACCACCGCCACCGGATACCTGTACTCCGAGCACGCCGGCAAGATCGCGGTGCTGGTCAAGTCGACCCGCAACGCGCTGATCGGTTTCGTGGTGCTGGGTTTCGCGCTGTTCTGGGCGGGCCGCGGGCAGGCCGACGAGATCGCCCCGGGGGTTCGGGCCAAGGCCGCCTTCATCTGGGCCAAATTCCCGAAGTTCGTGCTGGGCTTCCTGGTGGTCTCGGCGATCGCCACCGCGGGCTGGCTGACCAAGGGCCAGACCGCCAACCTCGCCAACGTGTCGAAATGGGCGTTCCTGCTGACCTTTGCCGGGGTGGGGCTCAACACCGACATCCGCCAGATCGCCCGCACCGGGTGGCGCCCGCTGGTGGTCGCGGTCATCGGGTTGACCGTGGTCGCCACCGTCTCGCTGGGCATCGTGCTGCTGACCTCGCGCGTATTTGGTTGGGGCGTAACCACTTAGGGTTTAACCGCCCGGCCGGCGGTTCAGCCGACGTTGGCGCCGCCCTCGGCGATCCGGCGCACCGCGCGCAGGAACACGTCGATCTCCTCGAACGTGTTGTAGAAGGCGAACGACGGGCGCACGGTGGCCTCGAGTCCCAGTCGGCGCAGGGCCGGCTGGGCGCAGTGGTGGCCCGCGCGCACCGCGATGCCCTCGGCGTTGAGCGCCTTGCCCACCTCGAGCGGTTCGTGGCCCGCCAGCACGAAGGACAACACGCTGGCCTTCTCCTGCGCGGTCCCGATCAGGCGGACCCCGGGGATGTCGGCCAACCGCGGTGTCGCGTACTCCAGCAGGGCGTGCTCGTAGGCGGCGATCCGCTCGACGCCCAACCGTTGCACGTAGCGCAGCGCCTCGGTCAGCCCGACGGCGTCGGCGATGTTGCCGGTGCCGGCCTCGAACTTCGTCGGCGGCCCCTGGTACAGCGAGCGTTCCAGGGTGACGTCGGCGATCATGTGGCCGCCGCCCTGCCACGGCGGGGTCTCGGTGAGCGCCTCCTCGGTGCCGTAGAGCGCACCAATCCCGGTGGGGCCGTAGATCTTATGGCCGGAGAAGACGAAGAAGTCGGCGCCGAGTTCGGCGACGTCGATCGGGATGTGCTGGATGGACTGGGCGCCGTCGATCAGCACCCGGGCGCCGTAGCGGTGACCCAACTCGACGATCTTGTCCACCGGCACCACGGTGCCCAGGGCGTTCGACACGTGGCTGGCCGCGACCAGCTTGGTCCGCGGGCCCAGCAGCTCCTCGAATTCGCTCAGCAGCAGGTTGCCCGCGTCGTCGATCGGCGCCACCTTCAGGATGGCACCGGTCTTTTGCGAAATCAGCTGCCAGGGAACGATGTTCGCGTGGTGCTCCAGGTGGGTGATGACGATCTCGTCGCCGGGCTGCAGATGCTTGGCGCCCCACGCGTGGGCCACCAGGTTGATCGCCTCGGTGGTGCCCCGCACGAACACGATGTTGTCCGAGCTGGGCGCGCCGATGAACTCGGCGACGGTGTCGCGGGCCTCCTCATAGGCGTCGGTGGCGCGGGCCGCCAATTCGTGTGCGGCGCGGTGAATGTTCGAGTTCTCGTGGGCGTAGAAGTGCGACAGCCGGTCGATGACCACCTGCGGCTTCTGCGTCGTCGCCGCATTGTCGAACCAGATCAACGGTTTTCCGTTGACCGTCTCCTTCAGGATCGGGAAGTCCGAGCGAATCGCGGCGACGTCGAAAACCTCGTGCTCGTCGCGAAACTGCGGCACCGGATCGGTTTTGGTCAGGAAGTGGTAGTCATGCTCGTCGCCGGCCGGCGCATCGGGTGCGGGTGCGTCGGACCAGCCCAGGTCGGCGACCGAGGGCGCCTCGGGCAGCCACGACGGCGCCGTCGCGGCCCGCGGCACGAGGGGGACGGGCGGCGCCGTCCCGGCCTGCACACCGGGCGCGGTGGACACGATGCCGGTGGGCACCGCGAACGCGCTCAGGTCGGCGCCGTAGGCGGTGGCCGCGGCGGTCGTGTCGGGCACCTGGCCGCGGGGGGCGGGCGGCGCGCTCTGCGGCGGCGCCTCCGGCCCGGCGGGCGTCGGAGCCCCGAGATAGATGTCGGCGACCCCCAGCTGCGGCACCCATGACGAATACACGTCGCTGGTGCCGGCGGCCGCCCGCCCGGCCGACGTGGCCGCCGTGGCGTCCGGCGCGCTGCCGCGCGGGGCGGGCGGCGCCGCCTGCGGGGGTGCTTCGGGGGCGGGAGACGCCGGGGGCGGCAGGTAGACGTCGCGCCCACCGACCTGCGGAACCGGTCCCGGGTACACGTCGGCCGTGCCGGCGGCGGTCCGCCCGGCCGAGGTTGCCGCCGTGGCGTCCGGCACGCTGCCGCGAGGTGCCACCGGCGCCTGCTGCGGCGGGCTGTCGGGGCCCGGGCGGATGCTGGCCGCATACAGCTGGCTGGCCAGCGCGGCGAGTTCCGCGGCGCTGATGGGCAGGTCGCTTTCGGCGTCTACCGCTCGGTACTCACTTGTACTCATGGAACTGATCCACCGCGACGTCGTCGAGCACGGCGAGCGCGTCATCGGTCAGGACGGCCAGGGAGGTGTACAGCGTGACCAGGTAGGTCGCGATCGCCGACTGGTTGATGCCGGTGAACCGCACCGACAGCCCCGGCGCCTGCTCCCCGACCAGGCCGGGCTGGAACAGCCCGACGACGCCCTGACGTTCCTCGCCGGTGCGGACCAGGATGAACTTCGTCTTGCCGTCCTCTACCGGCACCTTGTCCGACGGGATCAGCGGAATACCGCGCCAGGTGATGAACTGGGCGCCGAACAGGCTCACCACCGGCGGCGGCACCCCCCGGTAGGTGGCCTCGCGCCCGAACGCCGCGATGCCCAGCGGGTGGGTCAGGAAGAAACTGGGCGTCTTCCACACCTTGGTGATCAGCGCGTCGAGGTCGTCGGGCGTGGGAGCCCCGGCCAGCGTCTGGATCGTCTGCTCCGGCGTCGCCTGGGCCAGCAGCCCATACTCGGGGCTGTTGATCAGCTCCAGCTCCTGGCGCTCCTTGATGGTCTCGATGGTCAGCCGCAGCTGCTGGGCGATCTGGTCGTGCGGGCTCGAGTACAGGTCGGAGACCCGGGTGTGGATGTCGACCAGCGTGGAAATGCTGCGCAGCGTGTACTCGCGCGGGCTGGTCTCGTAGTCCACATAGGTCTGCGGTAGCGGCTCTTCACTGCCGGCGCCGGCCTCGGCCTTGATGGCGACCTGCTCGGGATTGACCACCCGGTTCACCCGGTAGATGCCCGCCTCCACCGGAACCCAGTTCAGCAGGTGCAGCAGCCAGCGCGGCGTGATCGTCGAGAGCTGGGGGACGGTCTTGGTTGCGTTGGCGAGTTGCCTGGCAGCCAGATCACCAAGTGCTTGAGACTCATTTTGAGCCGACGTCATCGTGATCCTTAAGTTCGTAGGTGCAGTTACTTCGTGTTGTTACGTTGTGCTGTGACCCCGGGTGGGGCGGGTGAGGCTGCATCGCTCTTGCCGGCCTGATGGTGCGGCTTGAAAGGACTGGCCGCCC
>NZ_JACKSY010000039.1:4509-4864 GCF_025821985.1 Mycobacterium timonense | reverse complement strand
TCAGCACCTCGATCATGTCGCGCACCAAATCATCGACAGTCTCGCCCCGGTCGGCCACCACGATCCGGCGGCCCTGCGCCGACAACGCCGCTTCCAGGTGCTCCACCCCGAAGCGAGCCAACCGATCACGGTGCTCCACGATCACCACTGAAACAGACGGGTCCGACAAAATCCGGCGCAGCTTGGGGCGCTTGCCGTTCAGGCCCGACCCGACCTCGGTCACCACCTTCGCCGATCACGTGACCGTTCGAGGTCGCCCAATCCGCCAAGCGGGCGACCTGCCGGTCCAGATCGGCGCGCTGATCATGCGAGGACACCCGCGCATACACCACCGTGTGGCCGGATTCCCCAGACG
>NZ_JACKSY010000039.1:0-4501 GCF_025821985.1 Mycobacterium timonense | reverse complement strand
AAACCACCGATACGCAGTCTGCGGATGCACACCATTCGCACGCGCCCACTCCGCCAACTTCACCCACTCACTAAAACACACATTCGATCACGTTTACTCACGAATCGCCGAACAGTTCGCAACCCTGCGTTGCAGCTTGAGACCTCATCACTGTCCGGCGACGGCTGGCTCGGCGTGCTGCTCCCAGCAGCGATCGCAGACGTATGCCCGGTGAGTCGGCAGGAATGGCCGGCGCACTGGGTGAGGGCCGCAACACACCACGCAAAACTCTCCTGAAGCTGCAGCGACACGGACAGCCGTTGTTCGGCCCAATCCGGTTGGCGCTCCCTGCGTGACAACGGTGAGTCGGTCGCTCACACCACTGGGGTCGGCGGTGGCGGAACTGATCGGGCGGACGGCCGTGGTCTCGTCCGTGCCCGCGGTTGTGCGGCCTTGTGGAGTGCCTTCGTAGAGCCGTTTCGGCAAGAGCCGCAGTCTCGATGCCAAGAACGCCCCTGGGCTGGTGATTTCGTTCGGCCATGACCATCCTCGGGCCCGCATATCGCGGTTGAGTGCTTCGGTGACGGCGCGAGCTGACCAGACAGCCGGGTCGATCCCAGCTGACGAGATTGCATCGCAGATTGCCCCGATATGTCCTTGATCAAGGCCCCGACACAATGGGTCACGACGACCGGCCGGGGTGACGAGCTCGGCCGCAAGGCGCTGCAAGGCCAACGGCCGCGGCGCAGTCCGTGTCGGGGGTTTGTTTTTCTTCGTAGGGGGATGAACTTTCTTGGCGGGCGCGCCCGCGCGCGCCTTTGGTGAGTTCGAACTTACTGGACTTAACCGCCTATCCCTTCGGGATGGCGGTAGGTGGACAAACTCCACAGGCCGGCCGATCTCTGTGGACTCCACTTTGCGGCTCACCAGATGCCAGATCGAGGGCCGGTTGCCACAGCTTGCCGTCGAACTGGACCCGTGGCCGCGCGCTGCTTCCACCGCCCAACCGGCCGCGCCCAGAACCTTCCACGCCCTGGTAACCGTCCTGGGGTCGCAGCCGGCCGCTTCCGCCACCCGTACTCGCGTCACCGCTGCATTGCGGCCGGTGCCGTGGTCGGCGAACTGCGCCCAGGCCCTCGCCACGGCAGCCAGTGTCGAGCTGGTGATCGAGACGTTCGTCGAAGCACACACAGCCTCTAGTTCATTGCTTTGCGCCCATGCTTCGACGCCGCCGATCCAGCCGGCGCGCGACGTCCACATCGGCGTCGACGGGGCAGTCTCGCCGGCGCGCTGCACCCAGTTCCGCCGTTGCTCGCGGTTCCTGATGCGGCGCAACCGCTGTTGGACCGCAGTCGATTGGCAGTGTTCGGCGTAGTCGCCTGCGGCTCGCCCAAGCGGGCTCGGGGCCGAGCCAATTCTGAGATCACGGTTTCGCGCGGTGCCTAGACGGTGTCGAGGGTATGCACTACCGTGAGACGAGTCCTGATACGACATCGTCCCTTCCAAGGGGCACGGGGTGCGGACCTGGATCTGAGCGCCAACTCAGATCGAACCCTTGACGCGGCCCCGCTTTCGAGCGGGGCCTTCGTCATGTCACAGTGGTTGGCCCACACCGATTTTCACGATTTCTGGCGTTGGCCCACTCGCTCGAATAGTCGCTGGTGGGCTCTGCACGGCTTAGGCCATCACGGGCGCCCCCTCTCGCGCGGCAGGGACTGTGCCGCGGAACGTTCGCCGATCTGTGGACGCAGTGGGGTTGCCGGCAGGCTGGATTGCCCGGGATGTGCGGTTCCTGTGTGATGTCAGGGATCTAGTTGGGCGGCATACGTTTCCGCCATCGATTGCGCCGAACGGCGCAGGCCGGTCAGATAGCGAGCTAGCGGTGCGGACGCGTATCGCGGACATCATCGACAGATCCGCCGCGTGTCGGCTCGATGTACCAAGATCTGCACGCAGACATGCAGTATCCTGAGACGTGTCATCAGACAGTCCCTTCCTAGGGGGATGGCACGCATGACAAACCCAAGGGTCGAGTGACAGCTCGACTCCGACGTAGCCCTCGGTAGCCGCCGGGGGCTTGCGTCGTTCTAGTGGGAAATCCGCGTGAAAAGTGTTACGAGAACACCTGATTCGAATGCGGCGTGTGCATCGATGGGCGCTCGCAGATGATGGCCGTTGGCCAGGAGTTCGACTGCCGCGGCATGGGCGGCCTCAGCGCATGGAACCTCCTTTCAGCAGGTGTGACTGCTGGGAATCGTCCCACGCGCATCATGGTTAACCATGCCGCGACACGCGCATGGTTAACCATTGCCCCGTCGATACGACGGAGTGGCGGGTCAAGTCCAGGGACGTGGTGTACGACGTCGTCGCGTGATTCTTCGATTTGATGGTTCAGGCGGTCAGTGCCGCCGGGGTGTCCTCCTGTTCTGTTGCGGTGTCGTTGACGGCGCGTGATTTGCTCAGCACGTCGAGGCCGAGGTAGCGCCGGGACTCGGCCCATTCGTCGTGTTGTTCGGCCAGTACGGCACCGACGAGGCGGATCAGTGCGTTGCGGTCGGGGAAGATGCCGGATCACGCAGCACTACACCACTTCCCGGGACTTGACCTGCGGTAACCATTCCTGAACCGAAACGTGACATGCGTAAGCCGCTTGTAGACAGGGTGATTCACCGCGTACCCGTGCGGGTTGAGGTGTTGCGGTCAGACTACAGCCGTATCGAAGTCCTAGACCTCGGCGTGGTCCAAGTCGGTCACCGCAAGCGGGTGCTACGTTCAGTCACTCGCTACTATCGCCCGTCGCGGCTCATGCAACCGAACCAGGGCGGCTTTACGCTCCACAACAATGCGCCAGCTACCGCTACGGCTATCGCTCGCGGTCTGGTCGCACGCTTGTAGGCAGCTCCACTATTGGTGCTTCCCAGGGGCGCGAATCTCAGTGCCAGCTTGGGTAAGTAGGGTACGAACCCGGCGGATGCTGTATCCAGTCTGAGAAGCTAATTCCCTTATGCTAGTGCCCTTTTCGTACTCGGCGCGTAGGTTGTGACCTACGACGTCTTGCGCTCCAGGGGTCAATCGTTCGTGTGGTTCCAGTACGGGGGTGAGCATCGGACCGCCCGTATAGCCTTTGTGTACTTGTCCGCGTGGGGTCACTTCCTCGTCGGCTTCGTCCCCCCATAATGTCCAGTTCTTACGCGGGTGCCGATTGAATAGCTCCAAATAAGGTCCAGGACTGCAAGATTCAATGAGTGGGTATTGCTCATCGGGTTTCCGTGAGTGCTCCCTCTTGCGCGTCTCAATCATGTTTACTTGTGAACGTGCGGGGCTCAGCGTCCGCATTGAGCCGCGAACTCCAAACAGAAGAATCTCGGTCACGTTGCGAAAATAGAAGCCGACTCCGCGCCCATCGGGACCGCCGTCTTTCCGTCGCTTCGCCCAAATGATATTGGAAACGTAGCGAAAGCCCCACGCCTCCATGACATCTATACCATCCGGTAAAAGAGCGTTGGGCACCCACAGGTAGAGGTGTGCGTCCTTGGCAACACATTCAGATACGGGGATTCGCTTGATGGCTTCAAGGCTCATCGTGCTGTAACGGTCCAGGCGCCGATGCTCAGGGGCGACTTTGCCAGTGCGATTGGTGAACCGCCACGGTGGGTCAGCTAGTACAGTCTTGAATCCGCCGACGGTCTCAGGCAGGGGCGGGGTATCGGACTCGGGTCGTAGCGGCGTCGCCATCTCGGTCATGGCGCAGAGCCTAACAAATGGATCTGATATGAGATCCATTTATCCTCGGCGTGGCGGGGAGGAGATTCACCCAACAGGTTGTCCATGTGTGATGGACTGAGCTGCGTGCAGCTCACTGAGTCCTGGAAAAATGTCATGCCGCAGAGCATCCTAGATAGGTACGACATTGCTGAGACCCGCAATGCGGCAGGGGTGTTGTTGGCAACTAGTCCTGAAGCGTTCGCCGACATCGTGGAAGTGCTCGACGGCTTCGAACTGAACCTGGACAAGCTCACTACACCTGGTGGAAACAAGACGGTCATAGCCAAGGAGCTTGATGAGACGTTTCGGGTCCATGGTTGGAGAGAGGCGCGGTTTGACCAAACCGTCACGACGCGCCTGACCATCTTTCGATGGACGGGGTCACGTCCCGTGGAGTGGTGTAAGAGCGGTCGCGTGTCCGCGTGTGGCTCTGTGGTAGCCACTATGCCGTGAGAGCGGCTGTGGGGGCAATGGTTTCGGCACTTTGGTCACTGACGTCGAGCAGAGCGAGGCTGGTCTCGGAGAGGTAGCGCTTGTCGGCGACCTGCCATTCGTCGTGGGCCTCAACGAGTACCGAGCCGCCGACGACGTCGGTGCGCCGGCGGATCTCCTTGTTGAGGCGCTCCTGGGGGTTGAAACGCCCTGGAAATCCCGGAGGCTCCTGACCTTGGAAACGAGGATGCAGGTATGCCGAAGGAACAGTCGCCCGGGAAACCCACGACGCGTCGATACAGTGCCGAGGAGAAGGCCGCCGCGG
>NZ_JACKSY010000038.1:0-223596 GCF_025821985.1 Mycobacterium timonense | reverse complement strand
TCTGCCTGGCGCGACGCCGTACCAACGTCCTTTACGCCCTCATCCGTGACAACCGCACCTGGCAACCCGAATCACCCCCGATCACCAAGTCGGCGGCTTGACATCTTCATTGAGAGTCCTTTCGTGCGTGGTCGAAAAATGCGGCCCGGATCGGTGGATTCATCGTGCCCCATCGGGGCCGGGGCCGCGCGCCGAGCCGGTGTTGTGCGTCGTCGCTCGGCGTGCCGTGCATCCCTCCGCCGCGCCGAGTCCGCCGGCCCGCGGTGGTCGGTGACTCAACGAGTCCCGACATTAGGCCAGCCGGTCGCCGCCGCCCAAGACTTACAGCCGGGCTGAGCCGAACAAACGGCCAAGTGCGATGACCTATAGTGGTGACATGCAACACCGCCTACAGCCGCGCTTTGCCCCGTCGCGCTGCCTCGTCGTGGCCTGTTGTTGCTGTTGTTGTCGTTGATTTCCGCAAGCCCTCTGACGCTGTAGAAATCCCCGCGCTCGCCCCTGCCCGGGCGGTGTCGCCGGCGCTGTCCGGCGCTGCGACGATGCGGGCCGATGGAAAGCCTTTTTCAGGAAGATCAACGACTCATGACCATATTGTCCGAGCCCGACCGCGCCCTGGCGCCGGTGGCCACCCGCCGGCGCTGCGTGGTGCGACCGGCCACCGCGCTCAATCGGATGACCCGCTACCGCGGCGGCACGTATTCGCACACCGTCGACCGGGTGGTGTTCGCCGACGGCAGCTGGGCCCGCACCGATCTGATCCGGCTCAACCCGAACGTGCACGCCTATTCGCTGGATTTCGCCGGCATCGCCCCGGCGCATCCGTCCCGCTACCGGGTCGACACCTGGTCCGCGCTGCCGCATCTGCGCACGTCGCGGCACGAGGCCAAGGTCGACTGGATCCTGCGCAACTCGTTTCCGCTGCGCTCCACCGCCGAGCTGAGCCGGCAGGTGCGCGACGCCGGCTATCCGCTCGGGCCGGCCAACATCACCGAACACGAGGCGATCGCCGCGACGCAGGCGGCGATCTGGTTCTTCACCAACGGCCTGGCCCTGGACACCCGACCGCTCAACGTCCCCATCGCGGTGCACCGGGCGCCCGGACCGGTGCTCACCTTCGAATTCGACGGCCAACCTCAGCTCGGCGGCTACTCGGTGTGGAGCTCGTCGGCGGGCGACGCCACATTGAAACTGCAGAAATCCACCAATGGTGTTGTGTGGCAGGATGTTTCGGGTTCGCACCTGAGGTTGGGGCCCGGACAGCGGCGCTACCAGCGCACGCTGGGCGAGGGCAGCACGCTGTCGTCGAGCAGTCACGGCCGCGGCGGGCGCGGCTACCGCTACTACCGGCTGGTGGCAACGTCGGAGACGGCCACGCCCACCATCGAGCACGTCAACTTCCGGCTCACCGGCGCCCGCCACTACCGCAACGCCGACAAGGTCGTGCACCTGTACAACTACCTGCTCGCGCAGGCGGGACGCGCCGACCACCACGCCGACGACGCCCTGCTGCTCGACGACCGGCACGCCACCGCGGATGCCGGGCTGATCGGACCCTTCCGGGTGCGAATCCCGCTGCTGCTCAGCGCCGACGACGGCCACCAACTGGTGGACGCCGACGGTTTCGCCGTCGGGCAGGTCGTCGAACCGGGCACGGACTTCTATATACGTGAGGCGCCGGGCGGCTCGGGAATAACGCTGACCGCGAAAACCGTTGGCGATCTGCATGGACGCGTGCTCACCGGGGTGGCGCTGGACGAAGCGTCGCAACGGTTTACCCCCGTTGCGCTAGCCATCCCCACCGAGATGGCCATAGAGTTCGATATTAGCTGGCAGGCCGACGAGGCCTGGTCCTACATCGTGGGAGACAAAAGGTAGATGAGCATCGCCGAGAACGTCACGCAGCTGATCGGAAACACCCCGCTGGTCCGGTTGAACCGGGTCACCGAAGGTGCGGTCGCCGACGTCGTCGCCAAGTTGGAATTCTTCAACCCGGGCAACAGCGTGAAGGACCGTATCGGGGTGGCCATGATCGATGCGGCCGAGCAGGCGGGCCTGATCAAACCGGACACCATCATTCTCGAGCCGACGAGCGGCAACACCGGTATCGCGCTGGCGCTGGTGGCCGCGGCGCGCGGCTACCGCTGCGTGCTCACCATGCCGGAGACAATGAGCGTGGAGCGGCGAATGTTGTTGCGCGCCTTGGGCGCCGAGATCGTGCTGACGCCGGGCGCCGACGGCATGCCGGGCGCGATCGCCAAGGCCGAGGAATTGGCCAAGAGCGACGACCGGTATTTCGTGCCGCAGCAGTTCGAGAACCCGGCCAACCCGGCGATTCACCGCAGCACCACCGCGGAGGAAGTGTGGCGCGACACCGACGGCAAGGTCGACATCTTCGTCGCCGGCGTCGGCACCGGCGGCACCATCACCGGTGTCGCCCAAGTCATCAAGGAACGCAAGCCGTCGGCGCAGTTCATCGCCGTGGAGCCGGCCGCGTCGCCGGTGTTGTCCGGCGGCCAGAAGGGGTCGCATCCGATCCAGGGTCTCGGCGCCGGGTTCGTGCCACCGGTGCTTGCCATGGATCTGGTCGACGAGGTCATCGCCGTCGGCAACGAGGAGTCGATCGCGCTGGCCCGCCGGCTGGCCGCCGAGGAGGGGCTGCTGGTCGGCATCTCCTCGGGCGCGGCGCTGGTGGCCGCCCTGCAAGTGGCCCGCCGGCCCGAGAACGCCGGCAAGCTGGTGGTCGTCGTGCTCCCCGACTTCGGTGAGCGGTACCTGAGCACGCCGCTGTTCGCCGACCTGGCCGATTAGCATGCTGGCAGCCATCCGTCGTGACATCAGGGCGGCCCGGGAGCGCGATCCGGCCGCTCCGACCACGCTGCAGGTGATCTTCGCCTACCCGGGCGTGCACGCCATCTGGGGTCACCGCGTCAACCACTGGCTGTGGCGGCGCGGCGCCCGGCTGGCCGCGCGGATCTGCGCCGAGATCACCCGGATCCTGACCGGCGTCGAGATCCACCCCGGCGCCGTGCTGGGGCCGGGGCTGTTCATCGATCACGCGACGGGGGTGGTGATCGGGGAAACCGCCGAGGTCGGCGAGGACGTGACCATCTACCACGGTGTCACCCTCGGCGGCAGCGGCCGCGACACCGGCAAGCGTCATCCGACCATCGGCGACCGGGTGATCATCGGGGCCGGGGCAAAAGTCTTGGGCGCCATCAAAATCGGCGACGACAGCCGCATCGGCGCCAACGCCGTGGTGGTCAAGGAGGTGCCCTCCAGCGCTGTGGTGGTGGGCGTGCCCGGGCAGGTCATCGCCCGCACCCATCCCGGCCCCGGCGGTCCGGACGACTCGCTGATGCCCGATCTGGTCGGGGTCAGCCTGCAATCGCTGCTGACCCGGGTGACCAAGCTCGAGGCGAAGGTCGACGGATCACAGACCGGTCGGGTCATCCGTCCGCCCGAAGCGGGCGTCTGGTACGGCGAGGACTTTTCCATCTGAGCGTGAGCCGCCAAAGGCCCTTCGCCGTAACGCTTTTGCCCGTTGGGGCATCCGAGTCATGCGCACGCCATTCGCCCACGCTGCACCTAACCCGGATGGTGGCGTTTCACCCCGGCTGAGCTCGGCGAAGTATTACTCAGGCTGAACTTAACCCGGTGCCGGAATGCATTGCCGCGCCCAGCGTTGCACAGTGAGTTATCGACACAACGCGAAGGTGAGCCGTTGACACGTTTCCGGGGTCGGTCATGACCGAGCTGCACCTGGCCGTGGCGCTGGACGGGTACGGCTGGCACCCCCAGGCGTGGCGATACGCGTTCGCGCACAACGCCACCGGCGGCGGGCAATTCAGCGGCCGATACTGGGCGGCGCTGGCCCGCACCGCCGAACGCGGACTGCTGGATTTCCTGACCATCGACGACAGCCTGGACGCGCAGCCGGGCCGCCGGGCCGAGATCTCGCCGCGGCGACTGGTGGGACGCGCCGACGCCACCCTGGTGGCGGCCCGGGTAGCGCCGATCACCGAACACATCGGCCTGATTCCCGTGGCGACGGTCACCCATACCGAGCCGTTCCACGTGTCGAAAGCGATTGCCACGCTTGACCATATCTCGCACGGCCGGGCCGGCTGGCAGGTGCGGGTGAGCGCGACCGAGCAGGAAGCGGCGTTGTTCGGGCGGCGGGCGGTCCCCGGGGTGGACGAGCTGTTCGACGAGGCGGCCGACGCCGTGGAGGTGGCGCGCCGGCTCTGGGACAGCTGGGAAGACGACGCCGTCATCCGCGATGTCGCCACCGGTCGCTATATCGACCGCGACAAGCTGCACTACATCGACTTCGCCGGCAAGTACTTCTCGGTCAAGGGCCCGTCCATCACCCCGCGGCCACCGCAGGGCCAGCCGGTGGTGGCGGCGCTGGCGCACACGCCCCCGGTGTACGAATTCGCCGCCGCCAATGCCGATCTGGTCTTCGTCACGCCTCGCGAAGACGACTCCCTGCGGGCGATCCTGGCCGAGGTCGACCGGGCGCGACGGGCCGCGGGCCGGGCGATCCGGGTGTACGCGGACCTGGTGGTGTCGTTGGTCGGGCATCCGCTGGCCGCCGCGGCGGCCATCTCGTCGGACGCCCGGGTATTCGCGGGCAGCGCAACGGATTTGGCGGAACTCGTGGTCGCCTGGCAGGACGCGGGCGTCGACGGGGTGCGGCTGCGGCCGGCGGTCAACGCGCTGGACCTGCCCGCGATCGTCGACGACCTGGTGCCGCGGCTGCAGCGGGCCGGCCGTTTCCGCACCGGCTACCGCGACGGCGAGACGCTGCGCGAGCGGCTGGGATTGGCGCCCGCCCCGAACCGCTACGCGACGGCGGCGTCATGACCGTGACTCCGCTGTCGATCCTGGACCTCGCGCCGATCAGCGCGGGCTGCGACGCCGCGACCGCGCTGCGCAACACCATCGACCTGGCCCGGCACGCCGAGCGCTGGGGCTATCACCGGTACTGGCTCGCCGAGCACCATTTCGTCGCGGTGGCCAGCTCCGCACCGGTGACGCTGATCGGCCAGATCGCCGCGGCCACGTCGCGCATCCGGGTCGGGACGGCCGCGGTGCAGATCGGCCACACCACCGCGGTCGCCGTGGTGGAGAACTTCGGCATTCTCGACGCGCTGTATCCCGGCCGAATCGACATGGGGCTGGGCCGATCCGGGCAGCGTCGCGCCGAGGCGGCCGCGTCGTCGGCCGCGGCCTCCCCGCCCGAGGCCCGGCCGTGGCGGGAGACGGACGGGCTGGTCATCCCCACCCCCTTCGACCAGACGGCGCTGATGAAAAGCGAACGGATCCGGGCGCAGTCGTCGGTCCTGGCCCCGCCGTGCGCACAACCCGCGGACTTCGGCGAACAGATCGCCGACATCGAGGCGATGCTGGACGGCAGCTATGCCGTCAACGGCCATCGGCTGCAGGTGGTGCCGGGCGAGCACGCCGAGCTGACGCCGTGGATCTTCGGCAGCACCCGCGGCCAGAGCGCCGAGGTCGCCGGGGCCCGCGGGCTTCCGTTCGTCGCGAGTTACCACATCACCCCGGGCACCGCGCTCGACGCAATCGAGGCCTACCGCAATGCTTTTCGGCCGTCCGCCCGGCTGGCGCGGCCCTACGTGGTGGTGTCGGCCGACGTTGTGGTCGCCGAGGACAGCGCCACCGCGCGCCATCTCGCGTCCAGCTACGGCCACTGGGTGTATTCCATCCGCAGCGGCCAGGGCGCGATCCCCTACCCGGACCCGGACCTGTGCGATCCGTTGACCGAGGAGCAGCGGGCGCTGGTGGCCGACCGCACCGCAACACAATTCGTCGGCAACCCCGACGAGGTGGCCGACCGGCTCGAGGTGCTGCGCCGGGTCAGCGGCGCCGACGAGCTGGTGATCACCTCGGTGACGCATCGGCACGCCGACCGGCTGCGCTCGCACGAACTGATCGCCAAACGCTGGGGGCTCACCGGATGACCACGCGAAAAGCACGTCGCCGCAAGCAGATACATCTGGGCGCCCACTTCCCCGGGGTGAACAACACCACGGTGTGGTCCGATCCGAGCGCGGGCAGCCAGATCGCGTTCGAATCGTTCGTGCATCTCGCCCGGACCGCCGAGCGGGGACTGTTCGACTTCTTCTTCCTGGCCGAGGGTCTGCGGCTGCGCGAGCATCGCGGCAAGATCCACGACCTCGACGTCGTCGGCAGACCGGACACCTTCACCGTGCTGGCCGCGCTCGCCGCGGTCACCGAACGCCTCGGACTGGCCGGCACCATCAACACCACCTTCAACGAACCCTACGAGGTGGCAAGGCAATTCGCGACGCTGGACCACCTCTCGGACGGGCGCGCGGCCTGGAACATGGTCACCTCCTCCGACGCGTTCACCGGGGAGAACTTCCGCCGCGGCGGATTCCTCGCCCACGCCGACCGATACCGCCGGGCCGAGGAATTCATCACCGTGGCCCGAAAGTTCTGGGACAGCTGGTCACCCGGCGCGGTGATCGCCGACGTCGACGCCGGAACCTACGCCGATCCCGCGCGCATCGGCGTCGTCGAGCATCACGGTCGGCAATTCGACGTGCGCGGTGTGGCCTCGCTGCCCGCCGGGCCGCAGGGCCACCCGGTGCTGCTGCAGGCCGGCGACTCCAGCGACGGCCGGGACTTCGGCGCCAAGCACGCCGACGCCCTGTTCACGCTGCACGGGTCGCTCGAGGCGGGGCAGCGCTACTACGCCGACGTGAAGAGCCGCGCCGCCGCCCACGGGCGCGACCCCGAGCAGCTCAAGGTGCTGCCCGGTGCGACGTTCGCGTTGGGCGACACCCCCGCCGAGGCGGCCGACAACGCCCGCCACATCCGCGAGCAGCAGGTCAGCGGCCCGACCGCGATCGCGTTCCTCGAGCAGGTGTGGGGCGTCGACCTGTCGGCCTATGACCCCGACGGGCCGCTGCCCGACGTCGAGCCCGTCGAGAATCCGACCATCACCCGCGGCCGGGTCCGGCACGGCGACCCCAAGACGGTCGCCGAGACCTGGCGGGCCCGGGCACGGGCCGAGAACCTGTCGATCCGGGAGCTGATCATCGAGGTGACCAGCCGTCAGCAGTTCGTCGGAACGCCGCAGCAGGTGGCCGCCGAGATCGACCACTACGTGCAGTCGGATGCCTGCGACGGCTTCATCCTGGTGCCGCACCTGACGCCGCACGGTCTCGACGAGTTCGTCGACAAGGTGGTGCCGCTGCTGCAAGAGCGCGGCAGCTTCCGCGCCGAATACCGCGGCATTACGCTGCGCGAGCATCTCGGCCTGGCGCCGGCTCCGGGCAGCGCTCCCGGCGCTGACCTGGAAAGCCATTGCGCGACAGGATGATTCGCTAACGGCCCGCCAGTGAGCCGCTGACCGGGTCGTCCGGATGGGTGTGCAGCGGCGTCGTGGTGTCCACCTGCAGCCAGGCGTGCAGCGGCAGCGAGCGCAGCACGGCCGCCAGGCTTTCGGTGTCCGCGGTGCGCCACAGTGCCAGCACGCGCGGATCGCCCGGGCCGGAATGCAGCCACCACAGCCGCTGCAGGCAGCCCTGCGCGCCCAGCTCGACGGCGCGCTCGGCCTCACGGGCCAGCACGTCGTCGACCACCCGCTGCGGCGCGTCGGCGGGAACCCGGATGGTGATGGCCTGCAGAAACTCGGCAGCCCCGCCCGAAACCGGCTCCGGGGTGATCAGGCGTGCGGTCGGATCGTTCGGGTGCACCGGCAGCGGCGTCACCTCCTCGGTGCGCCACGCCCGCAGCGGCGTCGAGGCGAGCAGCTGTTCCAGCGCGTTGTCGTCGGCCGCGGCGAACAGGCCCAGCGTGCGCCACCGGCCGGGCGGCGACGGCGCGCGCCACAAGCGCAGCAACTGCCCCTGCCGAGCCAGCTCACGGCAGCGTGCGGATTCCCGGGCCCGCAGGTCGTCGACCGCTTCCGCGGGGGTGCCGTCGGGAACCTGGGTCGTCGCGGCAACCAGGAACTCCATCGGGTCTCCCAAGTGATTCGTGCTCACCGACGCCGGGCGCTGCAGAAAGTGCTCCCCCGCCTGGACTCGAACCAGGAACCCTTCGGTTAACAGCCGAATGCTCTGCCAATTGAGCTACAGGGGACTAACCCGATCGCGGGACGACTCTAGCGTACTGGCACGACCGCACCCAACTAGCGTGACCCGTGGCATACCGTGGCGATCGCGGACGCCTGCACCCCATCCGGTGAGGCAGGATGGAGCCATCGATAGTCGGGAGGAACGCTTTGATCCGGTATGTCGTGGTGCTTGGACTGGGGTATGTGCTGGGCTCGAAGGCCGGGCGGCGCCGATACGAGCAGATCGTCGGCACCTACCGCGCGCTGACCAGCAGCCCGGTGGCCAAGTCGGTGATCGAAGGGGGCCGGCGCAAGATCGCGAATCGGATCTCGCCCGACGCCGGGTTCGTCACTCTGGCGCAGATCGACGACCGGACCGCCATCATGGAACGCGAGGCCGAGCCGGCCGACGAGGCCCTGGCGCCGTCTAATCGTCCCCGCTAGCCTGCTCCAACAGGCTGCGCCGGTAGGCCTCCATCGCCACCAGGTCCCCGAACAGCGCGTGGTATTCGTCGCCCTGCTCGATGGGCGACATGCGCTGCAGCTTCGACTTGACCTCGGCGATCTGCCGACCCATCCACACCTCCTGCAGCCGGGCCAGCACGCCGGCGATGTAGCGCGGCAGCTTCTCGTCGTCGACCTGGATGGCCTCGACACCCAGTTCGCTGATCAGCCCCGCCGTCAGCGGCGAGGAGGCCCGGTCGCGCACCGCCTCGATCCACTGCCCGCCGGTGACACCGCTCGACGTGCCGCCGGCCGCCTCGATCGCGGCACGCACGGCGGCGTACCCGGGATGGGTGAAGCTCTCGACGGTCAGCGAGTCGAACACCGGCCCGGCCAGCGCCGGGTACTGCAACGCCGACTTGAGTGCCTCCCGCTGCGGCCACAGGGTGGGATCGCGGGGGTCGGGACGGCTGGCGGCGGGACCGGCCGGGGCGGCGGACTGCTCGGCGCGGCGCGAGACCCTGCCGCCGGAGCCGCCGCGCCCCGCGCCGGCGGAGTGCTTGGACTGGCTGCGCACCCGGTCGATGACCTGCGCGACGTCGCTCCAGCCGACCCAGCCGGCGAGCTGGCGGGCGTACTCGTCGCGCAGCGTGGGGTCCTTGATCTGGGCCACCATCGGCACGCAGCGGCGCAGCGCGGCCACCCGGCCCTCGGCGCTGTCCAGGTCCAGCTCGGCGAGCGCCGACCGGATTGCGAACTCGAACAACGGTGTTCGCCGGGCCACCAGGTCGCGCAGCGCGGCGTCGCCGGAGCGCAGCCGCAGGTCGCAGGGATCCATGCCGTCCGGCGCGACCGCGACGAAGGACTGCCCGGCCAGGTTCTGCTCGCCGCCGAACGCCTTGAGCGCCGCGGCCCGCCCCGCCGCGTCGCCGTCGAAGACGTAGATCAGTTCACCGCGAAAGAAGCTGTCGTCCATCATGAGTCGGCGCAGCATCGCCAGATGCTCGTCGCCGAAGGCGGTGCCGCAGGAGGCCACCGCGGTGGTGACCCCGGCCAGATGCATCGCCATCACGTCGGTGTAGCCCTCGACGACCACGGCCTGGTGGCCCTTGGCGATGTCGCGTTTGGCCAGATCGATGCCGAACATCACGTTCGACTTCTTGTACAGCAGCGTCTCGGGCGTGTTGATGTACTTGGCTTCCATCGGATCGTCGTCGAACAGCCGGCGGGCGCCGAACCCGATCACCTCACCGGCCGAGCTGCGGATGGGCCACAGCAGCCGCCGGTGGAACCGGTCCATCGGGCCACGCCGGCCCTGCCGCGACAGGCCGGCCGCCTCCAGCTCCTTGAACTCAAAACCCTTGCGCTGCAGGTGTTTTGTCAGCGTATCCCAGCCCGACGGCGCGAATCCGCACCCGAAGTGACGGGCCGCCTCGGCATCGAAGTTGCGTTCGGTCAGGTACTGGCGGGCCGGCGCCGCCTCGTCGGACTCGAGCGCCGCCGCGTAGAACTCCGCCGCGGCCGCGTTGGCCGCGATGAGCCGGCTGCGGCTGCCGCGGTCGCGCTGCACGCTGGTAGCCGGGCCGGAGTAGGTGATGGTGTGGCCGATCCGGTCGGCGAGCAGTTCGACTGCCTCGACGAAGCTGACGTGCTCGATCTTCTGGAGGAACGCGTACACGTCGCCGCCCTCGCCGCAGCCGAAGCAGTGGAAGTGCCCGTGGTTGGGGCGGACGTGAAACGACGGCGACTTCTCGTCGTGAAACGGGCACAGGCCCTTGAGCGAATCCGCACCGGCACGCCGCAATTGGACGTAATCGCCGACCACTTCATCGATGCGCACCCGTTCGCGGATGGCGGCGATGTCGCGGTCGGGAATCCGGCCCCGGCCCCGGGCACGGCCATCGCCCGGAGCGCGTGAACCTGCCGGGCTGGACATCGGCTCAGTGTAAGGCGCGCAGCGCGCCGGGTACGGAAAAGCTATCCGGTACCGATGACACCGCAGGCAACCCGGTCCATCGCGTTCTCGGTGTCCTCGGCGCCGTGCAGCATCAACGCAGTCTTGTTACCGGCCAACAGCTCGTCGCGGGTGAACGCATCGGTGGTGGTGACCAGATAGGCCGCGCCGTCCTGGCGCACCTGCAGCGTGGCCAGATCGCCGCTTTCCGGCTTGCCGGTGTGGCCGGGGGCCTGGTAGTGACCGCCGGCGGACAGGAAGTTCCCGGGCGCACCGCCGGTGGGGGCCACCGAGTTCGGCTCGCACTTGCCGATCTCGTGCACGTGCAGGCCGTGCAGGCCGGGCGTCAGGACGCCGTTGGTCACCGTCTTCACCGTGACGGTGACGTAGCCCCCGGTGAAGTCGAAGGTCGCGGTGGCCACCGACCGGCCGTCGGGCGTCTTCAGTTCCGCGGTCAGCGCCCCGCCGCCGGGCGCCGGGGTGGTCGTCGCACCGGAGGACGTGGGTGCGGCGCTTTTCACCGGCGGAGTGGTGCCCGGCTGGGTGCTCGCGTGCTGCGGTGAACTGCACGCGGTCATGGCGAGAACCGGAAGCCCCATCAAGAGGGTGGCGATGCAGGGCGAGCCGCTGATTTTCTTCATATCGGGGAGCCTAACTCGCCGCGCCCGCGCCGCTTCCCGGGCCGCGCGACTTGTCGCCGGCGCGGTGCTACGGACCGGCCTGGCGGGCGTCGATGCGTTCCAGCCGGCCCTCGGTGTAGGAGGCGATCTGATCCACGATCACCCGCCACCGGGCGCCGTCATCGGCCGCGGTGTTGAACGCGGCGGCAAAGACCGGATCCAGCGTTCGCGGCGCCCCCGCATACAGCCAGTGCGCCACCCGGTGGATCCGTTCCCGCTGCCCGGCCTGGGTCTGTTGATGGCGGGGATCGGACATGATGAACTGCAGCGCCAGGATTTTCAGCAAGGCCACCTCGGCGCGGACCAGATCGGGGACCGCGAGCTCGGCGCGGTAGCGCACCAGCGGCCCGGGTCCGGCGGCCGCGCGGGTGGTGGCGATGGCGGCCGAGGCAAACCTGCCGACCAGCTCACTGGTCAACCGTTTGAGCGCCACCGAGGAGGCCAGCGTGGCGTCGTACTTGCCGACGGCGGCGACCACCGGCAGGGCCGACAGCCGGCGCGCGGCGGCCATGAAGTCGTCGGCGCCCACCCGGGAGAATTCGCTCTCGCCCAGTTTGGCCAGGGCCGCGGCCTCGTCGTCGTCGGCGAGCACCCGCAGGTCGATGCGTTGCGAGACGACGCCGTCCTCGACGTCGTGCACCGAATAGGCGACATCGTCGGCCCAGTCCATCACCTGCGCTTCCAGGCACATCCGGCCGGCCGGGGCGCCGGCGCGCACCCAGGCCGCCGCTTCCCGGTCGTCGTCGTAGAAGCCGAACTTGCTTGTCCCGGGGCCTTCGCCGCGCCGCCACGGATATTTGATCACCGCATCCAGTGACGCGCGCGTCAGGTTCAACCCGGCGCTATTTCCTTGGGCGTCAAGAACTTTGGGCTCGAGGCTGGTCAGGATCCGGAAGTTCTGGGCGTTGCCCTCAAACCCGCCGTATGCCGCGGCGACCTCGTCGAGCGCGCGTTCGCCGTTGTGGCCGTAGGGCGGGTGGCCGATGTCGTGGGCCAGCCCCGCGAGCTCGACGAGGTCGAGATCGCAACCCAGCCCCACCGCCATCCCCCGACCGATCTGGGCGACCTCGAGCGAGTGCGTCAGCCGGGTACGCGGCGTGTCTCCCTCTCGCGGCCCGACGACCTGGGTCTTGTCGGCCAAGCGGCGCAGCGCGGCGCTGTGCAGCACGCGGGCGCGGTCGCGGGCGAAGTCGGTGCGGTGCTGACCTTCGGTGCCCGGCAGACCCGCAGTCTTGGGCGCTTCGGCCACCCGTCGCTGACGGTCGAAGTCGTCGTAGGGGTCGTGCTGATTCCTGGTCACCGACGCACAGTCTGCCAGGGAATGCCCGCCCGAGTCCGGCTCGACTCGGGCCCTCCGGCCCGAATCGTCGCGGGGCTGTGTTCGATTGCCCCACTCCTCATCGGGCCCTCCGGCCCGAATCGTCGCGGGGCTAGATTGACCCTATGCGCACAGCTCGCCTGCTCGCCGTGCTCGCCGCGCTCCTCACGGTCGGCCTCAGCGCGGGTCTGCTGGCACCGCCGGCCGGCGCGCAACCACCACTGCGCTTGTCCGACTACCTCACCGACACCGCCGGAGTGCTATCGGATTCCGGCCGTAAGGCGATCACCACCGCCGTCGACAAGCTCTACACCGACCGCCACATCCGGCTGTGGGTGGTCTACGTCGACACCTTCTCCGGGCAGACCGCGACCCGGTGGGCACAAGACACCCTGCGCACCAGCGACCTGGGCGACTACGACGCGCTGCTGGCCGTCGCCACCACCGACCGCGCCTACGCCTTCCTGGTGCCGCCCACCATCAGGGGCGTCAACCAGAGTCGAGTCGACGCCTTGCGGCACAACAAGATCGAACCCGCCCTGCACGACGGCGACTGGAGCGGCGCGGCGGTGGCCGCGGCCACCGGGCTCGACACCGCGCCCGGCTCGTCGGGCCGGGTGATCCTGCTGGCGACGCTGGCGGCCCTTCTCGTCGCGGTGATGGCTCTGCTGCTGGTCATGCGTTATCGCGGGCGGCGCCGCCGGGCCGCCGCATTGGCCGCGGCGCGCCGCCTCGACCCCACCGACCTCGACGCGCTGGCCGCGCTGCCGCTGCCGACACTCGACGACCTGTCCCGCGCGCTGGTGGTCGACGTCGACAACGCGTTGCGCACCAGCGCCAACGAACTGGACCTGGCCGTCGCCGAATTCGGCGACCAGCGCACCCAACCGTTCACCCAGGCCGTCACCAACGCCAAAGCCGCTCTCTCCCAAGCGTTTACGGTGCGCCAGCAATTGGATGACGGCATGCCGGAGACACCCGCGCAGCGCCGCGAGCTGCTCACCCAGGTGATCGTGTCGGCGGCGCGCACCGACCGCGAACTGGAATCGCAGACCGAGGCCTTCGAGGGCCTGCGCGATCTGGTGATCAACGCCCCGTCGCGGCTGGACGGGCTGACGCAGCAGTACGTCGAACTGACCGCCCGCATCGGCCCGGCCGAGCAACAGCTGGCGGCGCTGCACAACGAGTTCAGCGCTGCCGCACTGACTTCGGTGTCCGGCAATGTCACGGCGGCCAAGGAGCGGCTGGCGTTCGCCGACCGCAACATCGGCACCGCCCGCGAGCTCGCCGGCCAGGCCGTCAGCGGACAGCAAGGCCGATTGGTGGACGCGGTGCGCGCCGCCGAGTCGGCGCTCGGGCAGGCCCGGTCGCTACTCGACGCGGTGGACCACGCGGCCGGTGACATCCGGCACGCGATCGACCAATTGCCTTCGGCGATGGCCGATATCGAAAACGACATCAAGCGCGCCGCGGAGTTACTGGCCGCCACCCGCGACACCAAATCCGGCCACGCCGCCGAGTTGGCCGCCGCGCGCGACGCGGCCACCAGGGCCGTCGAGGGCGCACGCGCCGGTGCGCCCGACGATCCGCTGGGCGCGTTCGGGCAGCTGACCAAGGCCGACGCGGGCCTCAACGCGGTGCTGGCCGCCGTGGCTCAGGAGCGGGCCGCCGCCGAGCGACTCGCCCGGTCGCTGGAGCAGGCGCTGTTCACCGCGCAATCGCGGGTGCGGGCGGTCTCCGACTACATCGACACCCGCCGGGGCAGCATCGGGCCGGAGGCCCGCACCCGGCTGGCCGAGGCGCAACGGCACTTGCACGCCGCGGCGGACAGGCGGGCGACGGACCCGGCCGATGCGATCGCGCACGCCAACGCGGCGTCGACGCTGGCCGCCGAGGCCCAGTCGCTGGCCAACGGCGACGTGCAAGCGGCGCGACGCGCCTATCCGCGCGGCGGGGGCGGTGACATGGGCGCGATGCTCGGCGGCATCATCATCGGCGACCTGCTGAGCTCGGGCATGCGCGGCGGGTTCGGCGGCTGGAGCCCGGCGTCGTTCGGCGGCAGCACGAGTTCCTCCGGCGGCGGTGTCCTGGGTGGCGGCGGCCGATTCTGAGCGACCAGAAACCAGCCCCCGCAGGGACTTTCGGTGCTAGCGGGGCTCAGCCGGCGGCCGGGGAATGCGGTATAACGCCCGCGGTGCGCGGTACGGCTTCGCCGTCCCACCCGCTCCAGACCCCGTCGGCGACCGCGGTCGGGCGGGGCATCTCGGCCGTCTCCTCGACGGCCTCGGCGCTCGCTTCCGGCTTCGGCGCCCAGTGGTCGTAGTCGTCGGGTGGAACGGCCACGCCCCATTTGAGTGGGACCGACAAGCCACCCAGCACGCCTGACTCACCGCGTACTGCCGACACCGTGTCATCCGGCAACGGCGAACCAAGAGGCAACAGCACCCCTGCCCCCTTCCACAGCCGATCGAAGCGTTCGGACGCTGTGGCGAACCTATTTACACCAACCGGTTCACATCGTAAGACAAACTGAAGAGAATATGCGGGAATTGCTGATTTTCCTTACGTTACGCGTGTGGCGAACGGCATCGGCCGCCGCCGTCCGGCCCCGGGCGGTGCACCGTCGCAGCGCGACACGCCGCCGACCGGTGCCCGCGCTAATCCCTCGTACGCGCCGGCAGCGCTAAAACCCTTGCCGTGCACGGGGTTCCGCTGCCCGGGAACGGCGTGCGGGGTCGGGGCAACCCCGAGCGCCGGACGGGCCGGCGACCGCGGGGACGTCTTGCGGGGCGAGGCAGGGACACCGCGGGCAGCGGGCGCCGGGCTCCGGTTTGACCGACACGGCGGACGAATTCGGCTTTGCCGGTGCGCGGTTTTCGCGCCGGCCGAAGAATTCCGAATTCGCGCCGCAATGCACTTCATGCACATCTGCCACAGCGGCACCGCGCGGCGTTATCCGGGCCGGTTTCGGGGCACCACCTTCGGCCGGGACCGCACCACCTCCGCCCGGGTCGCGCGGTCCTCGCCCTCGGGCTTCTTGTCCCCCACCGCCATCGCGGTCACCGGCACGCCGCTGCTCGAACCGGTCGAACCCGTTGTCGCCGCCGTCATCGGCGCCGCGCCGGGCGCGCCCGACATCGCGGGGGTGGCGATGTACGCCGGCATCGACCCCTGCCAGGTCGGCGGGACTGCCATCGCCCCGACGAACCGCGCGGTGCCCAGGCCCGCCGAGGCCACCCCCACGGGCGCCCAGCCCGCCACCGGCCAGCGGCTGCAGGTCGGCCAATGGGTTGGCGGCGGCATGCGGGGTCTCGACGGGCATCTTGGCGGTGTTCACCAGCGCCGGCGCGGGTGTCGCCGCCGGCGCCGCCGCCGGGGCGGTGCTTTGGGCCAGCGTCACCATGGGCGTCATCAGCGCGGTGGCCGGATACATCCCGGCCTGCGCCACCGATGTCAACGTCGCCACTGGCGTCGAGGTGATCAACGAGGTCAGCGACGACACCGCCGGCGGCAGCGCCGCCAACACGGACTGCAGCTGGGTGGCGAACGCCGTTCCCAGCGAGGACAGGCCCTCGAAGAACTGCGACGCGAAGCTCAGCGGTGCGCTCACCAACCCGGCCAGGCCGCCCAGGCCCGCGGACGCCGCGCCGCCGCCCAGGCCGGCGGGGGGCACCGTGAACGCCGGCAGGGCCTGCGCCGCCGATTGCGCGCCGGCGTGATACCCGAGCATGGCGGCCACGTCCCGCAACCACATCTCGACGTACTCGAGCTCGGTCTGCGCGATCGCCGCCGTGTTCTGGCCGAAGAAATTCGTCGCGATCAACACCAGCAGCCTGGCCCGATTGGCCAGCACCGCCGGCAGCGGGACCGTCGCCACCAACGCCCCCTCGAAGGCCAGCGCCGCCAGCCGGGCCTGCAACGCGGCCACTTCCGCCTGGGCCGCTGCGATGATCAGCCACTGCACATAGGGCGCAGCGGCCGCGGTCATGGCCACCGACGACGGCCCCATCCACGGACCCGCCGCCAAATCCGTCACCACGGTTTGGAATGACGACGCCGACGACGACAATTCGGCGGCCAGCCCGTCCCAGGCCGAGGCCGCCTCGAATAGGGGTCCGGAGCCCGCGCCTCCCGCAATCAGGGCCGAGTTGATCTCGGGAGGGAAGAACACAAACGCGGGAATCATTCGCAACCCCAACCGGCCGAGTTAACGGCTCCTGCAACGGACGGCCCGACATCCGCCCATGGCGACTAGTTATCGACTTATGCCCCAGAGCAGATCCTAAGGCACCCTTAGCGTTGGAAGCCGGAATTTACGCAAACCTTATTTCCCGAATCCGGTCCTGCGGAGGCGTCGGCGACGACGGCGCTAGCAGCCCTTGAGCCGCGCCGACAGGTAGTCGGCCACGGCGTCCATGCCGATCCGCTCCTGGGACATGTCGTCGCGCCGGCGCACCGTCACGGCGTTGTCCTCCAGCGAGTCGAAATCCACCGTCACGCAAAACGGTGTGCCGATCTCGTCCTGGCGCCGATACCGCCGGCCGATGGCGCCCGCGTCGTCGAATTCGATATTCCAGAACCGGCGCAGCTCGGCCGCCAGGTCGCGGGCCTTGGGACTCAGGTCGGCGTGCCGCGACAGCGGAAGCACCGCCGCCTTGACCGGAGCCAGCCGCGGGTCCAGCCGCAACACGGTGCGCTTTTCCATCTTGCCCTTGGCATTCGGCGCCTCGTCCTCGACGTAGGCGTCGATCAGAAAGGCCATGAACGACCGGGTCAGGCCGGCCGCCGGCTCGATCACGTACGGGATGTAGCGGGAGTCGGTGGCCTGGTCGTAGAAGGACAGGTCGACCCCGGAATGCTTTGAGTGCGTGGACAAGTCGAAGTCCGTGCGGTTGGCGACCCCCTCCAGCTCGCCCCACGGGTTACCGGCGAAGCCGAACTTGTACTCGATGTCGACGGTGCGGTCGGAGTAGTGCGACAGCTTGTCGGCGGGATGCTCGAACAGCCGCAGGTTCTGCGGATCGATACCCAATTCGACATACCATTGCAGCCGGGTGTCGATCCAATACTGATGCCATTCCTTGGCGGTCGAGGGCTCGACGAAGAACTCCATTTCCATTTGCTCGAACTCGCGGGTGCGGAAAATGAAGTTGCCCGGGGTGATCTCGTTGCGAAAGCTCTTGCCGATCTGGCCGATACCGAACGGCGGCTTCTTGCGTGCGGTCGTCACCACGTTGGCGAAGTTGACGAAAATACCCTGCGCGGTCTCCGGGCGCAGATAGTGCAGGCCTTCCTCGGTCTCGATGGGTCCGAGGTAGGTCTTGAGCATCATGTTGAACTCGCGCGGTTCGGTCCACCGGCCGGGTTCGCCGGTGTCCGGGTCGCGGATGTCGGCCAGCCCGTTGGGCGGCGGGTGGCCGTGTTTGGCCTCGTAGGCCTCGATGAGATGGTCGGCGCGGTAGCGCTTGTGGGTGATCAACGACTCGACCAGCGGGTCGTGGAAGACCTCGACATGGCCGGAGGCCACCCACACCTGGCGGGGCAGGATGATCGACGAATCCAGGCCGACGACGTCCTCGCGGGCGGTGACCACCGAGCGCCACCATTGCCGCTTGATGTTCTCCTTGAACTCCACGCCCAGCGGGCCGTAGTCCCAGGCCGAGCGGGTGCCACCGTAGATCTCCCCCGAGGGATAGACGAAGCCGCGCCGTTTGGCCAGGTTCACTACGGTGTCGATGACGGACGCCACGAGGCGGTGCACTCCCTTTCCGGGTTCGGGCGGGCACGCGCGGCGATCGACCGCGGTGCGCAGAGCATCAGTCATGGTAGCGATCGGCCCCGCCACCTTTGACATGCGTCATCATGCATGTGACAGTGGAAGCCGGCCGGTCGCGATACTCAACGGCGGATGCTTTCCCACTACCTGGCAATTCTCGAGGTGATGCCGCTCCCATGACGATGTCCCCCTCACCTGCTTCGATGCCGGCAGCCACCGACGGCGACATGGGACCGGAGCCGGGCCTGCCCGCCCACGACCACGACGGGCTCGCCGCCGCGGGCCACCCCGGTCCGGCCGACTACCCCGTCCCGCCGCCGCGGGACATCCTCGACGCCGCCGGCGAGCTGTTGCGGGCGCTGGCGGCGCCGGTGCGGATCGCGATCGTGCTGCAGTTGCGCCAGTCCCATCGCTGCGTGCACGAGCTGGTCGACGCGCTCGGGGTGCCCCAGCCGCTGGTCAGCCAGCACCTGAAGATCCTCAAGGCGGCCGGTGTGGTCGCCGGGGAGCGGTCCGGACGCGAGGTGCTCTACCGGCTCGCCGATCATCACCTCGCGCACATCGTGGTCGACGCCGTCGCCCACGCCGGCGAAGAGCCGCGCCCATGACGCCGTCCGGCGACGGGGCAGGAGTCAGTGTCCGCTCCACCCGGCAGCGCGCCGCGATCTCCACCCTGCTGGAGACCCTCGACGACTTCCGCTCCGCCCAGGAGTTGCACGACGAGCTGCGCCGCCGTGGCGAGAACATCGGGCTGACCACCGTCTACCGCACGCTGCAGTCGATGGCCGCCGCGGGCCTGATCGACACGCTGCGCACCGACACCGGCGAGTCGGTGTACCGCCGATGTTCCGAGCACCATCACCACCACCTGGTGTGCCGCAGTTGCGGGTCCACCATCGAGGTGGGCGATCACGAGGTCGAGGAGTGGGCCACCGCGGTGGCCGCCAAGCACGGTTTCTCCGACGTCAGCCACACCATCGAAATCTTCGGCACCTGCTCGGAGTGCCGGTAAACCGCGCCGAACGTGACGCTAGTTTCACGTTCGCGGTCGAGCGTGAAACTAGCTTCACGCTCGGCAGGCGGGAAGGACTCAATCGGTCAGGGTGTGACGGATCCGGGCGCCGGTATCGAGCACCAGCAACACCAGGGTGCGCAGCGCGTCGTCGGTCAGGCCGGCGCCGGGAAAGTTGTAGCGCAGCATCACGTCGGCGAGCTTGGCGGTGTTCTTGCCCGAATTGCGCTGCACCGCAGTCTTGTTGACCTTCTCGACCACGCTCACGCTGCCGAAGTTGGCATCCCGGGCCTGCCTGGCCACGTGGTCGCTGACCTTCTTGGTCAGCGGCAGGTCCCAGGCCAGGATCTGGGTGAGCGACACCAGGTCGAGGTCCTCGGCGATGTTGACCACCCGCAGCGAGGCGATGGTGCCCTGGTGGTGGACGGTCAGCGCGCCGTCGGATTCCTCCTGCGACGGCAGCACCTCGCGCAGCACCGATGCCAGACGCTCTTGCAGCGAGGACATTATGCGCTCCCGAATCTGCGGTTGCGGGAAGCGTATTCCTGGCAGGCGGCCCACAGATCGCGGCGGTCGTAGTCGGGCCACAACTTGTCCTGGAAGATGTATTCGGCGTAGGCGGCCTGCCACAACATGAAGTTGCTGGACCGCTGCTCCCCCGAGGTCCGCAAGAACAGGTCCACATCGGGGATGTCGGGCCGTTGCAGGTGATGCGCCACGGTGGACTCGGTGATGCGCTCGGGGTTCAACCGGCCGGCGGCGGCCAGCCGGGCGATTTCCTTTGTGGCCTCGGCAATTTCGGCCCGGCCCCCGTAGTTGACGCAGTAGTTGACGGTGATGACGTCGTTGCGCTTGGTCATCTCCTCGGCGATCGCCAATTCGTTGATCACGCTGCGCCACAGCCGGGGCCGCGAACCCACCCAGCGGATCTTGACCCCTATCGTGTTCAGGTTCACCCGTCGCATCCGCACCACGTCGCGGTTGAAGCCCATCAAAAACCGGACCTCTTCGGGGGACCGCTTCCAGTTCTCGGTGGAAAAGGCGTACAGGCTGAGCCACTTGATGCCGATTTCGATTGCGCCGCAGACGATGTCGATGACCACCGCCTCGCCGGCCTTGTGGCCGTCGGTGCGTGACATGCCCCGTTCGGTGGCCCAGCGGCCGTTGCCGTCCATCACGATGGCCACGTGGTTGGGCAGTCGGTCCGCGGGGATGCGCGGCGCTGCCGCCTTGGAGATGTGCTGCGGCGGCCGGCTCGGCCCGCCGCCGGGCGACGGCGGCAACTCGGGGAAGACCACCGGCCACGTCGACTTGTCCGGGAACACCGGGTAGTCGTCGGGCGCCGGGGGCAGCTGCGGGAAGCCGGTCGACTTCGGGGCGCGCTCGGCTCTAACCACAGTCCATATCCTGCCCGATCAGCGTGGCGCGCTGGTCGGCGATGGTGCGGTCGATGTGATAGGTCCGCTCGACGAGCGGCAACGTCTTGAGCTGGCGCTCCAGATGCCATTGCAGGTGCGCGGCCACCAGGCCGCTGACGTAGTTGCGGTGCGATTGCGGCGTCTGCTCGGCGAACTCCCAGTCGCCGTCGTGCAACGCCGACATCAGGTCCAGCACGCCGGGAGGCGGTGTCGTCGAACCGGCCGGGCGGCAGTGCGGGCACACGCTGCCGCCGGCGCCGACGTGGAACGCCCGATGCGGGCCGGGGGTGGCGCAGCGGGCGCACTCGGTCAGCGCCGGCGCCCATCCGGCGATGCCCATCGCGCGCAACAGGTAGGCGTCCAGCAGCAGGTCCCGGGACCGGCGGCCGTCGGCCACCGCCCGCAACGCGCTCACCGTGAGCCCGTGCAGGGCCGGGGCGGGGGCGCGCTCCTCACCGGCGAGGCGTTCGGCGGTTTCCAGCATCGCGCACGCGCAGGTGTAGCGGCCGTAATCGCTGACGATGTCGGTGGCGAACGCGTCGATCGAGACGACCTGGGTGACGATGTCGAGGTTGCGGCCCGGATGCAACTGCGCGTCGATATGGGCGAACGGCTCCAGCCGCGCGCCGAATTTGCTGCGGGTGCGGCGTACCCCCTTGGCCACCGCGCGAACCAGCCCGTGGTCCCGGGTCAACAGGGTGACGATCCGGTCGGCTTCGCCGAGCTTGTGCTGGCGCAGCACAACAGCTCGGTCTCGATACAGCCGCATCCCAATAGTTTTGCACCCCGCCGCGACATTGCGGGGATCCGCGCCGTTAGTCTCGTACCCCGTGATTGGCGCTTCTGAGTCGGGTTCCGGGGCGCTTTCCGGCTCGGGTTCCGGATCCGGCAACCGGCGCCTGCCCACCCTGACTGACCTGCTGTATCAGCTGGCCAGCCGGTCGGTGAGTTCCACCACACTGGTGGGTCGCTCGCTGCACGCCATCCATGCCAGCCAGCCCACGCTGAACGCCTTCCGGGTGGTGCTCACCGAGTCGGCGCTGGCCGACGCCGCCGAGGCCGATCGGCGCCGCGCGGCCGGGGACACCGCCCCGCTGCTGGGCATTCCGATCGCCGTCAAGGACGACGTCGACATTGCCGGCGTGCCCACCGCCTTCGGCACCGAGGGCTCGGTGCCGCCCGCCACGCACGATGCCGAGGTGGTTCGCCGCCTCAAGGCCGCCGGCGCGGTGATCGTCGGCAAAACCAACACCTGTGAACTCGGGCAATGGCCGTTCACCAGCGGACCGGGCTTCGGGCACACCCGCAATCCCTGGTCGCGCCGGCACACCCCGGGCGGATCGTCGGGCGGCAGCGCCGCGGCGGTGGCCGCGGGCCTGGTGACCGCGGCCATCGGGTCCGACGGCGCCGGCAGCATCCGCATCCCGGCGGCGTGGACGCATCTGGTGGGCATCAAGCCGCAGCGCGGACGCATCTCGACCTGGCCGCTGCCGGAGGCGTTCAACGGGATCACGGTCAACGGCGTGCTGGCCCGCACGGTGGCCGACGCGGCGTTGGTGCTCGACGCGGCGTCCGGCAACGTCGACGGCGACCGGCACAAACCGCCCCCGATCACCGCCTCCGACTATGTGGGCAAGGCGCCCGGTCCGTTGAACATCGCGCTGTCGACCCGGTTCCCCTACACGGGGTTTCGGCCGAAGCTGCATCCGGAGATCCTGGCCGCGACCCGTGCGGTGGGCAAGCAACTCGAGCTGCTGGGCCACACCGTGGTGCCGGGCAACCCGGACTACGGCATGCGGCTGTCGTGGGATTTTCTCGCCCGCTCCACCGCCGGCCTGCGGGACTGGGAGGAGCGGTTGGGCGACGGCGTGGTGCTGGACCCCCGCACGGTGGCCAACTTGCGGCTGGGTCATCTGCTGGGACAGGCGATCCTGCGCAGCGCCCGCCGCCACGAGGCCGCCGACCAGCGCCGGGTGGGCTCGATCTTCGACATCGTCGACGTGGTGCTGGCGCCGACCACCGCGCAACCCCCGCCGCTGGCCCGCGCCTTCGACCGGCTCAGCGGCTTCGGCACCGACCGCGCCATGATTGCGGCGTGCCCGCTGACCTTCCCGTGGAACGTGCTGGGCTGGCCGTCCATCAACGTTCCGGCCGGCTTCACCTCCGACGGCCTGCCGATCGGCGTGCAGCTGATGGGCCCGGCCAACAGCGAGGGCATGCTGATCTCGCTGGCCGCCGAGTTGGAGGCGGTGTCCGGGTGGGCGAGCAAACAGCCGCAGCCCTGGTGGGACCAGAGCGCCGACACTCCCCCCGCCCCCGGCCAGCCCGCGCCCACCGGGTGACGGCCGCCCGCGACGAGCGCGCCGGCGGCCGGCCGCGGCGAGTCGGCCGTGCACAACCGGGGTATCCGAGCGCAATGGACCAATCCGACGCACCTTTGCTCAACGCGCTGGCCGACTATCGCGACAAGAACCGGTACGGGTTCGCGCCGCCCGGGCACCGGCAGGGCCGCGGCACCGACGATCGGGTCCTCGCGGTGCTGGGCCGCGAGCCCTTTCTCGACGACGTGCTGGCCAGCGGCGGGCTCGACGACCGTCGCACCAGCAACGGCTACCTGCAGCGCGCGGAGGACCTGATGGCCGAAGCCGTCGGCGCCGAGATCGCCTGGTTCTCCACCTGCGGCAGCTCCCTGTCGGTGCGCGCGGCGATGATGGCGGTGGCCGGTGGCCAGGGCAGCCTGCTGGTCGGCCGGGACAGCCACAAGTCGATCGTGGCAGGGCTGATCTTCTCCGGGGTGCAGCCGCGCTGGATCACTCCCCGCTGGGACGCCGAGCGCCACTTCTCTCATCCGCCCTCGCCGCAGCAGGTCGAAGAGGCCTGGGACAAGCATCCCGATGCCGCCGGTGCGCTGGTCGTCAGCCCCAGCCCGTACGGCACCTGCGCCGACATCGCCGGCATCGCCGAGGTGTGTCATCGGCGGGGCAAGCCGTTGATCCTCGACGAGGCGTGGGGGGCGCACCTGCCGTTCCACGAGGACCTGCCGACCTGGGCGATGGATGCCGGCGCCGACGTGTGCGTGGTCAGCGTGCACAAGATGGGCGCCGGTTTCGAGCAGGGCTCGGTGTTCCACGTCCAGGGCGACCTTATCGACCGGGACCGCCTCTCGGCGTGCGCGGATCTGCTGATGACCACCAGCCCCAACGTCCTGATCTACGCGGCGATGGATGGCTGGCGCCGGCAGATGGTGCAGCACGGTCACCAATTGCTCGGCGCCGCATTGGATTTGGCGCGGCAGGTGCGCGACGAGATCGAGCTCATTCCCGATGTGGAGGTGCTCGACGACGAGCTGCTGGGCGTGCAGGCGTCCCACGACCTGGACCGCATGCAGGTGCTGATCGACGTATGCGGCACCGGCACATCGGGTTATCAGGCCGCCGACTGGCTGCGCGAGCACGCGCGCATCGACGTGGGCATGAGCGACCACCGCCGCATCCTGGCCACCTTGTCCATGGCCGACGACAAGGAGACGCTGGGCCGTCTCACCGATGCGCTGCGGGCGTGGCGCACCGCGGCGCAGGACTTCGACCCCGCCCCCCGGATCGCGCTGCCGTCGCCGGGCGAAATGCAGTTGGAAACGGTCGAATTGCCGCGCGACGCGTTTTTCGGGCGGGTGCAGGAGGTGCCGACCAAAACCGCAGCCGGCCGGATCGCCGCCGAACAGATCACGCCCTATCCCCCGGGCATCCCCGCCGTCGTCCCCGGCGAGCGGCTCAATGATGCTGTGCTGGACTACCTTTGCTCCGGGGTGGCCGCGGGGACGAACCTGCCCGACGCGGCCGATCCGTCGCTGCAGACCATCCGGGTGCTCGCCTGAGGCGTCACCCGAGCAACTGGCGCACCTCGCCGGTCACCTCGTCCACCGGCACGTCGGCCACCAGCGATGCTCGCAGCCCGCCCGGTCCGTTCGGGTGCAGTCGCGGCCGCAGACCGGGCAGGATTGCGCGTACCGACCACATCCCGCTAAAAGCCCAGCCTGCCAAGCTGTTTGGGATCGCTTTGCCAGTTCTTGGCGACCTTGACGCGCAGGTCGAGATACACCTTGGTGCCGAGCAGCTTCTCGATCTGGGCGCGCGCGGCGGTGCCGACTTCGCGCAGCCGCGCACCCCCTTTGCCGATGATGATGCCCTTCTGGCTGTCGCGTTCGACGTAGAGCAGCGCGTGCACGTCGATCAGATCGTCGCGGTCCTCCCGCGGATTGACCTCGTCGATGACCACCGCCAGCGAATGCGGCAGCTCGTCGCGAACACCCTCGAGGGCGGCCTCCCGGATGAGCTCGGCCATCAGCACCTCCTCGGGCTCGTCGGTGAGCTCCCCGTCGGGGTAGTAGGCCGGCCCGGGCGGCAGCGCCGCGGCGAGCACGTCGATCACGATGTCGACCTGCGCCCCGGTCACCGCCGAGACCGGAACGATCTCGGCTGAGTCGCCGACCAATTCGCTGACCGCGACCAACTGCGCGGCCACCCGGTCCTTGGGTACCTTGTCGATCTTGGTGACGATGGCGACCAGCGTCGTCTTCGGCGCGGTCGCGCGGATCTGCTCGACGATCCAGCGGTCTCCCGGGCCGATCGCCTCGTCGGCCGGGATGCACAGCCCAATCACGTCGACTTCGGCGTAGGTGTCGCGCACCAAGTCGTTGAGCCGCTTGCCCAGCAAGGTGCGGGGACGGTGCAGACCCGGCGTGTCCACCAGAATGATCTGGAAGTCGTCGCGGTGCACGATGCCGCGGATGGTGTGCCGGGTGGTCTGGGGCCGCATCGAGGTGATCGCGACCTTGGTGCCGACCAGCGCGTTGGTCAGCGTGGACTTCCCGGTGTTGGGGCGCCCGACCAAACACACGAAGCCGGAACGGAATTCAGTCATGATGCTCGGGTTCCTCACCGTCGGGTGACCCGTCGGATTCGACCGGGCTGAGCAGCACGGTGCCCACCCGCACCCGGCCGCGGTGATCGGTGCCGCCTTCGGCGTGCAGCCGCAAGCCGTGCGATATCACCTCGGCGCCGGGCAGCGGCACCCGACCCAGCTCCAGGGCGAGCAGGCCGCCCACCGTGTCGACGTCGAGATCGTCGTCGAACTCCACGCCGTAGAGCTCGCCGAGGTCTTCGATGGGCAGCCGCGCCGACACGCGGAACCGCTTGTCGCCCAGGTCTTCTATCGGTGCGGTCTCGGCCTGGTCGTATTCGTCGGCGATCTCGCCGACGATCTCCTCCAGCACGTCTTCGATGCTGACCAGCCCGGCGATCGCCCCGTACTCGTCGACCAGCAGCGCCATGTGGTTCCGGTCGCGCTGCATCTCCCGCAGCAACGCATCCAGCGGCTTGGAGTCCGGCACGAAGACGGCGGGCCGCATCACCTGCGACACCGGTGTGGCCCGGCCGCTGCCGCCGGGTAAGAGCGCCTGCTGCACAAGGTCTTTGAGGTACACCACCCCGACGATGTCGTCGACGTTCTCGCCGATCACCGGGATGCGCGAGTGCCCGCTGCGCACCGCCAGGTTGATCGCCTGGCTCGCCGATTTGTCGCTCTCGATCCAGATCATCTCGGTGCGCGGCACCATCACCTCACGGGCCGGGGTGTCACCGAGTTCGAACACCGACTGGATCATGCGGCGTTCCTCGGCGGCGACCACGCCGCGTTGCTGGGCCAGGTCGACGACCTCGCGCAGCTCGATCTCGGAGGCGAACGGCCCGTTGCGCAACCCCCGGCCGGGAGTGACCGCATTACCCAGCACCACCAGCAACCGGCTGATCGGCATCAGCAGCCATGAAATGACTTGCAGCGGAAGGACTGTCGTCAACGCGATGGAATAGGCGTTCTGACGGCCCAGGGTGCGCGGACCCACCCCCATGACCACGAAACTGGTCACCACCATGATGGCGGCGGCGCCGAACAGCCCCCACCTGAGCCCGAAGTTGTCGTAGAGAAACACCACCAGCAGCACGGTCGCGGTGATCTCGCAGGTGATCCGCAGCAGCACCACCAGGTTGATGTAGCGGGGCCGCTCGGACATCACCTTGGACAGCGCCACCGCGCCGGGCCGCTCGTCACGCACCAGCTCCTGCACCCGGGCCAGCGACACCGTGCTGATGGCCGCATCGATCGCCGCGAACAGGCCGCCCAAGGCGATCAACGCCACCGCACCCAGCAACTCAGACCAGCCGGTCATGAATCGGCGTTCTGCTCCTCGGACCGGCTCCGGCGGGCCAGCAGCCAGGCGATCACGCCCACCACCACCGCGAAGCCCCCGAACCGCAGCGCCAGACCCCACCCGGACTGCCTGGGCTGACCGGGCTCCTGGTGGTGGACCGCCAGCAGCACCAAAAAGCCGCCGTCGTCGGTCGGCCCGGCGCCCGGCAGCGGTTGGGTCTTGATCACCCGGATCTGGGCCGGGGCGCTGCTGGAGTTGTCGATCTGGCCCCAGGCCAGGGTGGAGTCGTCGAGCAGGAAGGTGTCCTGGCTGCCCGCGGGTTGGCTGCCGTCGTGACCCACCACCGCCACGTGGCCGACTTCGACGGTCTCACCCTTGGCGGGAATGAAGGCCGTCACGTTCTCGTACAGCTTCGGCGGCGCCGGCGGCTTGTAGTCCGGCGGCGGCGGGCCGTTGTAGCCGTTCAGCGGGATCGATCCGCCGCCGTAGAAGCTGCCCGCGGCCACATAGCTGTCGCCGACCGCGGTGAACGGGACCACGCCGACCGTCGCGGCGTCGAGCACCATCCGCGCGCCGCGCGCCAGGTAGGCCTGCTGGTAGGCGCCGTTGTAGAAGTAGCGGAAGGTGACCGCCGAATTGAGCGGGTTGTAGAGGGTGGGGCGGCGGTAGGCGTCGTCGTAGTCGATGTAGTCCCAGTGGCGGGGGCGGATCAGCCGTTGCTCGTCGACCTTGAGCACGTCGACGTTTTCCCGGTGCGCGGCCACCACGTTCTGCACCTGCTGGTTGAAGTCCACCTGGGTGGGCGGTTTGGGCGGGTTGGCCGGGTCGACGCGGGTCACCGGGGCGGCCTTGGCCGCGGCGATCGCCAGCGACGGCGCATCCAGGCCGCGGGGCGGTGCCACCACGGGGGCGTCGCGCGGCGCGTCGGGCCCGGGCGGATTGATCTCGAGCACCGGCACGGCGCCCTGGCCCGCGTTGGGCGGCGGCAACACCAGCGGGCTTTGCACCGGCACCGGGATCGGGGGCGGCTCGTAAGCCGGCACCGGCACTTCCGGGGGCCGGGTGGGCGCGTTGCTCGGCGGGCCCTGCACCCCCCGCCGGTCCTCGTTGCACACGTTGGCGGTGTGGTAGGCGTTCACGTAGAACATGCAGTGCTGGCAGGAGACCGGGTTCGACCCGGCGCCGGCACACGGCGCCGCCTGCGCCACCGGGCCGTCGACCACCACCGACAACGGCGCGAAAGCGATCGCGGCGGCCGCCAGAATCCGGAGTCGGCTCAATTTTGCGGGCATCAGTTGTCGAAATACCTTGACTTGTCCAGCAATCGGCGGTCGCGCTCCTGCTGGCGGTCCTGGTGGTAGGCCTCCACCTGATCGGCCACCCATTCCTCGAGCAACCGGTCCTGGAGGGCGAACATCTCCTTTTCCTCGTCCGGCTCGCCGTGGTCGTAGCCGAGCAGATGCAGCACCCCGTGGATGGTCAGCAGCGCCAACTCGTGCCCCAGGCTGTGCCCGGCCGCGGCCGCCTGATCGGCGGCGAATTCCGGGCACAGCACGATGTCGCCCAGCATCGCGGGCCCCGGCTCCGGGGCATCCGGGCGGCCGCCCGGCTCCAGCTCGTCCATCGGGAAGCTCATCACGTCGGTCGGCCCGGGCAGGTCCATCCAGCGCATGTGCAGGTCGGCCATCGCCGCGGTGTCCAGCAGCACCATCGACAGCTCGGCCGCCGGATTGACGTCCATCTTGGCGATGACGAACCGCGCGACGCTGATCAGCTCGGCTTCGGAGACGTCGATACCCGACTCGTTGGACACCTCAATGCTCATAGATCCCGCTCACCGCACACCATCATCGACGACCGCGCGAGCCCGACGCCCGCCGCGCCGCCCGGTTCATGGTCAGGCCGGGCTCTTCAAACTTCGCATAGGCGTCGACGATCTCCGACACCAGCCGGTGGCGCACCACGTCCACGCTGGTCAGCTCGGCGACGTGGATGTCGTCGACGCTGTCCAGGATCTCCATCGCCGAGCGCAGGCCCGACGTGGCGCCGCCGGGCAGGTCGACCTGGGTGATGTCGCCGGTGACGACGATCTTGGACCCGAAACCCAGCCGGGTGAGGAACATCTTCATCTGCTCGGCGGTGGTGTTCTGGGCCTCGTCGAGCACGATGAACGCCGAATTCAGGGTGCGGCCGCGCATGTAGGCCAGCGGCGCCACCTCGATGACCCCGGCCGACATCAGCTTCGGGATCACCTCGGGGTCCATCATGTCGTACAGGGCGTCATACAGCGGCCGCAGATACGGGTCGATCTTCTCGCTCAGCGTGCCCGGCAGAAAGCCAAGGCGCTCACCGGCTTCCACCGCCGGCCGGGTCAAGATGATGCGGCTGACCTGCTTGGTCTGCAACGCGTTGACCGCCTTGGCCATCGCCAGGTAGGTCTTGCCGGTGCCGGCCGGGCCGACCCCGAACACGATGGTGTTGGCGTCGATGGCGTCGACGTAGCGCTTCTGGTTGAGGGTCTTGGGCCGGATCGTCTTGCCGCGCCGGGACAAGATGTCCAGCGTCAGTACCTCGGCCGGTGACTCGTTGTCGGTGCCGGCCAGCATGGCGACGCTGTGCCGGACCACCTCCGGCGTCAGCACCTGGCCGTTGGCGACGATCGCGACGAGCTCGGAGATCACCCGTTCGGCGCGGGCGACATCGGCGGACTCACCGGAGATGGTGATGGCGTTGCCGCGCACGTGCAGGTCGGCGATCACGCTGCGTTCCAGGGCGCGCAGGTTCTCGTCTGCCGAACCCAGCAGGCCCATGACGATGTCGGGCGGAACATCGATGCTGATGCGAACTTGAGCGTCGGCCTGGAGGGCTCCGGCTGCGTCAGCAGCGCTGGTGTCGCGGGGCGTCACGTGGTTTTCGATGCCTGCCTTCTGAAGTTCTGGCCGATCGCGGCGATTTCTGGCGTTTTAATCCTACCGCCGCCGCGACGCTGGCCCCAATGTTCAGGCGGCGCACCGGGCGGCCCGGTCGTTGGCCGACCTGCGTTTCTGCGGCCAAAGTGCGACGAAATTACGGGCTCGCGGCGTCGTCCCAGCGCGGGGTCAGCACCCCGAGCGCGCCCAGCGCCACCGCGGCGGCCGTCGACGTGCGCAGCACCTGGGGGCCCAGCCGGACGCTCAGCGCGCCCGCCTGCCGCAGGGCGGCGAGCTCGTCGTCGGCGATACCGCCTTCGGGGCCGATCACCAGGAACAGCGACTTCGCCTGTGCCACAGGCACATCCGTAAGCCGGTCGGTGGCCGACTCGTGCAGGGCCAGCACCACCGCGCCGGCGGCCACCTCGTCGCGGATCCGCGACGTCAGCGACGCGGTGGACAGCACCCCGTCGACGGTGGGAATGTGCGGCCGGCGGGACTGGCGGGCCGCCGCCTTGGCGACCGCCCGCCAGCGGCGCAAACCCTTGTCCACCCGCGGGCCGTGCCAATTGGCCACACACCGGGCGGCCTGCCAGGCCAGGAACCCATCCGCGCCGGCCTCGGTGGCCAGTTCGACAGCCAGCTCCGAGCGCTCGGACTTCGGCAGGGCCTGTACCACGGTCACCGGCGGGTTCGGCGGCGCCACGGTCCAGCGTTCGAGCACCCGCGCCCGCAGCCCGTCGCGCCCGGCGTGCTCCACCTCGCAGCGGGCCAGCCCGCCGGCGCCGTCGCCGAGCACCAGGCGTTCCCCGGGGCGGATCCGCCGGACGGTGGCGGCGTGAAACCCCTCGTCGCCGCCCAGCACGGCCAGCGAGCCGGCGTCGGGCAGCTCGTCGGTGTAGAACAGCGTCGCGACCATGGCGGGGCCCGCGCGGCGTCGGGCTAGCGCCCGGTGAAGGTTTCGCGCAGCCGGCTGAACAATCCGCCGCCGGCGTGGGTGGAGCGGACCTCGGGGACGTCGCGGCCGCGGCGGGCCTTGAATTCGCGCAGCAGCTCGGTGTCGCGGGCGTCCAGCCGGCTGGGCACCACCACCTCGACGTGCACGTGCAGATCGCCGCGGGTGCCCGACCGCAGGTGCGGCATGCCGTGGCCGCGCAGCGTGATGACCGAACCCGGTTGGGTGCCGGGCGGAATGGTGATTTCGCTGACGCCGTCCAGGATGGCGTCGACGGTGACGGTGGCGCCCAGCGCCGCGTCGACCATCGGCACCGACACCGTGCAGTGCAGGTCGTCGCCCTCGCGGACGAAGACGTCGTGGGGCTGTTCGTGCACCTCGACGTAGAGGTCACCGGCCGGGCCACCGCCGGGACCCACCTCGCCCTGGGCGGCCAGCCGCACCCGCATGCCGTCACCCACCCCGGCGGGGATCTTGACGCTGATCTCGCGGCGGGCCCGCACCCGGCCGTCGCCCATGCACTGGTGGCACGGGTCGGGGATGACGACGCCGACGCCGCGGCAGGTCGGGCACGGCCGGGACGTCATCACCTGGCCGAGCAGCGAGCGCTGCACCGTCTGCACCTCGCCGCGGCCGCCGCAGGTGTCGCATGGCACCGGGGCGGAGTCGCCGTTGGTGCCCTTGCCGTGGCAGCGGTCGCACAGCACGGCGGTGTCGACGGTGACCTGCTTGGTCACCCCGGTGGCGCACTCCTCGAGGTCGAGCCGCATCCGCAGCAGCGAATCCGAGCCCGGCCGGACCCGCCCGATCGGGCCGCGGGAGGTGGTGCCGCCGCCGAAGCCGCCCCCGAAAAAGGCCTCGAACACATCGCCGAGGCCGCCGAACCCTCCGAAGCCGCCGCCCGCCGCGGCCGCCCCCTCCAGCGGATCACCGCCCAGGTCGACGATCCGCCGTTTCTCCGGGTCGCTGAGCACCTCGTAGGCGACGCTGATCTCCTTGAATTTCGCCTGCGCGGCCTCGTCGGGGTTGACGTCGGGATGCAGTTCGCGCGCCAGCTTGCGGTACGCGCGTTTGATCTCCGCATCGCTGGCGCCTCGGCTCACGCCGAGCAGCCCGTAATAGTCGCGTGCCACGCTTGCCTCTCCTATACCTGGTCTTTTCCGCGCCTACCCACGGTGCGGGTGCGCGCTCATCGAGCACCCAGGACTTCGCCGATATACATGGCAACCGCAGCAACGCTGGCGATAGTTCCCGGATAGTCCATCCGGGTGGGCCCCAGCACACCCATTCCCCCGTAAACGGTGTCGGAGGTGCCGTAGGCGGTGGTGACCATCGAGGTGCCCACCATCTGCTCGGCGGCCGTCTCGTGGCCGATGCGCACCGTCACCTTACCGGCCTCCTGCTGGGCGGCCAGCAACCGCAGCACCACGACCTGCTCCTCGAGCGCCTCCAGGATGGAACGCAACGAGCCGCCGAAATCGGCGGCGTTGCGGGTCAGGTTGGCGGTACCGCCCATCAGCAGGCGTTCCTCGCTGTGTTCGACCAGCGACTCCAGCAACACCGTGGCCGACCGGCCCACCGCGTCACCCAGGCCGTCGGGGCTGCGCAGCTGCTCGGCAAGGTCGGCCACCGCGACCGACGCGGCGGACAGCTTCTTGCCGACCAGCGCCTGCCCGAGCATCTCGCGCAGCCGGGACAGCTCGTGGTCGTCGATGACGTCGCCGAGTTCGACGATGCGCTGATCCACCCGGCCAGAGTCGGTGATGACGACCATCAGCAGCCGCGCCGGGGTCAGGGCGATCACCTCGAGGTGCCGCACGGTGGACGACGACAACGTCGGGTACTGCACGATGGCCACCTGCCGGGTCAGCTGCGCGAGCAGCCGCACCGCGCGGCGCAGCACGTCGTCGAGGTCGACACCCGATTCCATGAAGTTCCGGATCGCGCGCCGTTCGGCCGCCGACAGCGGCTTGACGTCGTCGAGCCGGTCGACGAATTCGCGGTAGCCCTTCTCGGTGGGGACCCGCCCGGAGCTGGTGTGCGGCTGGGTGATGTAGCCCTCGGCCTCCAGCACCGCCATGTCGTTGCGGACGGTGGCCGACGACACGCCCAGGTTGTGACGCTCCACCAAGGTCTTGGAACCGATCGGCTCCTTGGTGGCGATGAAGTCGGCGACGATGGCGCGCAGCACCTCGAAGCGACGCTCATCGGCACTCCCCACTGGCCCTCACCTCCATCGATACCGCGTTAGCTGGGTTCATTTTACGGTCTCGAGCGGCGCCGACCTCACCGTTGAAGCGCGAGCAGACGCAAAAGCTCCCCGCCGCCCGGCGTGTCGGGTGCTTTCGCGTCTGCTCGCCGGACGACCGGGGTCCCGGCTAGCCTTTCCAGCATGAAACGCTCGGCCCACCAGACCGCGTCGGGAAAGAGGCGCCGATGATTTTCAAGGGCGTGCGCGACGGCAAACCCTATCCCGAGCACAACCTGTCCTACCGGGACTGGTCGCAGATCCCGCCGCAGCAGATCCGGCTCGACGAATTGGTCACCACCACAACGGTGCTGGCGCTGGATCGGTTGCTGTCGGAGGACTCCACCTTCTATGGCGACCTCTTCCCGCACGCGGTGCGGTGGAAGGGCATCACCTATCTCGAGGACGGGCTGCACCGCGCGGTGCGGGCGGCGCTGCGGAACCGCACGGTGTTGCACGCCCGGGTGTACGACATGGACCTGCCGTTGGGCCCGTCCGGATAACCCGCGGTCACGTTTGGGCCTGGCCGCGTGTCGACCTAGTGAGGACCTTGGTCAACAGCACAACTTGCCAGGAGGATCGCCATGTCACGGCTGCCGGGAGTGTCCGACCGCGACGCCGGCCTGGGCGCCAGGATCGCCTTCTTCTTCACCAGGCGCAAGCTCGCCCAGATGACCGGGCTGGAAACCGCGGGGATGCTGGAACCGCTGCGCATGTATGCGCATATCCCGAGACTGCTCAACGCCTACGGCAGGTTGGAGCAGGCCGAGTCCAGGCTGGACATCCTGTCGCCGCGGCACCGCGCGCTGGCCGAGCTGAAGGCGGCGACGACGGTGCGCTGCGAATACTGCATCGACCTGGGCTCCCAGATCGCCCGGCGATGGGGAATCACCGACGAGGAACTGCTGGCCATGGCCGACTACCGCGACGCCGCATGCTTTTCCGACGTCGACAAGCTGATCCTGGAATACGCCACCGCGATCAGCCGCACCCCGGTCGAGGTGAGCGATGAGCTGTTCGACGCGCTGCGCGCGCACTTCGACACCGCACAACTGGTCGGCCTGACCCACGTCATCACGCTGGGCAACCTGCGCGCCCGCTTCAACATCGCGCTCGGCATCGCCTCGTCCGGGTTCTCCGGGAGCCGGGTGTGTGCGCTGCCCGACACCCCGCGGCCATGACGAGCCCGGACGCGGCGGACCTGACGGCCCGGTTCGAGGCGGCCCGGCCCCGGCTGGGTGCGCTCGCGTACCGCATGCTGGGCTCGATCGATGACGCCCAGGACGCCGTGCAGGAGGCCTGGCTGCGGCTCGACCGCAGCGGCGGCGCGGACATCGCCAACCTGGACGCCTGGCTGACCACGGTGGTGGCCCGCATCTGCCTGAACATGTTGCGCGACCGCCGAACTCGCGACGGCGCCGAGCCGGCGGCCCACCTGCCGGACCCGATCGTGGAGCCGGCCGGCGAGTTCGATCCAGAGCACCGCGCGATGCTGGCCGACGCGGTGGGGATGGCGCTGTTCGTGGTGCTGGACACGCTGCCGCCGGCGGAGCGGCTGGCGTTCGTGCTGCACGACGTGTTCGCCGTCCCGTTCGCGCAGATCGCCGCGATCGTGGACGGCACGCCGGAGTCGGCCCGCAAGCTGGCCAGCCGGGCGCGCCGACGCATCGAGCGGGCCGATCCGGTCCCGGACGGCGACCTGGCCGCGCAGCGCGAGGTGGTCGACGCCTTCTTCGCGGCGGGCCGCAGCGGGGACTTCGACCGCCTGGTGTCGGTGCTGCATCCCGACGTGGTGCTGCGCGGCGACTTCGGGCCGGCCACCGCGACGGTTCGGGTGCAGGGCGCGGCCGCGGTGGCCAAGCTGGCCCGCAGCTACGCGGGGCCCGAGCGCGAGGCGTGCGCCGCGACGGTCAACGGCGCCGCGGGTGCCGTCATCTTCGTCGCAGGCCGCGCCGCGTCGGTCATGGGTTTCGTGGTGCGCGGCGGCCGGATCCGCGCGATCGACGTGCTGGCGGATCCGGACCGCATCGCGAAACTGGAGCTGGGTGCGCTACGCGCCGATCACTGACCGGCGGCCTGCAGCAACTCCATCGCCGACGCCCGCGACAGCACCCAACCGCCCTGGTTGACGAAGGTGACGTTCTGGGTGACCGGCGAGGTCAGCTTGGGACCGGACACCGAAACGTCGGCCGTCGCCGCACCCGAGGCGGTCGGTTGGATGTTGGTCACGTCGAACGACAGCGGCAGGTCACCATTTTTGGCGGCCTTCTGCAGCTTCTTGTCGGCGACGTGCGCTTCCACACCGCTGATCCCGCCCTGCACCAGGTTGCTCTTGTTCGCGAACGGAACACTCGGGTCGGCCAGGCTGTTGAGCAGGCCGGTGAGCTGGTCGGAAGTCGGGACGTTGGCGCCCGCGACCGGCTGTGCCGGCGGCGGATCCTGCGGAAGCGGTGCGCCGACGGCGGCGAGCCGCACGGTGCCCGGCGCGCTCGGCGCCGCGGCGGCGGCCAGTCCGGCGGCGGCGCCCCCGACGATGGCCAGCGCCGCCACGCCGGTGGCAATGGTTTTGACGGTGTTCATGATTCCCCCTTCGGTGGGCACGAATGTCGACGCGCAGGTGGTACCCCGGTCGCCCTTTGTTGGATGTGGATGGTGCCCCGTTGCATCTGCTAATTCGTGTCTCGGCACCGATACGTTACGGCCTGCCGATGTGCAGGGGACATGAGCAAACTGTGCGCGGGCTGTGCGAGCCGATGGTTGCGCGGTAAGACGCCGAACCCCCATGCGCCCCTGGACGGGTGGCGCATGGGGGTCGATGACCGTCACTGCGTGTGCACGAATTCGGCGGTCCGGCAAGGGTTTACCGATGTCGGTCAGTTCATCGCGGTGGCCGCCTGGATCAGCGCGATCGCGGCGTCGTGCTGCAGGACCCAGTTGCCGCCCTGGTTGACGAACACCAGGTGCTTGTTGACCGGCCCGGCGAACTTGGGCCCCGTGATGCCGACGTCGGCTTGGGCCATGTTGGGTCCGGCCGGCGCGATGTTGGTGACGTTGAACTGCTCGGGGAAGTTCCCGTTGCGGTAGGCCTTCCGCAGGTCGTGGTCGGCCACCATACCCTCGTTCTGGCTGACGCCGTTTTCCACCAAGTTGGCCTTCTCCCGGTAGTTCACGCCCGGATCGGTCACCTGGTTGCAGAGGTTGGCCAATTGATCCGCCGTCGGCAACTGGCCCGGCGCTCCCGGCGGCAGGGGCGGCGGTGGCGGCGGGTCTTGCGGCAGCGGCGCTCCGAACGCCGCCAACTGCACGTCATGCAGACCGGTCGGCGCTGCCATGGAAGCCACACCGGCGGCCGGGCCGCCGATGGCGGTCAGCGCCGCCACGCCCGTGGCAATGGACTTCACGGTTTTCACAGGTCCCCCTTCGATGCGCATGGACCGTGGCGGGGTTTTGCGGTTGCGCCGCACGCGGTCACACGTCTTCATGGTTGAAGATGGTGTAAGTGTGCCTTGCGACACGGCATTTTGTGTCTCGAGTTGGTCACGTTACGACGACGCTCCGGCCGCGGACCGCGTTTCGCGGTGGCGGCTACTCGCCGGCGAGCGCCTCGATCAGGCTCTTGGGCCGGATATCCGACCAATTCTGCTCCACGTACTGCAGGCAGTCGGCGCGGCCGGCCGCACCGAAGACCACACGCCAGCCCGGGGGCGTCTCGGCGAAGGTCGGCCACAGGCTGTGCTGGTCCTCGTCGTTGACCAGCACCACGAAGGTCGCGGTGTCGTCGTCAAAGGGGTTGGCGCTCATCATGTCTCCTTCGCGCGGGATACTTCGTCGGGCCAAGGGTCGATCCCAACACCCGGTCGGACAGCAAGCCGAGGCAGCTCAGGTTGGGGAACCCGGGCCCCTGGGTGAGCCCGGACAGGTTCGGTAGGAACAACTTGGGGGTGACGTCGGTGACGGCCAGGTCATAACCTATCGCCTCCTGCAGCCGCTCCGAGCTCAGGGGTCCGCCCAGACCGAGCTCCAGCAGATCGAGGGCCTCCTGGCTGAACAGCGGTGCGAACCAAAGCGAGTCGGCACCGGAGCCGTCGATCACCAGGTCGAAGCCGTGCACGGTCTCCAGGTTCTCACTGCCGCGGTTGGTGGACAGCGTCAGCCGGATCTGTCCCTGCACGCCCACCGCGTGGGCGACCCGTCCCCGAAGGTGGTGGATACGGTCGTCGGCCAGCAGCGCTTCCTGCACGGACGACGAGAACACCCCGCGATCGGTGCGGGCCAACGCATCCCGGCGTTCGGCCAGGGTCAGGGCCGGCCAGTTGGTCGGGTCGGAGAACAGCGAGTTCTCGAAATACCCTTCGCCCCGGGTGAACAGCGTCGCCTGGGGCGAGATGACGGTGATGCTGGACACCCGGTGCCGGAACAACTCGTTGAGCATCGCCGCGGCCGTCTCTCCACCGCCGATCACCGCGACCCGCTCGGCGCTGATCCGGTCGTGGTTGGCGGCGCGATCCCAGAACTGGGCGATGGACAGCATCCGCGGATTGCCTGGGAGCAAAGACTTTTCGGCCTGGCCGGGGCCGGTGATCATCAACGCGTCGGCGTGCACGGTGGTTTCGTGGGTATGCAGCGCCCAGCGGTCCCCGGTGACGGCCAGTTGTTCGACCTCGCCGTGCACCACGGTCATCCCCACGTGGTCGGCCACCCAGGACAGATACTGGCTCCACCGGCGGTGCGTCGGCGCCGGCCTGCCGCGGTCGATCCATTCGGCGAACGACGCCGTCGCGATCAGATAGGACTGCCAACTGTAGCGGGTCATCCGCTCGTCCAGTTCGGCGTTGCGGCGCGGCACCAGCGCCGAGCGGTAGGGGAAGCCGACGTCCTTTTCCGGGCTGGTACCCAGCCGGTGCGCACCGTCGGTCCAGCCGCCGCTGGCCTGCCAGTTCGCCGCCACGCCGATGCGTTCCACCGCGACCACGTCGGGAACCTCGACACCCATGTCGCGCAGCACCGAAGCCTTGGCGGCCACCGCCACCGCCTTGGCTCCCGCGCCCAGGATCGCAAGTGTGCTCATGTCACCATCTCCCGCAGTGAATCGACCCAAAGCTCTTGCAGCGCAGTGATATCCGTGTCTGTGAGAATATCGGGCAGGGTGCGCCACTGCGCGGCCAGCACCCGTTGTCCGCCGTATGTCAGCACCATCGCCGCGATGGTGAGCTCGTGGCGCACGGCCAGGTCGGGCTCGGGGATCGGTGACAGTCCGGCGAGCAGCTCACGCTCGAGCGTCAGCCCGGTGCCGCCGTCGGTGTGGGCGGCGCCCAGGTAGTTCAGCAGCAGTTGCGGCGACGGGAGGGCGGCGAGCCGTTCGGCGGTGTCGTCACGCAGGTAGCGCAGCAGCCCGTAGTCGAGTCCGTCGCCGGGGATCGCGGCCAGCTTGTCGGCCACCCGTCGCGGGTCCGCCGCGTCGACCCGGATCGGGTAGATGGAGCTGAGCAGGCCCACCGTGTCGCCGGTGTCGATGGTGTGTGCACCCGGGCCGTCCACCAAACTGTCTGCGCGGCCGTGTGTTTCGAGGGCCAGCAGTGGCGGCGGCGTGGATTGTCCGCGTTGCCGGCGCCAGCGCGTCACGGTGGCCGCGGTGGCGGCCACCAGCAGCGTGGGCAGCGGCAGACCCGACTCCAGGAGCCGGCGGGTGAGGTCGGCGTCGGTGGCGACGTTGCGGACGAGCAGGTCGCGGGCGCGGTCGCGGGCCGGGTCGACGCGCCGGGCGCCGAGATCGGGGTCGTCGCCGTCCAATTCGGACGCCCAGAACCCCACGGTGTCCAACCGGTGCGCACGCGCGGTCAGCGCGTGCGCCCAGCGGCGGTAGCTGGTGTGCTCCCGGACGGCCGCCGGCGAGTGACCGGTGGCCGCCGCCGTCAAGGCGGCGCCGAGTTCGCCGAGGACCACCCGCCACGACGCCGGGTCGAGGGCGATGACGTGCGCGGTGAGCAGCAGCACGCCGTCCCCGTCGGCCGGTCGCAGCCACACCGCGCTCAGCAGCACCCCGCGTTCGGGGTCCAGCCGGTCGATCGCCCGGGTGGCGTGGTCGGCCACCGCCGCGCGCAGATCACCAACCACCGCAACCTCTTCCAGTTCCCTACCGATGTCGGGAGCCGGTCCCGCAACCAGGGTCATCGTGGCGCGGTCCACCCGGCTGCGCAGCACCTCGTGACCGTCGATGATGCCGGCCAGGGCGGTCTCCAACTGGTCGCGGCGCAGCGTCTGCGGGACCCGGATGGCTTCGGTTTGGGCCAGTCTGCGCGGCTGGCCGTGTTCGTAGAGCCAGCGGCCGTTGGGCAGCAACGGCATCGGGCCCGTTCCGTCGTCCACTCGGCCCGCGGCGGGCGTGCTTTCCGCGTCGATCGCTTCGGCAAGTTCGCGGATGCTGGTGCAGTCGAGAACGAGCCTGGCGCGCAACGCGATTCCGCGGGCCCGGGCCGCCTGGACCACCGAGAGCGCCATGATGCTGTCCAGGCCCAGCGCCAGGAAGTCCGCGGTGACGTCGACTCGCGGCTGGCCGAGCAGCTCGGCGATCAGTTCGGCCAGCGCTGATTCGGTGCCGGTCTGTGGCGTGGCCGCGCCGTCGACGGCTTCGGCGTTGTCCACGGCGGCCAGCGCGGTTTCGTCGAGCTTCCCGTTGGGGGTCAACGGGATTTCGTCGACCATGATGATGCGCTGCGGCACCATGTAGCGCGGCAGCCGGGCGCTGAGCATGCCGCGCAGCTCGGCCGGGCTCGGCGTGTCGGGTGCGGCCCGGTGCGTCGCCACGTAGGCGGTGAGCCGCGGTGCGCCGTCGCGGTGGCGCACCAGCACACCGGCGTGCCGGACGGCGGGGTGTGATTCCAGTGCGGCCGCGATCTCGCCGGGCTCCACCCGGTGGCCGCGGATCTTCACCTGGGCGTCGGCGCGTCCCACGTATTGCAGTGAGCCGTCGGGCAACCGGCGCACCAGGTCCCCGGTTCGATACATCCGTTCGGAGGCCGCGAACGGGTCGGCGACGAACCGGGACGCGGTCTCCCCCGCGCGGCCCAGATAGCCGCGGGCCAGCTGGGCGCCGCCCAGGTACAGCTCGCCGGTCGCCCCGCACGGCACCGGGCGCAACTCGGAGTCCAGCACGTAGCCGCGGGTGTGCCGGGTGGGCCGCCCGATGGACGGCTCGGCGTGCTCGGCGATGGCGGCCACCACCGCCTCGACGGTGGTCTCGGTCGGGCCGTAGCAGTTGTACGCCGACATCGTTGTGGTGTTGCACGCGTTGCGGATTCGGGCCCAGGCCGCGCTGCCGAGCGCCTCGCCCCCCAACGCCAGCACGGTCAGCGGCGCCTCGCTCAGCAGGCCGAAGGCCTGCAGCTGGGCGAACATCGACGGGGTGGTGTCGATCATGTCGACGCCGTGCTCGGCGATCAGCGCGACCAGCGCCTCCGCGTCGGTCTGGGTGGCTTCGTCGACGACGTGCACGCCGTGGCCGTCGAGCAATGCAACCAGCGGCTGCCAGGCGGCGTCGAAGGCGAAGGACCAGGCGTGGGCGATGCGCAACGGGCGGCCCAGCGCGGCCGCCGCCGGGCGTAACACCCGGTCGAGGTGGTCGTCGGCGTAGGCGCCCACCGCGCCGTGAGTTCCGATGACGCCCTTGGGTTCTCCCGTCGTGCCGGAGGTGAACACCACATAGGCGGCCTGGGCCGGCGGGATGTCGGGCGGCTCGAAGCCGCCGTGCTGGGATCTGCCGGCCTCGAGGAGTTCGTCGATCCGCTCCTCGTCCAGCACGATCGAGGCGCCGGACTGGCGCAGAATCGAGTTCACCCGCGGCGCGGGCATTCCCGGCTCCATCGGCACGCACATGCCGCCGGCCTTCAGCACCGCCAGCATCGCGACGACGTAGCGCGGCCCGCGGGAAAGCTTGATCGCGACCGGTGTTTCGGGTTCGACCCCGAGCGCGACAAGTTGTGCCGCGAGCCGGTTGGTCGCCTCGTCCAGTTCGCGGTAGGTGAGCGAGCCCTGCGCCCAGCTGACCGCCGGCGCGTCGGGTGTCTGCGCCACCACGTCGGCGAATCGGGCGGGCAGGCATTTCGGTGACGGCGGCGCGATGGGCCCGGCGGCGCGCAGCGGTGCGGCTTCGTCGTCGAACAGGACGCTGACGGCACGCAACGGGCGCTCCCAGTGCCGCAGCAGTCGCTCGGCGGTGGTCAGCAGCCGGCGCCCGACCGCATCGGCGGGGATGACACCGAGCGCGCCGTCGACCACTTCGATCAGCACCACCAGTTCGCCGCCTTCCATGTGGGCGGCGACGGCGATCGGGAAGTGGGACAGCGTTTGCAGGGCCGACGGCCGGAATGTCGCACCGCCGGCGGACAATTCACCGCCGGCGGTCAATCCGTCCATCGGGAAGTTCTCGTACACCAGCAGCGTGTCGAACATCTCGCCGATCCCGCCGAGGGCGCGCAGCTGGGCATGCCCGAGGTAGCTGTGCTCACGCAGCAGCGCGGCGTCGCGCTGCACGGCCCGGCACTGTTCGCCGACGGTCGCGGCGGGGTCGAGCCGCACCCGCAGCGGCACGGTGTTGATGAACAGACCGACCATGGTCTCCACACCGGTCAACTCCGGCGGCCGGCCCGACACCGTGACCCCGAAAACCACGTCGCGGGTGTCGGTCAGCCGGGACAGCACCAGCGCCCACGCCATCTGCATCAGGGTGTTGACGGTGATGCCGCGGGACCGGGTCTCGGCGGCCAGCCGCGCGGTGGCCTCCGCCGGCATCCGCAATTCGGTGGTGCGCGGCAACGCAGTCCGCTGTCCCCCGGTCGCCTCGGCCGAGCCGAGCGAGGCGGCCAGCAGGGTGGGACCGGGCAGCCCGGCCAGGTGTTCGCGCCAAACCCGTTGGCTGGCTTGTAGATCGCGGCCGGCCAGCCAACCGATGTAGTCGCGATAGGGCCGCGGCGCGGCGGGCAGCGCCGACCGATCGCCGCCGGCCCGGTACAGGGTCATCAGCTCGTTGACGAACACCGGCAGCGACCAGCCGTCGATCACGATGTGATGAGCGGTCAGCACCAAACGCCAATGCGCATCCGGTAATTCGATGAGCAGGAAACGGATGGCCGGCCCGCGCTCGAGATCGAAGGGGCGCCGGCGTTCGGCGGTTTCCAGCATCGGCACCTCAGCGGGCGAGGCCGTGACGGACCGCCACGGCAGCTCGACCCGGGACGGCACGATCTGCACCGGCCGCGGGATGCCTCGGGAAAAGAAGCTGGCCCGCAGGTTCGGGTGGCGCACCAACATCTTTTCCGCGCAATCGCGCAGCAGGGCGACATCGAGTGTCCCGGTGATGTCGGCGGCCATCCCGATCACGTACGGGTCGTCCGCCGGCTGGCCGTCGGCGAACTCGGCAAGCGTGGTCAGCGAATACAAGCCCTCCTGCAGCGGGCTCAGCGCCATCACATCCTCGATGTCGGGGGCGACATCGGTTTCGGCGGCGGTCATGCGGTGCCTTCCCGCGACGACGACCAAAGCTGGGTCACCGCGGCCAGATCCGAGGCCGACAACCCGGAGGTGCTCATCGGCTCGAACCGGGTGTCGGCCGGCTGATCGTCCAGCCGACCGTCACTATCGTTGTCTCCCAACGCATCCAGGGCGGCAGCCAGCTGCTGCACGGTGGGGTTCTCGAAGATCATCCGCGGACTCACCGGCAGGCCGGCTGCCCGCGCCCGCGACGCCAGCTGCACCGACAGGATGCTGTCGCCGCCCAGCGCGAAGAAGTCGTCGAACCGCCCGACCTCGGGTGTGGACAGCAGCTCGGCGAACACGTTGGCCAATGCCCGTTCGGTGTCGGTGCGGGCCGGCTCGGTCCGGCCGCCGGTGCTGACCGCCGGCCGGGGCAGGCCGGGCCGATTCAGCTTGCCGGATTCGGTTTTCGGCAGGGCGTCGAGCACGGTCAGCGACGACGGCATCATGTAGCCCGGCAAGGTGGCAGCGATCTCGGCGCGCACCTGTGCGGCGAACGCCGCCTTCTCGGCCTCGTCGGCAATGGGCCGTTGCGGCACCACGTAGCCGGCCAGGGAGGTGCCGCCGTGCACCTCCCAGGTGCGGGCCGCCGCCGCGGCGACGCCATCGGCGCCCGCCAGAGCCGCCTCGACCTCGGCCAACTCGACCCGGAAACCACGGACCTGCACCTGGTGGTCGGAGCGCCCGACGAATTCCAGCTGGCCGTCCTCGGTCCACCGGGCCAGGTCACCGCTGCGGTACAGGCGCGAACCGGGTTCCGCCCCGAACGGATTCGCGACGAACCGGGCCGCGGTCAGGCCGGGACGTTTCCAATACCCCCGAGCGAGCTGGTCGCCGGCGTAGTAGAGCTCCCCCACCACGCCGACCGGCACCGGGCGCAGCCCGTCGTCGAGCAGATACGCCTGCGCACCCGGAACGGGTTTCCCGACAAGCGGATTCGGCGGACTCAACGGCCCGCGGGACACCGCGCCGGAGGTTTCGGTCGAGCCGATGTTGTTCAACAACTCGGGGCCGCCGCCGTCGGCTTCGTCGCACACCGACACCAGCCGCTGCAGCAGCGAGGTGCTGACCGGCTCGCCGCCGCACACCAGCCGCGACAGCGAGCGCACCGCATCGGGCCGGCTGTCCAGCAGCGCGGAGACCAGGCTGGGCACCGCGGTCACCTGGGCGACCGAATGCCGGTGCATCAACTCCCCGAGCGCCTCGGGGTCGCGGTGTTCGGCGTCGTCGGCCAGGATCATCGTCGCGCCCGCCGCCAGCCCGGCCAGCATCTCCATGCCGCCTTCCAGGAAGGTGATGGAGGCCTGCGCCAATCGAACGTCGTCGGTGCGCGGCGGGTAGTGCCGCAGCTGCCAATCCAGCCGGGCCGCCATCGAGCGATGCGTTCCCACAGCACCTTTCGGCTTGCCGGTGGAGCCCGAGGTGAACACCAGATACATCGGATCGTCGGGGTGGGGCGGTCGCAGTCGGCCCGCCCGCGGGTCCACGTCGTCGCGGTCCACCAGCGCGCGGACCTGCGGATCGTCCAGCGAGAGCAGCTCGACCCCGGGCAGCCCCGGCATGGTGTCCACCGCTTCGACCGTCGCGACCACGACCGGTGGCCGCACGTCGTCGAGCATGAATTGCTTACGCGCCGAAGGATATCCGGGATCGACGGGGAAGTAACCGGCACCGGCCTTCATGATGGCCACCAGCGCCACCACCAGCTCGATGCTGCGCCGGGTGGACAGCCCGACCAGCGTGCCCGGTCCTACCCCCCTGTCGACGAGCAGCGCGGCCAGGTTGTCCGAACGGCGGTGCAGCGCAGGGTAGTCGATGTGCTCGGCGCCGCAGCGCACCGCGATCCGGTCGGCCCCCAGCGACCGGCTGGCTTGCAGCAGTTCCGGTATGGTGCGCGGCCGGTCCCGTGGCGGCTGCGCGCCGCGGCTCCACTGTCGCAGGATGCGCTGTTGTTCGCCGGCGTCGATCAGCGCGACGTCCCGCAACGTCTGGTCGAGGTCGTCGGCGAACGCGGTGACGGCCCGGACCAGCCATCCGGCCAGCCGCTCGATGGTGGTCCTGCGATACAGGTCGGTGCGGAAGATCAGATGGCAGTTGTAGCCGATGTCGCCGGCGCCGTCGGTGCCGAAGAAGTTCACGCTCAGGTCGGCGTGCGCCATGTCGAAGACGGGATCCAGCGACGTGCACACGGTGTCCTGGCCGTCGCCTCCGACGGGTGCGGTCTCGATGACCCGGGTGGCGGACAGGTGATCGCGGACGTGCACGACGACCTGGAACAGCGGATTGCGCGACAATGACCGCACCGGGCTGACGCTGTCGACCACCCGGTCGAACGGCAGGTCCTGGTGCGCATAGGCGGCCAGCGCGGTTTCCCGGGCCCGCTTGAGCAGTTCGCGCAACGTCGGGTTGCCGTCCAGGTCGTTGCGCAGCACCAGGATGTTGACGAAAAAGCCAATCAGCTGGTCCAATTCGGCTTCGGTGCGACCGGCTACCGGGGTGCCCAGCGGAATGTCCACGCCGCCACCGGCCTTGTGCAGCACGACGGCGACCGCCGTTTGCAGCAGCATGAACTCGGTGATGCCCAATTCGCGGCACACGTCGGCGAGCTTGGCCCTGGTGGCCGCGTCGATGTGGAAGTCGACGGATTCGCCGTCCCCGCTGGGCACCGGCTGGCGCGGGAAGTCCGGGCGCAGCCCGGTGTCCTCCGGCAGCCCGGCCAGCTGCCGGGTCCAGTACTCGCGCTGCGCACCGGCAACCGCGGACTCCTGGCCGCCAGCGTCACCGAGAAACGTGCGCTGCCAGGCCGCGTAGTCGGCGTACTGCACGCGCAGCGGAGCCCAGGACGGCGCTTCCCCACCGCGCCGCGCGCGGTAGGCGGTCATCACGTCGGCGAACAGCACACCCGCCGACCAATGGTCGGATGCGATGTGGTGCACGACCAGAGACAGCACATGCTCGGCCGCGTTCGCGACGCGCAGCACCGCGACCCGGATCGGCAATTCGCCGTCCAGCTCGAAGCAGTGCCGCCGCTCGGCGTCGAGCTGCTGCTGCAGCCAGGGGTCGTCGGGGCCGTCCTCGCGGCGCACCGGGATCTCGACGCCGGGCGGGCCCACCACCTGGTAGGGCACGCCGTCGAGTTCGACGTAGCGGGTGCGCAGGATCTCGTGCCGGGCGACGACGTCGCCGACGGCCGCGATCAGCGCGTCGATGTCCCACGGCCCGGTCAGCCTCGCCGCGAAGGGAATGTTGTTGACCGGACTGGGCCCATCCATCCGGTAGGCGAACCAGCTGCGCAGCTGGGACGCCGAAAGCGGCAGGGGCTCGTCGTGGGCGGTCGCGATCAGTTTGGGCCGCGTTCCGGTCAGTTCGCCCGAACTGAGCTGATCGACCCGCTCCGCCAACAGGCCCACCGTCGCCAGCTCGAACACGTCGCGGATCCCGATCTCGACCCCGCATTCGGCGCGGATCGCGGTGACCAGTTTGGTCGCGACCAGCGAGTGGCCACCCAGATCGAAGAACGAGTCGTCGACGCCCACCCGTTCGTGACCGAGCAGTCCGGAAAACAGTTGGGCGATGCGGTGTTCGGTGGGAGTCGTGGGATCGCGGTATTCGGTGCCCGCGCCGATCTGCGGCTGCGGCAGCGCGGCGCGGTCGATCTTCTGGTGCGCGGTGATCGGGATCTCGTCGAGCACCACGTAGGCGGCCGGCGTCATGTAGTCCGGCAGCGCGGCCGCCACCCGGGCCCGGATGCGTTCGACGTCAACGGTTTCCGTGCCGGCACCCTGGGCCGGTGTCACGTATCCCACCAGGCTCTTGCCCAACTGGGGCAGGTCCATGGCCAGCACGACCGCTTGCCCCACGCTGGGGTCGACCGAGATGGCGGCGGCGATCTCGCCCAGCTCGATGCGGAAGCCGCGGATCTTCACCTGTTCGTCGGCGCGGCCGACGAACTCGATGTCGCCGTTGGCGTTGCGCCGGGCCAGGTCGCCGGAGCGGTACATGCGCCCGCCCCGGGAGAACGGGTCGGCGACGAAACGCTCGGCGGTCAGCTGCGGCCGGCGGTGGTATCCGTGCGCGACATGTGTTCCGGCGATGTAGATTTCGCCGATCACACCGGGCGGAACCGGCTGCAGGGCGTTGTCGAGCAGATACACCCGGGTGTTGATCTTGGGCCGCCCGATGGGCACCACCCGGGTCCCCTGTGCGCCTTCCACCGGGTAGCTGGTGCAGTTGACCACCGTCTCGGTCGGCCCGTAGAAGTTGTACAGCGACGCGTCGAAGGTGGCGTGGAACTTGTCGGCGATCTCGCCGGGCAGCGCCTCGCCGCCGATGGGTACCCGACGCAGGGTGCGCCACTGGCTGACCCCGGGCAACGACAGAAACAGCCCCAGCAGCGACGGCACGAAGTGCATCGACGTGATGCCCTCCCGGGCCAGCAGTTCGGTGAGGTAGCCGATGTCACGCAACCCGTCGGGCCGCGGAATCACCAGGCGCGCACCCATGATCAGGGTGCCGAAGATCTCTCCGATGGACACGTCGAAGCTGGGCGATGCGACCTGCAACAGCCGGTCCGTCTCGTCGATGCGGTACTCGTCGCCGAACCAGACGAAGTACTCGGCGATGGGCGCGTGCGGCACCGGAACGCCCTTGGGCAGCCCGGTGGAACCCGAGGTGTAGATGAGGTAGGCGGTGTTCTGCGGGGTCAGCGGCCGCAGCAACTCGGTAGGTGCGGTGGCCGGATAGTCGGCCAGGTCGGTAACCGGTTCGCGCAGCACGAGTTTGGCGTCGGCGTCGCCGAGGATGAAGTTCAGCCGGTCCTGCGGATAGGTGGGGTCCACCGGCAGGTACACCCCGCCCGCCTTGAGCACGCCGAGCGCGGTGATGACCAGCTCGGGTGACTTGTCCAGCAGCACCGCGACCCGGTCCTCGGTGCCGACGCCCCGCTCGATGAGCCAGTGCGCCACCCGGTTCGACTCTTCCTCGATGTCCCGGTAGGTGTAGGTGCGGCCCTCGTAGACGACGGCAACGGCGTCGGGGGTGCGCGCCGCCCGGCGGCTGACCAACTCCGACAACGTGGCGGCCGGGGTGATGAATTGTTCACCGGTCGACACCGCGCGCAGCCACTCGGCGTCCGCGTCGCTCATCAGCGCGCATGCCGACAGCGTCGCGTCCGGGTCGGACAGCAGGCTGTCGAGCAGGGTGCGGTAGTGACGCAGCATCTGCTCCACCAACTGCTGATCGAGCACCTCGACCAGATACTCGGCCTCCACCAAACCGCCACCGGAACCGTCCGGCGTGCGGTTCAGCTCGACCATCAGGCTCAGCGGCAGCTGGTTGAAATGCCCTCGCAAATCGCCGCGTTCACAACGCACGCCGGGCGGGCAGAAGCCGGCGCCATCGGGCTCGCGCTGCCCAAAGCTGACCCGGGTCATCCGGTCGGCGCCGTGCCGGCGATCCGGATTCGATTCGCGCACCAGCCAATCCAGGTCGGCGCGGGAGTGAGCGAAGGCGCCCACCGCGCCGTCGCGGGTTTGGGCCAGCAGCTCGCGAAAGCTCTGATGCGACTGCGGTCGCAGCCGGATGACCACGGTGTTGCCGTAGTAGCCGATGACGTTCTCGGTCGCCGCGCCGCGGTTGAGCACCGGGGCGGCGACGAGGAAGTCCGTCGACCCGGTGTAGCGGTGCACCAGCGCGGCGAACGCGGCCATCAACACCATGTACGGGGTGGCGCCCGTCTCGCGGGCCAGCGCGGCCGCCCGGTCGACGATCTCCGCCGGCAATTCGGCGAAGGCACGCTGCGCGCGCCAGGTGCTGGGCACCACCGAACCGTTAGGTCCGGGCAGCTCGAGCGGCTCCGGCAGATCGGCCATCAGCGGACGCCAATAGTCCAGGTCTTCCCGGCGGATCGCGGTCGGATCCGCCGATAGGTCAGGCACCACCGGCGTGGCATCGAAATCGCCCGGGGCGGTGTACGCCCGGGTCAGGTCGGCGAAAAACGGCGCCCATGAGCCGTCGTCCCAGGCGATGTGGTGGGCGGTGATCAACAGCATCAGCTCGTCGTCGGCCAGGCGGGCCGCCGTGACGCGCAGCGGCGAATCCTTGCTCAGGTCGAACGGCCGGCGAAAGTCCCGCTGGGCCAACACATCCAGCCGCAACCGGCGGGCCTGCTCGGTCAGCCCGGACAGGTCGTGTTCGGCCCACTCGGGCCGCAGGTCCGCGCGGAGCACCGGCCGCGGGTCCCCCTCATCGGTGGTGTCATACGTGGTGTGCAGGACCGGGTGTCGGGCCGCAACGGCGTCGACCGCGCGGTGCAGCCGCCCGGTGTCGACGCCGCCGGTGAGGCGATAGGAAACGCAGATGTTGAGCAGCGCGCTGTCGGGATCGACCGACTGCACGAACCACATCCGGTGCTGACCGACGGACATGCGTGGCTCGTCGTGCCTGGCCGTGCCGGCCGACCGGGACAGGCCGCGCTCAGCAAGCTTGCGGCGCAACAACTCCAGCCGCTCGTCGTCGAGGCGGGTGCCGGCGCCGGTGGTTTCTGTCACGCTAGGAGTCCAACCTTTCTAGCATCGCGAGCTTTGAGGGATGCGCACCGCTGACGGCGCCGGTGCGCTGGATGGTTGGTGGGACCACGGGGCCGCCGGTGGCGTCGGCGCGCAGCGCGTCGACCAGCTCCGCGACGGTGATGCCGCCGAGCATGCGGGCCACCGGAACCGAGTTGCCCACCGTGCGGCGCAGCCGCTTGCGCAGATCGAGCGCGAGCAATGAGTCCACGCCGAGGTCGATCAGCGACGCGCTGGGATCGATCGACACCGAGTCGCCCAGGTGCAGCGTCGCGGCCAGTTCGGCCCGCACCAGCTCCGCCAGGGGTTTGCCCGCCGGGGCGGCGACGGCCGCTTCGTCGTCGCGGGCCGGCGTATCGCTGAACGGCATTGGCATTCCCTGGCTTTCGAAGAACACCTGCAGCCGGTCGAAGTCGGCGTCGAAGATCAGCGGATCGGACTCGTACCGGTGCAGGCTGGCCTGCAGCGCCCGCCGCGGGTCCATCGCCACCAGTCCGGAGCGTTCGGTGCGGGCGATCTCACTGCCCGCCACCACCCCGGCGTCCTGCCACAGCCCCCACCGAATGGCCGTGCAGTCCAGACCCCGGGCGCGCAGCTGGGTTGCCAGCACGTCGAGCATCCGGTTGGAGGCCGCGTACGCCGCGTGGTGGTAACCGCCCCATACGCCGAAAACCGAGGAGCAGGCCAGGATTCGGCAGTCCGGCCGCAGCGGCCAGACGTCGGCCATCAGCGCCAGTCCGCGGACCTTGGCCGCGCACACCGCCGCCACGTCGGCGCCGGTGAGATCGGTTCGCGAACGCGCCTGCGCGATGCCCGCGGTGTGGATCAGCAGCGTCGCGCCCGAGCCCGCGTATCGGGCGGCGGCCTCGGTCACGGCGGCGCGGTCGGTGATGTCGCAGCGCGGGGCCGACACCCGGGCGTCGTGGCTGCCGGTGAGTTCACGCAGCACGGCCGCCTCGATCCCGTTGCGGCTCAACAGGGTGAGGTTGCGCGCCCCGCGCTGCAGGCAGTACCGCGCGTAGTGCAGTCCGATGGCGCCGCTGCCGCCGGTGATCACCACATGCTCCAGGGCGGCGTCATCGAGGGGCCGGTCGGCGGATTCGTGGTGCGCGCGGAAGGTTCGGACATGACGTCGCGGCGACTGCTCGCCGCGCAGCGCAACCTCGGCCGGCTCCGCGAGCAGAACCTCGATGATCGCGTACGCGGTGGCGGCGTCGACGTCGCGGTGCGGCAGGTCGACATGCCCGAAGGCCTGGTCCGGGAACTCGAAGCCGATGCTGCGGTGCATCGCCGCCAGCGCCGCCTGCGCGACGCAGGCCTGATCGTCATCGCCATCGACGTGTTCGGCGCGCACGGTCAGCAGCCAGACCGCCCGGCATCGCGGACCGATCAGTCCCCGGTAATCGGGGAGGCCGGCGTCCTCGCGGGCGCCGATCTGCTCGACGGCGGCGACGGCGTCGAGCTGGTCGAGCTCCGGGGCGACGATGGCCACGATCTCCGCCTCGCCGGGCGCGACCACCCGGCAACCGCCTTGTGCCGCCGCGGCATCGGCGAGCCGCCGGGTCATCGGGTGCGCACCGGCGAATCCGAGGTCGGCCGCAGTCGGTGTGGTCGGGGACGTGGTGTGCCGCCAATCCTCGACGGCCACGGTGAGCCTCGGCCGCGGCGCCGCTTCGGTGACGCGGTCCGGTGCGGCCCACAGGTGGGTCGCCCGCATCGGCGCGTTCGGGAATCCGTGCAGCGCAGGCTGATTGCGGGTGGGCACGGTCTCGGACCACCGGTATCCGGGATCGGCGGTCGCGACGGCGGCCATACTCGCCGACAGCGATTCGGTGATGGGCCGGTCGCGGTGCCCCGAGCCGACGATCACGGCCGACTCGTCGTCGACGATGCCGGACAGCGGGTACAGCAGCGAGGGATGCGCCGAGAGCTCCACGAAGGCATCCGCCCCAAAGCTAGCCGCGCATTGCACAGCTAAATCGAATCGCACTGTGCTGCAGAGGTTTTCATACCAGTAGCTGGCGTAGTCGGTCGTCGCCGCCACCTCGGCGCCGCGGGTGGAGCCGATGAACCGTATCGGGGAGACCCGGAAAGCCGATTGCGGGGTCAGCTCGGCCAGCGCGGCGCGCAATGGTCTCAGTGCGCTGGTGTGGCCGGGATAGTCGACGAAGAGCTGATGGGCGAAGATCTCCCGTTGCTGCGCCGACCGCACCGCGGCGGCCACCGCGTCGTAGTCCCCGGCGACCACGGTGGACGCCGGCCCGTTGACCGCCGAAACCTCCACCCAGCCGGGTGTTGTGGCCAGCAGCGACTCGGCGTCGGCGGCACCCGTGCCCAGCACCGCCATCGCGTAGCGGCCGGTCAACCGGTCGACGACGGTCGCGCGGGCGACCACCAGCGCGACGGCGTCCGGCAGCGAGATCGCCTCGGCGACATACGCCGCCGCCACCTCACCGAGGCTGTGCCCGATGGTCATTTCGGGCAGCACCCCGAAGCAGCGCCACGCTTCGGCCAGGCCGACCGCATGGGTGAACTGCGCGCCCTGGATCTCGGGGCGGGTCCAGCTCTGGTCGTCGGGGCTCACCAGATACGGGAGCGGGGAAGGGAACCCGGCGGCGACGAACGCCTGCGCGCACCGATCCGCCGCCTCGCGGTAGGCCGGCAGCCGCCGGTAGGCGTCGGCTCCCATCGCCTGCCATTGATTGCCCTGCCCCGGAAACACGAACGCGATCCGCGGCGGCGTCGTCCGGGCCGAGCGGGTGATCAGCGCGTGCTCCTCGCCGCGGGCGATCGCCGCCAGTCCGGCGGCGAGTTCGGCGCGGTCCGCCGCGCGCAGCAGGGCGCGGTGCCGGCGCACCCGCCGCAGCCGCAGCAAGGTCGCGGCCACCGCACCGGTCGCTTCGGTCGATTCGCCGATGCGGTCGAGATACTCGAGGATCGCCGCGGCGTCCCGGCGGATCAGCTCCGGGTCGTGGGAACTGAGCAGCACCGGGATGCGCCCGTCCGGCAGGCCGTGGTTCGGCATCATGCGACCTCGGGCATGGAGACGATCAGGTGCGCGTTGGTGCCCGCGATCCCGAACGCGGACGCGGCCGCGGTGCGCTGCCCGTCGATCGCCGGCCACGGCGTCAACGCCTGCGCCAACCGCAAACCCTGGTGTTCCCAGTCGATTTCGCCGCTGGCTTCGGTGGCGTGCAGGGTGGGCGGGATGGCGCCGTGTTCGGCGGAGACCAGCACCTTGGCCAGGCCCAGCGCGCCGGCCGCGGCCAGCGAGTGGCCGAGGTTGGATTTCACCGACCCCAGCAGGGCACCGGCGCCGGGTTCGGTGTCGCCGTAAGTCTGTGCCAGCGAGCGCAACTCGGTGCGGTCGCCGAGCCTGGTTCCGGTGCCGTGCCCCTCGATCATGCCCACTTCGGCGGGCTTGACCCCGGATTCGCCGAGGGCCCGCCGGAACAGCCGGACCTGGGCATCGCCGCTGGGCGCGCTGAGCCCGGCGCTGCGCCCGTCCTGGTTGATCGCGGTGGCGCGCACCTCGGCCACGACCCGCCGGCCGGCGCGCAGCGCCGCCGATTTGCGTTGCAGCACAAACATTGCCGCTCCCTCGGCCCACACGGTTCCGCTGGCCTGGGCGCTGTACGGGCGGCAGTGTCCGTCGTCGGAGAGGGCGTGTTGTTTGGAGAACTCGACGAAGAATCCCGGCGAGCCCAGCACGTTGACCCCGCCGGCCAGGGCCAGGTCGCAGTCGCCGTTCTGCAGCGCTCGCACCGCCACGTGAAACGCCACCAGGGCCGAGGCGCACGAGGAGTCCACAGTCAGTGCCGGACCGGTCAATCCCAGCGTGTAGGCGATCCGGCCGGAGATGACGCTGAGCGCCGTCCCGGCCAGCAGGTGACCGCTGTGCTCGGAGAACCTGGCCATTTCCGGTCCGTAGCCGGTGGCCGACGCCCCGACGAAGCAGCCCACGTCCTCTCCGGCGAGGTCGTCGGGATTGATGCCGCTGTTTTCCAGCGCGCGCCAGGCCACCCGAAGCGCCACCCGCTGCTGGGGGTCCATCACCACCGCTTCACGGGGCGAGATGCCGAAGAACTCCGGATCGAAAGTGGCTGCGCCGCTGAGGAAGCCACCGCGGTCATGAATCTGTTTGAAACCGCTGCGCCGGGATCCGGCGAGCAGTTCGCTCACCGCCCAGCCGCGGTCGGTGGGGAACGGGCCCAGCGCCTCGCGGCCGTGGGCCAGCAGCTCCCAGTAGTCTTCGGCGGTCTCGATGCCGCCGGGCGCCTCGACACCCATCCCCACGATCACCACCGGGTCGATGCCGGCGGCATCGAACCCGTTCTCAGACATCGGCGTCACCCGGCATTCACCTGCGCCGCGACCGTTTCGACGTGGTCGTAGAGGTAGAAGTGGCCGCCGTCGTACAGCGACATGGCAAAGGATCCGGCGGTGTGCCTCTCCCATTGCCGGAGCACGCCGGTTGCGATGCGGTGGTCATGATGACCGCCCAGCACATGGATGTCCGCGCCGATGCGGACGTCGGGGCTGGGGTCGTACCCGTTGAAGGCTTGGTAGTCGGCGCGCACGGCGGTGGTCAGCAGTTCGGAGAATTCTTCGTCGGCAAGCAATTCGGGGTCGGTGCCGCCCAAATCCGCGATGTCGGCGAGCAGCCCGTCGTGGGTGGTCGGCAGTTCGGGCATGTCGCCGACCACGCAGGGCGGCGGGCCGGCCGACACCCAAAGCTTGCGCACCGGGGTTCCGTTCGCCTCGGCGACGCGGGCGAATTCGAAGGCGACGACGCCGCCCAGGCTGTGCCCGAACAACGTCAGCGGCGCCACGCCGGGCCAGGGCGCGGCCCGGAACAGGCCGGCGGCCAGATCATGCACGCTCTCGTGGGCGGGGTCGCCGAGGCGCTCGGCCCGCTGCGGGTACTGCACGATGTAGGTGTCGGCGCCGGCGGCCAACGCCGCCGCGAGCACCCGATAGCTCGCGGCGGCCGCGCCGGCATGCGGGAACACTATGGTGGCGCCCGTCCCGGACGCCGGGCCGCCGCGGCCCGGGGCCAGCTTGATCCAGGACGGGAAGGCGGAGGACATGGTGGCGATGTTATTCAATGTCATTGCACCGGTTACGATTTCGTAGTTTGCCGGGTAGCCGCCAGTACCGATTCGGCGTCCATGCCGATCACCTCCAGATACAACTCGGCGACGTGGTCGAGCCAGTCGGGGTTGTCCTCGGCGGCACGCAGCACCGCGGCCAGCGCCGACACCGTCCGGTTGGCGAAGATGTCGGCGACCATGACGTCGGGCGCGTCCAGCCAGGCCCGGATTCGCGCCACCGCCTGGGTGGCGAGCACCGAATCACCGCCGAGCGCGAAGAAGTCGTCGTCCACGCCGACGTCGTCCCGCCCGAGCAGATCGCCCAGGATCAGCGCCAGCGCGCCTTCCAGCGGTGTGGACGCCGCGCGGTGGCCGGGCGAGCGCGATTGTCCGACGACGCTGTGCAATTCGCGTGCCACGGCCCGGCGATCGAGCTTGCCGGCCGCGGTGAAGCCGATCCGCTCCACCACCGCGACGTGGCGCGGGATCATGTGCGCGGGAACGAGGTCGGCGAGGTATTGCCGGACCTGCTCGCCGGTCAGGGCGGGGTCGTCGGTGCCCACTTGGGCGGCCAGCACGTCGGATTCGCCCGACCCGGCGATCAGGGCGGCCACCGCCGTGCGCACCCCGGGCACCCGCCGCAGCGCGGACTCGATCTCACCCAGCTCGACGCGGTACCCGCTGATCTTGACGCGGTGGTCGGCGCGCCCGACGAATTCGAGGGTTCCGTCCGGCCGGTAGCGAACCAAATCGCCGGTGCGATACCAGGTTCGGCCGTCGTGCTCGACGAAGCGCTGCGCGGTGAGATCGGGGCGGCCACGGTAACCGCGGGCGATGCCGCGCCCGGACACCCAGAGCTCCCCGGGCACCCAGTCCGGACAGTCACCGCCGGTGTCGCCGACGACGCGGCAGACGTTGTTGGGCAGCGGGACGCCGAACGGCAGCGCCGTCCAGTCCGCCGGGAGCGGTTCGGTCACCTCGAAAATCGTGTTGTGCACCGGTGTTTCGGTCGCACCGCCGAGGCCGGCGAACCGCAGGCCGGGCGCTTCGGCCCGCAGCCTGCGCACCACCTCGGGCCGCACCCAGTCGCCGCCGGTGGGCACCACCCGCACCGAGGACAGCCGCCCGCGGCCGACCTCGACCAGCATCTCCAGCCATCCGGGCATGAAATGCAGCACCGTGACGCGGTGGGCGTCGATCAGCCGGGCCCACGCATCGGGGTCACGCCGCTGCGCCTCGTCGACCACCACGATGGCGCCGCCGGTGCGCAACGTGACGAACACGTCCATCACCGAGATGTCGCCTTCCAGGGTCGACAGGGCTAGGCATCGATCCGCGGGGCCGATCTCGAAGTGGCGGCCGATGAATTCCACGGTGTTCATCGCGGCATCGTGGGTGACTTCGACGCCCTTCGGCTCTCCGGTCGACCCCGAGGTGAACAACACGTAGGCGAGCTCGCCGGGATCGACTCTCGCGCAGGCGATCTCGGCGTCCGCGGGAGCGCCGCCCAGCACGTCGGCAAGGACCAGTTCGGGCACCGGCAGCGACAGCTGCCGCCCGCCGCACACTAGGGCCAGGCTCACCCGGCCGGATTGCAGGATGCGCTCGGCGCGATCGCGGGGCTGGTCGGCCCCGATCGGCAGATAGCCAGCGCCGACGGACAGGATGCCCAGCACCGCCGGGATCTGCTCGGCGCTTTTCGGGCCGACCACCGCGACGGTGTCCCCGGCGCCGGCGCCGGCCGCGCGCAGCGCCGCCGCGACCGCCAGGGCCTGATCGCGCAGCTGCGCGTAGCTGAGGTCGCCGGAACCGGCGAACACCGCGGGCGCATCCGGCTGCCGCTCGGCTTGCCGGAAGAACCCGTCGTGCAAGGCTTCTCCGCTGGGCGGCGCGGTGCGCCCGTTGATCGCCTCGCGCACGGCGCGCTGCGCCTCGGGCAGCGCCGCGGGTCCCGGCGCGTCCCAGGCGTCGTCGGCGGAGGCCAACCGCAGCAGTTCGTCGATGTGGTAGGCGAACATGGCGTCGATCACCCCGGGTGGGAAAAACCCTTCCCGCACATCCCAATTCACCAGCACGCCGCCGTCGAATTCGGTGACCTGGGCGTCGAGCAGCACCTGCGGTCCCTGAGAGATGATCCAGGCCGGCGTGCCGAACTGGTCGGTGACCTCCGGGCTGAACAGTTCGCCGAGTCCCAGCGCACTGGTGAAAACCACCGGCGCCAGCACCTGGGTGCCGCGATGACGGCTCAGGTCGCGCAGCACCGACAACCCCGAGTAGGCGGAATGGGCGGCGGCCGTGCGCATCGCGTCCTGCACCACCTGAGCGCGCGCCGCCGCGGTGTGCGCGCCGACCAGGTCGACGTCGAGCAGCAGCGAGGAGGTGAAGTCGCCGACCAGCGCGTCGACGTCCGGGTGCAAGGGCTGGCGCCCGAACAGCGGAACATTCAGCAGGAAGCGGGAATTGGACGACCAGCGGGCCAGCGTGTTGGCGAACCCCGCGGCCAGCGCCATCGCCGGGGTGATGCCGCGCGCTTGGGCGCGGGCGAACAGCGCGTCGCGGGTCTGCGGATCCAGCCAGTGCCAGCGCCGGGTGCTGCGGTTTGCGCCGCGGCCGGCGGTGATCGGTAGGGCCGGCGGATCCGGCAGCTCCGGCAGACGGCGTGCCCACCAGTCCCGGTCGGCGTCCCGGCGCGGTTGCGGCTGCGCGTCCTGCGCCTCGACGGCGTGGCGGTACTGCCGGTAGGTGTAGCTCAGTTCAGGCAGATCGCATCCGCGGTATAGCGCCGCCAGATCGGCCATCAGGGTGCGATAGCTCATCGCGTCGGCGGCTTGCATGTCCAGATCGACGTGCAACCGCGACCGCCCACCCGGCAGCAGGCTCACGGTCAGCTCGAGCACCGCGCCGTCGAGCTGCTGGTGCGATTTGGCCTCGCGCAGCGCGGTGAGCCGCCGCTCGACCTCGTCGGTGCCCAGCTCGCGCAGATCCTCGACGTGCACCGGGAAGTCACCGCATTCCACCGCCGGGGTGATGCGCTGGGTGCCGTCGGGCAGAAACCGCACGCGCAGCATCGGGTGGCGACGGGCCAGCGCGGTGGCCGCCGCCCGCAGCCGGCCCGGGTCGAGAAGGCCGGCGTCGAACTCCACGTAGAGGTGCCCGGCCACCCCGCCGAGCTGCTGGTTGTCCTGGCGGCCCACCCACATGGCGTGCTGCATCGGGGCCAGGGCAAACGGCTCGTTCTCGCCCGACGGGTCCCCGGGTGAATCGGCGGGCGGGGCCGCCGAATCGGTGTCCTGGCGGCCGGCGGTGACCAGTTGTGCCCAGGCCTCGATGGTGGGCGTCTCGGCCAGCGTGGCGAAGTCGACGGCGATGCCCCGGCGCCGCCAGCGGCCGGCCAGGGTCATGATCCGGATCGAGTCCAAGCCCTGGCCGATGAGGTTGCTACCCGGCTGAACTGCATCGACGTCGACGCCGAGCAGTTCAGCCACCTCTTCCCGGATGTCCTCCGAGCGTGCCGGGGCGTGCACCATAGACCTCCCTGAATTAGCAGGCTGCCCTTAAATGATTTGGTTACCCTATCCTTACTCCCTGCGTCCCCGCTACTAGCCCCGTTCGAAGCCCGCTTAGAGGAGCCATGAGCCCCAACACCACGCCGCCGGCCGGAGTCCTCGACGGGTTCGTGCCGTTTCCCGCCGAGCGCGCCGCCGCCTACCGGGCGGCCGGTTTGTGGACGGGGCGAGCCCTGGACACGATCCTGATCGACGCGGCCCGGCGGTGGCCCGACCGAACCGCCGTCCTCGACGCCTCCGGCGGCACCGGTTTCAGCTACGCGGGCCTCGACGAGCAGGCTAACCGCGCCGCCGCGGGTTTGGCGGACGCGGGTATCGCCCCCGGCGACCGGGTGCTGCTGCAGCTGCCGAACGGCTGCCAGTTCGCGGTGGCGCTGTTCGCGCTGTTACGGGTGGGGGCGATCCCGGTGATGTGCTTGCCCGGCCACCGCGCCGCCGAGCTTGGGCATTTCGCCGCGGTCAGCCAGGCCACTGCACTGCTGATCGCCGACACCGCAGCGGGTTTCGATTATCGAATGATGGCCGCGGGGCTCGTCGAGGAGCATGAAGCGCTCGCCCACGTGATCGTCGACGGCGACCCGGGGCCGTTTCTGTCCTGGGCGCAGCTGTGCGCACAGGCGCCCGCGGGGCGGCCGGCGACGCCGGTCGATCCGGGATCGCCTGCGCTGCTACTGGTTTCCGGCGGCACCACCGGCACACCCAAGCTCATCCCGCGCACCCACGACGATTACGTCTTCAACGCCACCGCCAGCGCCGAACTGTGCGGGCTCACCCGCGACGACGTCTATCTGGCGGTGCTGTCGGCCGGCCACAATTTCCCGCTCGCCTGCCCCGGCCTGCTCGGCGCGATGACGGTGGGCGCGACGACGGTGTTCGGCACCGACCCGAGCCCCGAGGCGGCCTTTGCCACCATCGCGCGCCACGGCGTCACGGTGACCGCCCTGGTCCCGGCCCTGGCCAAACTATGGGCGCAGGCTTGCGAATGGGAGGACAATCCACCGAAGTCCTTGCGGCTCTTGCAAGTCGGCGGCGCCAAGTTGGAGGCCGACGACGCCCGTTTGATCCGCAGCGCGTTGACGCCGGGCCTGCAGCAGGTGTTCGGGATGGCCGAGGGCCTGCTGAACTACACCCGGCTCGACGATCCACCGGAGATCACCGAGCACACCCAGGGGCGGCCGTTGTCGACCGCCGACGAGGTGCGGGTGGTCGACGCGGCGGGCAATCCCGTTGCCCCGGAGCAGGAAGGCGAACTGCTGGTCCGCGGACCGTACACGTTCAACGGTTATTTCCGGGCCGAACGCGACAATCAACGCTGCTTCGACGCGCAGGGCTTTTTCCGCAGCGGCGATTTGGTCCGGGTCCGCGATGATGGCTACCTGGTGGTGACCGGACGGGTCAAGGACGTGATCTGCCGTGGCGGCGAGACGATTTCCGCGGCCGACCTCGAGGAGCAGATGCTGAGCCACCCGGCGATCTTCTCGGCCGCCGCAGTACCCCTCCCCGACCCCTACCTCGGCGAAAAGATCTGTGCTGCTGTCGTTTTCGAGGGCCCGGCGCTGTCACTCGCGGAGTTGAACGGCTACCTGGACGAGCGCGGTGTGGCCGCGCACGCCCGTCCCGACGTCCTGGCCCCGATGCCGTCGTTGCCCACCACGCCGATCGGCAAGATCGACAAAAAGGCGATCGCGAACCAGGTATCGGCGCGGAATCGGCGTCCCTGAGGGTCGCCCAACGTGCGCTCATCGCGAAATTCCGCGCCTTTTTTCGCAGCACGTGCACGTTCGGCACGGCTAGTCGATCATCGGGCCGCCGGGGTCAGCCCATCGCCGCGTACAACCCGGCCAGCAACCGGGCCGTGGTCGCAAAATCCATGCACTCATCGGTGACGGATTGGCCGTAGGTCAGTTCGCCGCCGAGCGGTTGGGCACCGGCCACCAGGAAGCTTTCCAGCATCAGGCCCCCGATCCCGCGCTCGCCGGCGGCGATGCGGGCGATCAGTTCGGCGGCGACTTCGGCTTGCCGCACATGGTCCTTGGCGGAGTTGGCGTGTGAGCAGTCGACCATCACCCGCGGGGAAAGCCCTGCCGCACTTAACCGTTCGATGGCGCCGGCCACCGAGCCGGCGTCGTAGTTGGGTCCGGCGGTGCCGCCGCGCAGGATCACGTGGCAGTCGGGGTTGCCCATGGTCTCGACGACGGCGGCGCGGCCCACGTCGTCGGTTCCGAAGAAGTGGTGCGGCGCCGCCGCGGCCTTGACACCGTCGATGGCGACCTGGACGTTACCGTCGGTGCCGTTCTTGAATCCGATCGGCATCGACAGCCCCGACGCCAGTTGGCGGTGCACCTGCGATTCGGTGGTCCGGGCGCCGATCGCGCCCCACGCGACGGCGTCGGCGATGTACTGCGGGCTGGTGGGTTCCAGGAATTCACATCCCACCGGCAGGCCCACGTCGATGATGTCGAGCAGCAGCGCACGCGCGGTGCGGATGCCGCGCTCCACGTCGAAGCTGCCGTCCATGGCGGGGTCGTTGATCAGTCCCTTCCAGCCGATGGTGGTGCGCGGCTTTTCGAAGTAGACGCGCATCACGATCTTCAGCCGATCCGCGAACTCGGCGGCGATCGGCGCGAGCCGGCGCGCGTAGTCGAGCGCGGCGACCGGATCGTGCACCGAGCAGGGGCCGACCACCAGGAGCAGCCGGTCGTCAGCACCGGCCAGGATGGCCGCGATGTCGTCGCGGTCGCGCTGGACCGCCCGGGCGCGCCGGGGCGTCAGCGGCAGTTCGGCGCGAATCGCGGCCGGCGCCGACAGTTCCCGGAACGAGACGATCCGGTGATCGGAGGTATCGACGGCCGCGGTGGCGCATTCGGTGAGGGACATGGGGGTGGGTGCCTTTCTGTGCCGCCAGGGCACGCCCGCTGATTCCCGATGCCCTGAAAAACGAAAAGCAGCGACCGTGTGGTCACTGCTGGGCTCCGGGTGTCGGTCGTGCGCGTGCGTCAACCGGACGCGGTATCGCGGGCCCCACCCGTAGCCACGATAAAGCGCCAATACGCGCGCACGCCGATTTTCACGCCGGCCAAGATACCACGTGCGGCAGTAGCGCCGGACAACCCGTCGCCGCCCGCCGCCGCCCGCCCTTCCGGGGTGACCATCGACTACCCAATCTCCTTGCTGCGTAATGCGATAAGCAGCCGGTCCATCACCGCGCCCGCGTCCGCGCGGGGATATATCGCTCCACCGCCGCCGACCGCAGGGCCCCTTTCAGCAGGCGGAGCTGTGAGCCGCGCTGGTCAGCGGGCCCCGAGCAGCCGCTGCTTCTGTTCGGCGAATTCGGTGTCGGTCAGCGCTCCGGTGGCCCGCAGTTCGGCGAGTTTGCCGAGCAGATCGGTGATTTCGCGAAGCTCCGCGGTGGTGCCGGTCGACGCGGTGCGGGCGGCCCCGGCGGGCCCGTGCGACGCCGCCGCACGTCGCCCTCGCCCGGCGGTCCCGGCGTCCCCGGACGAGCGGCCGTCGCGGGAATCGGCGGCGCCCCGGCCGGGCAGGCCCATCAGCGGCGCACCACCGAACAGCGGCATCTCGCCGAACGGACCCGGGCGGCCCGGCGGCGCGGCAGCGGCGGCGGGCGCTTGCAGCGCGGTGAGGCGCAGTTCCGGCGCGGCGGTGGACCAGCCCTGCGGAACCGACATGCCGCCCAGCGAGGACGCACGGCCCATCCCGGCCGACACCGTCGTCGCCCCGGACGAACGCGACCCGGGCGGCGGCTCCAGCCGCTCCGGCGCCGCGACAGCCTTGGACTTCGCACCCGGCTCCGTCATCTTGTGTTCAGCGTCGGAAATGAAGCCCGCGGCGCCGGACACGCCGATCAGCCCGGTGCCGTTACCGAAGAACGCCGAGCCCAGCGACACCAGGTTGTACGGGTTCAGGAAGCTCGAGAAGTCACTCAGCCCCGATGCCGCCGAGGATGACGAGGACGACGACGCGAGATTCTGCAGCGCGTTGGGCACGGCGGACATCGCGTTGCTGTTCGACACCGCCGACTGGACGTGTCCGGCCGAGGTGCCGGCGGCCTGGGCGACCGAGGCGTTCTGGGCGCCCATACCGGCCTCGTTGGTGGTTCGCTGCGGCGGGGTGAACGGCGTGACCCGGGAGGCGGCCTGCGCGGCACCGGCGTAGCCGTACATCGCGGCGACGTCCTGGGCCCACATTTCGCCGTAGGCGACTTCGGTGGCCGCGATCGCCGGCGTGTTCTGGCCCAGCAGGTTGGTGGCGACCAGCGACGCCAACCGGGAACGGTTGGCCGCGACGACCGACGGTGGCACCGTCATCGCATAGGCCGACTCGTAAGCCGTCGCGGCCGCCTTGAGCTGAGCGCCGGTCTGCGCCGCCTGCTCGGCGGTGGCGGTCAGCCACTCGACCTGTGTTGCGGCCGCAGCGGTCACCGCCGCCGCCGACGGGCCCTGCCACGGCTCGCTGGTGAGCCCCGAGATCACCGACTCGATGTTGGCGGCCGTGACGTGCAGCTCGTTGGCCAGCTCGTCCCATGCCGACGCCGCCGCCAGCATCGATCCCGAGCCGGGGCCGGAGTACATGCGGCCGGAGTTGACCTCCGGCGGCAATACCGCAAAGTACATCGAGTTCCTTTGGGATCTGGTTCCTTTGGGATTGCGAAGGCATCGGGCACGCCGGGGTCATGCCGGCCTCGCTCACGTTGCTTTTGTTACCACGCACGCCAGATTTTCAATCGCGGCCACAGCTCGGCGGAGGCAGCGTCGGCGCGCGGTCATCGTGCGCAGATTTCCCCTGCTGCGCTGGACTTTTCGTCGGCGGCCCCAACGCCGTTGCGCACGCGGTCCGGCGCCAGCGGGCCGGAACGTGAACATCCTCACAGCGCCCTGCAGCGTCACCATCCGTTGGCCAACCATTCACGCCGCCGGAGCAAGGGGGATCACCTCGGTGCGTAACCCACTGGGGTACACGAGTTTCGACGGCGCTCACGCCACCGATCGAGCCGGCTGCGGGTGCTTGGCGCAAGCCCTGCAGCTCGCCATCGTCGACTCGGCCGGCATCGCAGTTTGCTACCGGCGTGCAGGCGGCACCGGGATTCGCACGCCGCGCATTGTATTAACCGGGCTGTATCACCCTCTGCCGCGGCACTTTTGGGAATCGATTGACTGTTTGCCAGCGTGATTGGCGCGAGGAATCTTTCACTGACACTATTCCAATACGGCCACACATCACGATACGGTAACTGAGGCGCCGTTTTGGCAGGCCCGCCTTTCTATCACATGTGGTCTCGTCAAGATAGCGCTCGCTCTGTGGTGGGAATCGACAGGTTGGGTCATCACGTCGAGATAAATGCTTGTTCGCGTGGTAGTTCCGTGTTATCCAAGCGCGAACTGCCGACCCGCGATGTCGACTACCTCACACACGAGCACCTATTCGGTTGAGAACTTGCTGGGAGATAACTCGACCCGAAGGGGGATTCATGATTGCGCCGCGGGATCGCAGGCGAGTCATTTATCTTCGCTGCTTGACGCCGTGGGGGCCGTCAACGGCAACCGTCAGCCACTTGTCGGTCCTGCGGAACCGGACCGCGCCGGCGCCCGACTTACTCAGCAATTCATCCGCGGTGCCGTTAAGGTCATCCGAACCGGCGTCGCCACTGACGGATGAGGGTTAGCGCATGTTTTTGGGCACGGTTGAGGACTGGACAGCCGAGGGCACGGTCGTAGCCTGGTACCCCACCGCCGCAACCTATCGGCGCGCGGCCCAAGCGCAATACCACCCCGCCCCGGTGAGCTATCAGCAGGCGCAACATCTGCGCTATTACCGGCGCCAGGTAAGCCGCGGCCGTGATATCCCCCGGTTGTGCATCGGGGCCTGGGAAATCAGCGGTACCTGCGACATCGACGCGATGACGCAGGCGGTGAACACTCATCTGCGCCGGCACGACACCTACCACGACCGCTTTGTCTTCGGCGACGACGACGAAATCCTTCGCTACGTCATTCCCGAACCGGAGGCGATCACGTTGGCGCCAACGGATCTCGGAAGGATGGCTCCGCCCCAGATCCGCAAACTACTTCTCGATACGCCCGACCCGTTGCAGTGGGACTGCTTTACCTTCGGCATCGTTCAGGCTCAAGACCGGTTCACCATCTATATCGCCGTCGACCATCTACGCGCCGACGGCATGTCGGCCGGCGTGATCTTCCTCGACATCCAGACAACGTATTTCGCCGCGTTGCAAAGGACGCATTTCGCGTTGCCGCCCGCGCCCAGCCATCGCGAATACAGCGCGAGACAGCACGCCTATACCCGAAGCCTGAACGAGGAGTCGCCCGAGATCCGGTCGTGGCGCGCCTTTCTCGCGGCCAACAACGGGGCCCTACCCAGGTTTCCCCTGGAACTCGGCGAGTCGAACGCCGATACACCGGGGGCCATCGAGGTGTTCGACTTGATCGATGACGAGCAGGGCCGGCGGTTCGAGGCCGCGTGCCGTGCCGCGGGTGCGCGGTTCAGCGGCGGGGTGTTCGCCTGCGCTGCGCTGACTGAACACCGGTTGACCGGCGCCGCAACGTATTTCGGTCTGACACCGTTCGACAACCGGCGGGACCCCGCGCACGCCACCGCCGTCGGTTGGCTGGCGAGCTTCGTGCCGCTGGCGATTCCGACCGCCGGTGCGTCATTCAACGAGGTGGTCAGTGCCGCCCAGGCCTCTTTCGATGCCAACGCCGCCCTCGGCGCCGTGCCGTACTACCACCTGCTCGAGACCACCGGCCCGTCGTCGACGCCCATCGAGGTTCCGGATCGTCCCGTCCCGATGCTGTCCTACATCGACATCCGTAAGCTGCCGTTCGGCGATTACTTCGACGGCCTGCGCGCCGGCGTATGGGGCGATAACCGGCTGTCGGAGACGGTGTGCATGTGGGTCAATCGCATGCACGACAGGACTCAGTTGGTGGTCGCCTACCCGGGCACCGACGTCGCCCGCGGGTCCGTCCGGCGTTATGTCGAGACGATGCGTGCCGAGTTCGCCCGGGTGTGCGACGCCGGACCGCGCAGCGATGCGTGATGTAGTACACGTCCCGGCACCGGAGGCCTCGCTATGAGTGCCCTGGTGGCGCTGACCTTGCGCACCATGTCAGGGTCGCGGCGCGACGCGGACCTGCTCTTCGCGGCGCTGGCACCGGTGGGCTGCTTCCTGGGATTCACCCTGGTGCTGGGCGGCCTCATCCGCACCGGCTCGATGAGCTATCCGCAATACGTCCTTCCGGTGGTCATCGTGCAGGCGATGCTGTTCGGTGCCATGACCACGGCCGACCGTGCCGCCCGAGACCGGCTGTCCGGCTTCGGGTCTCGGCTTCGCACCCTGCCGCTTCCCGCGTCGGTACCGCTGGGCGCGCGGATGCTGTACTGCCTGACACGCGCGCTCATCGCGCTGGCCGCCACCATGGCGGCCGGATGGTCATTCGGCTTCCGGATGCAGGGCGGCCCGGCGGATGCAGTCCTGTTCGTGACCATCGTCGTGGTGTTCGCGATGGCGGTCTGCCTCGGCGCCGACGCCCTGGGCTCCCGCGTCGGCACCGTCGAATCGTCGAGCCAGTTGCTGCTTCTCCCCCAACTGGTCCTGGTCTTGTTGTCCACCGGCATCGCTCCGGCCGAATCGTTTCCGGCGTGGCTGGCACCGTTCATTCGCAACCAACCGGTATCCCAGGTCACCGAGGCGCTGCGCGGCCTTGCGACCGGTCACGTCGCCGGCAGCAGTCTGGCGGCGGCATTGACGTGGTGCCTCGGCCTGCTCGCGGTATTCGGCGTTGTCGCGGTGCGCATGCAACGACGCGTCGACGCGGGCAGGTCGCGAGCACACCGAGCCGTGCGCACGGCACCTCGAGACACCGCGCCGGCCGGTGATGTGGGTGTGGACCCGGTCGGGAAATCGGCCGAAGGCCTTGCACGGCAAGAGGTTACGAGCGTGAGCTGCCTGAAGGGATTCGTCAGCCAAAGCGCCTCGGAGGCGGGCCGGCTGCTGCGCCGCTGGCGCCGCGACCCGGTCGTCGCGGTGCAGGCGTTGTTGTTTCCCACGCTTCTGCTGATCATCTACAAGCTGCTGGTCGGCAAGTCCGTGCTGGCCGTCACCGGACACGACAGCCTGTACGGGTTGGTCCCGATGTGCGCGGTGGTCGGCGCGGTCTTCGGGACCATCGGCGCCGGTTTGGCTTTGCCGTCGGAGCGCGAGTCGGGCGTGCTGACCAGGTTATGGGTGCAGCCGGTCCATCGGGCCAGCCCCGTGGCAGGCCGACTGGTCGCGGAGGCCGCCCGAACCGTCGCGTCCGCGTCCGTGCTCACCGTCTTCGGGATCGCCCTGGGTCTGCGGTTCAACGACGGCTGGATCGCCATGCTGGCATTCGTGCTTGTGCCCGTGACGATTTCGGCGGGGATGGCGACACTGGTCACCGCCATCGCTGCCCGCGCGGACGGCAAGGCGATGGTGACCTGGCTGGGTGCGGGGTGCGTGGTGCTGTTGTTCCTCAACACCGGTGTCGCGCCCGCCGAGGTGTTTCCGGGATGGCTGCAGCCGGTGGTGCGTTATTCGCCGATTTCACCGACGATCGAGGCGATGCGTGCGCTGGCGCAGGGCGGCCCGGTGTTGTCGCCGCTGTGGCAGGCGGGTTTGTGGGGTGGCGTTCTGGTCGCGGTGTTTGCGCCGATCGCGGTGCGCGGGTATCGCGCCGCGGCCGAGGCGGGGTGCTAGTGGCGAGGCTGGCGCTGCTGGACCAGGCCGCCTTCCTCCGGCTGCGCGCCACCGGTCAGGGCAGCACCGTGCAATGCACCTGGATCTACGACCGCGACGTGAACATCGCCGAGTTGCGCGCCTTCAATGACAACCTCGGCTTCGGCCTGCTCGGACGCCGCATCGAGCGTTCGCCGCTGCCGTTCGGGCGTCACCGCTGGGTGCTCGACCGCCGCCCGCCCGACATCGCGTGGGAGCCTCGGCAACCGCGGTGCGAGATCGGTGCGTGGCTCGAAAGACGCGCGCGGGTCGCCGTCGACCCCGAACACGGCCCGACGTTTCACCTCGGCGTGCTGCCGCTGGACGACGGCGGCGCGGCGGTCACCCTGGTGGCGTCACACTGCGTCGTCGACGGGCTCGGTCTGGTGACGGCCGTCGCCGAAGCGGTCAAGGGTGAGCGACGCGATCTCGGCTACCCTCAACCGAATTCACGCAGCCGGTGGCGCGCGGTGCGTGAGGACCTGGCCGATGCCGTTGCCGCCCTACCGTCGGCAACCCGCGCGCTGATCGCGACCCTGCTTCTGTTGCTCAGGGTTTCGCACGATCGGCGGGTTCAACCGCGGGTGCGGCGGCGCGGGGAGTTCGTCCCGCGTGGCGACGCGTCGAACACCTCCGGGTCGGTGACGATCCACACCGATGCCGCGGCATGGGAGGCACGAGCGCGCGCCCTGAACGGAAGCGGCAATTCGCTGTTCGTCGCATTCGCCGCCCGCCTGGCGCACCGGATGGGCAGGGTGCTGGCCGACGGAAAGTCCGTGACCGTGGTACTTCCGGTCAGCGACCGCACCCGCGACGACGACCGCGCCAATGCGCTGACCTCGATCACGCTGACCGTCGACGGTGCGGCGGTGGCCGACGACTTGACCGATGTGCGCGCCGACGTCAAGAGATCGCTGGCATCCCTGCAGCACCGGCCCAACGAAATGCTCGCCGGACTGCCGCTCATCCCGTTCATCCCGCGATGGCTGGTGCGGCGCGGCGAAGGCCTCGCCATGGCGTCCAGCCAACTGCCGGTGGGATGCTCCAACGTCGGGAGCCTGGACGGCGCCGTCGGCCGCATCGACGGCGCGGACGCGACCGAGGTCTCCATGCGACTAGTCGAGCAGGGCATCACCCGGGCCCGCATCGAGCAGGCTGGCGGCCAATTATTCTGCGCCACAGGCGTTGTCAACGGCAGCAGGTTTCTCACCGTCGTCGCCCACCAAGGCGGTGCGGGCAACGCCACGGCCACACCTGAACTCGCGTGTGCCGCGCTGGCCGACCTGCAGCTGTCCGCCACCACCGTTTACGAGGCCCGAAACTGATGGTGGGCCTGGGCATCAAGGCGGATCCGCCTGCCCGGCGGCACCACCGTGTGTACGTGGGCATCGGCGCCGCGATCGCGGCGTGGGCGGCGCTCGTGCTGTGGTGCGCAATACGGGTCGTTCCGCTCGACGTGTACTGGATGTCGTATTACGCCGCCGACTACACCCACGGCTTCGTCCGTCGCGGGCTCGCCGGTGAGCTGGTTCACCTGGTACCGGGACACTACTTCGCGGTCGGTCTCGGTGTGCGATGGATGTCCACGGCGATTTATTTGTGCGGTCTGGCGGCGGTCGCCGGCGTGGTGCTCGCCGGTGGCCCTCGGTCGCAGCGCCGGCTGATGGTTGCGATGCTGATTCCGTTGCTGCCCTTCGGAGTTCCGTTCGCGGCGTTCTCGGCTCGGCCCGACCTGTTCGGCGGGGCGGCCCTGGCGCTGTTCAGCACGGCGCTGACCCACGCGCGTTCCCGCGCCCTCGCAATGGGCTGGTGCGCGCTGTATGGCGGCGCGATCGCGGTGCTGACGTTGGTGCACGAGGCGATAGGGCTGCAGTTTGCTTTCGGGGCGGTGCTGGCGATCGTCGTCCTCGGCGGCGGGCTGGGATCCGCTCGACGTCTCGGCGCGCTCGTGGCCGTGACACCCGGGGTCCTCGCCGCGGCGATGGTGGCCGTGCTCGGCCGTCACGACGTCGCCGCCGAACTGTGTGCCGCCGTGCCGCATCGCCTCATGCCCAACCCCTTCGCGAAGGTGACATCGCCGGAGACGCTGTTGCGCTTTGTGACCGAGGGACCGCCCAGTCAGACCGATTATCACGACTGGGTATGCCGCAACGTGATGCCGAACTACGACAACGGAATCTCGGACGCGCTGCGCGCGGTCGGCCAGATCGGAGCACTCGGTCTCACCGTCTCTCTGATCTTCGGCGGCGCTGCCGTCGTGGCGACGTTGTGGGGACTCGGCGAACTTTCCGGCGTGCCGTGGCACGCGTTCATCGCGGCGTTGCACGGCCGGATGACCTGGGTGACCGCCGGGCTACTGCTGGTCGTCCCGGTTTTCCTCACCGGCTACGACTGGACGCGCTGGCTGACCGTCGTCGCGTTCGACATCGCGATCGTGTTCCTCCTCTTCGCCTCCCGTCGCGCGGAGATCGACCAAGCGCCCACCCCAAGAACGCTGCGGCTGTTCCTCGTTCTCGTGATCGCGTTCGCGCTCATTCCGGTGGGCGCCGTTCCGGGTTTCGGAGGACCGCGGATGGTCTGATCGGCCCCGGCGCGCTGGCCGGGGCAGGAGATCGCGGCTGGTAAAGTGGGTCGCACTGTGACTTTTGGTGACCGAACGCCGGCACGGTGGTCACGACGGCAGAGCGCGTCGGCCATCGTTGCCGTGCTGACCCTCGTCGCAGCTGTCCTCGGTTGCGCGGCTTTGCGGGTTGAAATGGCAGGCGACGCCTCGCAACCCGCGATGGTGGCCTCGGCCGCCGAACTGGCCTCCGGGCCCGCGCGGCTGAACCACGAGCCGGTTCCGGCACGCCGGCTGGGGATCGGCTCCACCGTGAACGATGACCTGGCGTTCAAGAGCCCCGGCCTAAAGCGTGATCGCGCAACCGCTTTCGCCTTCTCCACACCGCGTTCGTCCGATTCCCTGGTAGCACCGACGGCCGGTGTCATCGGGTGGCAGCAGCGTGTCGATACCCCTCCTCGCCCGCCCACCCCGGTTCCCGCCGGACACAACCTCCGGATTCAATTCTGCGTCGCCCGTTGCTGATCCGCCCTCGCCGCTCGGTGGCGCGCGACGCCATCGCGGCGGGCTAGCAACCGGCTGGCCGCTTTTGGCAACGGCTCATCGCGGGCCGGCCGCTGAGCCTCCTGCTGAGCTCGACTCCCGACCGGCCTCGCGTGCCGCGTCGGGGACTCCAACCTTTCCTCACCTGCGTCAGCCGCTGACCGGTTCGCGCGCGCACGCCGCGGCAAGTCGGCTGAAGACGTCAACCAAAAGATGGGTACGAACATGGATTTTGGCGCGTTACCACCCGAGATCAACTCGGGGCGGATGTATTCGGGACCGGGACCGGCGTCGCTGCTGGCCGCCGCCGCGGGATGGGAGTCACTGGCCGCCGAGCTGGCCGACGGCGCCGGCAACTACCAAGCGGTGATCGCCGGCCTAACCAACGAGTCCTGGCTGGGGCCGGCGTCGCTGTCGATGGCGGGCGCGGTGATGCCCTATGCCTCCTGGCTGACGGCGGTCGCCGAGCAATGCGGTCGGGCCGCCGCAAAGGCCACCGCGGCGGCGTCCGCCTTCGAAGCGGCATACGCGATGACGGTGCCCCCACCGCTGATAGCGGCCAACCGAGCCCGGCTGCTGGCCCTGGTCCAGAGCAACATCTTCGGGCAGAACACCCCGGCCATCATGGCCACCGAAGCCGAGTACAGCGAAATGTGGGCCCAGGACGCGACCGCGATGTACGGCTACGCCGCCAATTCGGCGTCGGCGTCGGCACTTTCGCCGGTGCCTTCCCCACCGCAACCGACGAATCCCGCCGCGGCCGGCCACCTAGCTGCCGCCGCCCACGCGGCGGTCCAATCGGGCAGCAGCGCGCACACCACGACAGCGCACTGGATGTCCTCGGTTCCCCAGGCGCTGCAAGGCCTTTCGACACCCGGGTCGACGCCGGGCAATGGTCTGTCACCCACAGCGATGGGCACCGGCGCCGCGCTGGGATCCTCCGGGCCATTCAGCTCGCTGTCGAGCCTCACCGGCGCCTCGGGCAAGGGTGCGACCAAAAGCGCGAGCACCGGCGCCGGCGCGGGACTGGCGTCGGCGCTCGCCGCCGGGCCCGCGGCGGACGGAGCCGCGGCCGGCTTGGCGGAGGAGGCGGCCGGGTACGGCGCCGACGGCGCCGGTCTGATCGCCGACGGCGGTGGAATCGGTATCGACCTCTACGGCCTCGATCTGGATTACCAGGGACTGGCGTTGGACGAAGCGGGCGCCGGTTCCATCCTGGGGGCCGAGGCTGGCACCGGCATAGCGGGCACCGCCGGATTGGGAAGCCTCGAACCGCCGGCGGGACTGGGCCAAGGCGCCTCGGCGAGCGTGGGCCAGGCCGGCGCGCTCAGCACGTTGTCGGTGCCGCCGAGTTGGGCCACAACGGTGTCGACGGTCACCCCCCTGCCCTCGCCCAACTCCGGTCCGGTGCCGGGCGGTTGGGCCGCGGCGCCCACGGCGTCACCCGGTCCCGCGGTGTCCCGGCTGCCGTTGGGCGGGATGGTCGGGCGCGAATCCGAGGGCGCGGTGCACCGGGTCGGCCAGCGCGTCTCGCTCATTCCGCAGGTGATCGGATGAGCCACCGCCTCACTCGGCACGCCGTACCGAGATCCGCAAACCGGTCGACCACAAAGGAGATCGTCATGCCCAGCCCCGCACCACCCCGCTCGGGCCGTCCGAGGCGGGACCGAAACCCGTTGGCGCTCATCGTAAAACCGCTGCTGGGCGCCGCCCTGGCAGCGGCGGTCGCGACCGCGTGGCCGGCGACTGCCGGTGCCGATCCGGACCCCGGCGGCGCCGCAAATCCGTTCGGCGGTCTCAGTTGCGGCTGCAGCGGGACGCGACCGGCGGGCGATCCAGCGCAGATCGATCATGGACTGCGACAGGGACTTTCGGACGGGCGCCCTGCGTCGTCACCCGAGCGGCCACCGGGTTGACCGGCCGGGCCCGGCCGGCAGCTCACCGGGTCCGCGGTCAGTCCTGCCGCGACAACGCCGCGCGGGGGCAGTCGGCGATCGCCTGCTCGGCCATCGCCGTTTGCTCGGCGGGCACCGGGTCGGCGATGACCACGGCGTATTCGTCGTCGTCGAGTTGGAACACCTCGGGTGCGATCTTCACGCAGAAAGCGTTGCCCTCACAGCGATCACGATCTACTACGACGCGCACGGTTTCTCCTTTGCTCGGGCTTCACTTGGGCGTCCGTTCGGTAGCGGGCCGGGATGGTCGCGGTGAGCCTCGGCGCAGCAGTCGCCCTATCCCGCGGTTTCATGAAAAGCCCGATCGCGGAATCGATTTCGCGATGTTGCCGCGTCAGGACCGCGGATAACGCGCCACCGGGCATCGGGTGCTCCTCTGCGCCACTGAAACAGGCCAGCGGGCCCGGGTCTGCACCGATGGCCGCAGGACGCCGGTGGGCTGCCCGCCCGCTCCTCGATTTTTACAGCAACAATTGTGTAAACTCTAGCCGTCGGCGCGCCGGCTGACCAGACCAATAGCGCGCGTGTCGATCAGGTAGAGACCTGGGCGGGCCGGTGCCGGGTTTGGTTGCCGCCGCAGCGTTTAGCTTCGTACATGGCGCTGTCGGCCTGGGCGACCAACTGGTGAAACGCGTGTTCGGCGTATTCGGACACGAGGTCGCGCAGCGGCAGGGTCGCCGTGCCGACGCTGGCGGTCACCGGCGGATCCAGCGCGGCCACGGCCTCGCACAGTTGTTGGCCCCACCCGGGTAGCTGCTCGGTGGTCACGATGTCGGCGACCAGGAATTCCTCGCCGCCGACGCGGCCGACGACTGTGGTGTCGCCGCAGGTCGCGGTCAGGGCGCCGGCCACCGCGATGAGCGCCTCGTCGCCGGCGGCGTGTCCGTGCGTGTCGTTGAGCGCCTTGAACCGGTCCAGGTCGACCATGGCCACGGCCAAAAACATGTGGCTGGCCCCGGTGAGCATGCGTCCGATGATGGCCCGGTTGCACGCTCTGCGGTTCAGCAGCCCGGTCAGCGGGTCGCGGTTGGCGCGCAGCAAGTCGAGCCAGAGTGCACGCACCACGATCTGGATGGACAGCGGGACGATCACGTTGAGCTCGAGGACCAGGAAATACCCGGTGAAGGCCAGCATCGCCTGGCCGGACGCGGCCAGCCGGGCCGCCTGCAGCGCCCCGATGGCGCCGGCCAACCCGAAGTTCAGGCCCATGAACTTGGCGGTGTGGAAGAAGGCGTTGTAGCCGCCGGTAACCGAGAGCGCCGAGCATGCCATGAGTCCGACCAGCGGCTCGGTTTGCCACAGGCAGCCGGCGCCGATGGCCACGCTGCCGGTCAGCGCGAAGACGACGGACTGGCGGCGGGTTGGCCACCCATGCAGCCACAGCACCGCCATGCCCAGCCCCACCATGCCGGCCAGCACCGAGACCGTCAGCGTCAGCCCGGGAAAGAACGGCGTGGCGCCCCACAGCACGTTGGCCGGAACGAGCACCAGCGAGGCACCCACCACGGCCATCGCCCGGCGGGTGGCGGTGCCGAACCCGTGATCTTGCAAATAGCCGGTCAGCCAATCGAAATGGTCGGGTTGTCCCCACCACGCCGCCAGCCACTTCATCGGTCTGCCTCTCCCGTACTTCCTCACCCTTCAACGCCCGCGTCACCGAGTTCGACCACAGTAGACCATCGGCAGGCCGAAATACGTTGAAATGACAAGAAAGTGCAAGGAGTTGGCCGCCGGGTGCGCGACGGCCCTTCGGGCGGCGGCTCAGCCGCTCCGGCCGGGCGAAACGACCGCGTGGGTTGCCTCGAAGACCGCTGTGTCGCCCGATGATTCGGCGTCGTGGTTGGCGACCGCCTCGGCGTGCAACGTGAACACCCGACCGGTTGCGAACCCGTCAGGGCGTCTGCTTTTCTCCGGTGCGACGGGAGGTGGCCCGGCTCGGCGAGGGTTTGGATCGATCCCGGAGTTTGGCGTTGGACAGTTGCAGCCTGGTGTAGTCGGACTTCAACTGGTTGTTTTCGGTTTCCAGGTGCAGTATTCGGGCGATGCCGGCGAGGTTGATGCCCTGGCCGACCAATTCGCTGATCCGCTTGAGGCGCTCGAGATCGTCGTCGCTGTAGCGACGGGTGCCGCCGTCGGTGCGCGACGGCGTCAGCAGTCCCCGTCGTTCGTACAGCCGCAGCGTTTGCGGCGGGGTGGCGGACAGCTCGGCGGCCACCGAAATGCCGTAGACGCCGCGCGCGGATCGAGCGGTCGCATCGCCGGTCAACTGGTTTCTCCCTGTCGAAATGACCCGGTATTCCTGGCCCGGAAAGAATACCTGCGCAGGTGGCACAAAATCTATGTCAACTGAAGCACATCAATGGCCAGCGCACCGACCGGCCGATCCCGCTGGATGCAAATGCGTGCCGCTGACCCGGTCCGCCCCGCCGAGGGCAGCCCTGGGGCGGGGCGGACCGCAACGGTCAGTCGATGCCGAGACCGCTGGTGACCAGGACGCGACGGTCGCCGCCGAGGTGCGGATATTCGTCGTCGGGCAGGGGCACCAGCTGTTGCTGTTCTGCCCAGTCGGCGGGATCAGCCTCGACCGGCACAGCGGTGCGTAACGCGCCGGAGTACTTGCGCGCACCGATGTGGGGGACGGCTTGTGCGATCACGACTCTTACCCCTCCCTTTTGCGACTCAACGAATACCTGTGCCTGTCAACGCTTTCAGGCTTCTATAGCTTGCCGCCGCGTCGCGGCGCAACGAAGGGTGGGGCCGCCCGCCCCCGGGTGAGTTGCCTGCTGGGCAATGGCGTCTCCTCGCACACTGAGGTAGCGCCCACGGTGCTGCCCGGCCGGCGGGCTGACCCGATCATCGTGTTGGTGATGCCATCACCTGCCTTTCCTGGATCGTTGCGTTAACGGTCCCATCGGGGATGGGCTGCGGAGGGCCGCGCTCCGCGGCGAACACGTCGCGCACGGGTCCGGTCCGCGGGCGCGCCGGTATCTGCCAAGACCGACCAGGTGACCGGGGCCCGAGCAGGGCGCACCCGACCACTGGTGGCGCCGGTGGCCGACGAAGCAGGGCTTCCGCCGCCGCGCACAGGATGGCATCGACCTCGGCGATCAGCGTGGCCACCGGCGGATCGTCCAGCAGCAAGGGCGCCTCCTGGTCCTGGATGGCTGTGCCGGGCGCCGGCGAGGCCACGGTGCTGCAGCGCGTCATCACTAACCCGCCTTCTGTCAGCATCTGACCGGCCGATCACGCGTTGACGGCGGCCTGCCCATTCCGGCTGACCGCGATCTTGCGCGGCTTCGCCTTCTCGGCCACCGGAATTCGCAACCGCAACACCCCGTCGGTGTAGGTCGCCTCGATGCGGTCGGTGTCCAGGTTGTCGCCGAGCACGAGCTGGCGGCTGAACACGCCGCGCGGCCGTTCGGTGGCCAGCATCTCGCGCCCCGGATCGACGTCGGGCCGCTCGGCGCGCACCGTCACCACGTTGCGTTCGATGTCGAGGTCCAACGACTGCTCGTCGATTCCCGGCAGGTCGAACTCGACGATGAACTGTTCACCGTCGCGCCAGGCGTCCATCGGCATCACCGACGGATGCGCCGCGGTGCCCGAGACCTGCCGAGTGAAGCGATTGAGGTCACGGAAGGGATCGCTGCGCACCAACATGGTCGTCACCTCCAACACTCCAATCTGTCGTCTACCCGCCATCGATTATCTATGTCTCGCGACACAGTTTTTATTTACCTCCGTCTCGGTGTTCTGGCAAGGCTCTCCCCAAGATTTTTTTGACGCGATCACCGGGGCGGCTTTCCGGCGTAGTTGTTGCTCCTGACCTCGGAAGGCAGGATACGAAGGAATCTGCCTCTCGTTTCTGAGCATCGTTGGAGCCGGCTCGTGATCACGTTGGACCGCCTGGTGAACGTCTTGGGCGGCTACGGGGTCCGCTTGCGGTGGTCGGCGGTGCCCCGGTCGACCGAGCTGCGCAGCGTCGTCATCCACGAGACGCCCGAGGACCGCCCGGTGGTGGGCGACGTCCTGCTGGCCGTGGGCGCCGGCTCGCTCGACGAAGCCGTGCGCTGGGCGGCGTCGGCGCGTGCCGCGGTGGTGGTGCTGCGCGACGATGAGACGCCGATGACGTTCGACGGCGTCACCGACGTCGGCGCTGTCCTGGTGATCGATCCGACGGTGTCGTGGAGCGCGGTGGCCGCGGTCGTCTACGGTCTGGTTCTGGAAGGCCGCGAGACCGAATCCGGGCGTGGCCCAACGGATCTTTTCGCGTTGGCCGACAGCCTGGCCGACGGGATCGGCAACCCGGTGGTGATCCAGGATCGGCACCTGGGCGTGCTGGCGTACTCGCGGCTGGCCCAGGCCGATCCGGCCTTGGTCGAGACGGTCCTGCAACGGCAGACGCCCGAGCCGTTGCGCGCGCTGTTGGAGGCCCGAGGGGTATTCGCCCACCTGCAGGTCGCCGACGAGCCGCTGTTCGTCGCCGAGGACGCCGAGCGGGGTCTCTCCGGGCGCATGGTGGTGGCGGTGCGAGCCGGCGCGGAGTTGATCGGATCTGTGTGGGTGGCGTGTGAGGCGCCGTTGCAGCCGGCGGCGCTGCGCGCCTTGGCGGACGGGGCGCGCACGGTGGCCTTACACCTGCTGCGGTCGCGCGCCAGCGCGGACCTGGAGCGACAGGTCGAATCCGAACTCGTCATCCGGCTGCTGGAGGGTACCGCCGACGCCGCCACGGTGGCGAGCCGGTTGGGCTTGGCGCACAACGGTTTACGCGTGGTCGCGGTGCAGGCCTTCGTCGGCGCCGACCGCGATGCCCCGCTGCTGTTGGCGTTCGAGCGCGCCACCACCGGGTTCGGCTGGTCACGGCCCGGGCGCAGCGCACTGGCCGGCAACAGTGTCTACGCCGTGCTGCCCGCCAATGAGGCGTCGACGGCGCGGCGCTGGGTCGGCGCGTTGCGGGCGGCGCTGCCCGAGCGGCTGACCGTGATCGCCGGAATCAGTGGTGTGGCCGAGGTGGGCGATCTGGCCGCCGCGCGCCAGGAGGCCGACGAGTGTCTGGCACTGCACGAGATGTCGCCTGCCGCACCGCCGCCCGCCTACGACGAGTCGTGGGACGACATCCTGCTGCAGCGTTTGCGTGCCGCGGCGCGGTCCGGGCGTGCCCCGACCCGCGGGCCGGTGGCCGACCTGGGCCGCCATGACCGCGCCAACGGCACCGATTACCTGGCCACGCTGCGGGCCTGGCTGCAGGCCCAGGGCGACCCCGCCGAGGCCGGCAGGCAGCTGGGAGTGCACGAGAACACGGTGCGCTACCGGCTGCGCAAGATGGCCGAGATCACCAACCTGTCGTTGGACGACTCCAAGAAGCGGCTGGCCATGATGATCGAACTCGCTGCCACCCACACCGACTGAGCATCGACGCTGTCGGGATCCGACAAATCGCCGCGCCACCGTTGTGCGCCACGGGCAACGCGCTCGCCGACGGTCCGCCCGATGATGAGGTTGTCCATGGCCCGCTCGGGTGCGGGCCCCGCGCGATGTCCACGTTTGACAGGAAGCATCCGATGACCACCAAGGGTCGCGATCATCAGCGGCTCACCGGCGGGCGAGGCGGTGACGCCGCGGCGGAACTGGAGACCGTGCACATCCCGCTGCCGCGGATCCTGCTGGCGCACCCGTTCGGGCGAAATCCACTGGTACGCGTGAGCGACCGGGTGCAGGCGCTGATCTTGGTGTTGGCGGTCACGGTGTCGTTGGCGGCGGTGCCCGTCGCCGCGACCATCGGCACCGCCGTCCACGAATCCCGCAGTCGCGTCTACGCCGAGCAGTCCCAGACGTGGCGGACGGTGACCGCGACGGCCGTCGGGGACAGCCATCCCCGCCGAGACCTTGACAGTCCGACGGTAAGGGTGCCCGCCCGGTGGCAGTACGCCGGCGCCGAACATGCCGGCGATGTCATCGCGCCGCTGAATGTCAAAGCCGGTGACACGGTTGAGATTTGGGTCGACGACACGGGTTCGCCGGTGACGCCGCCGGATCGGACCGCCCTCGACGAGGCGGTGGCGTTCGCGGTGGTGTCCTGGTGCGCCGTGAGTTTGCCCGCCGCGGCCTTGTTCGCCGCCGCCCGCGCCGCCCTCGATCGACGGCGTTACGCCGCATGGCAACGCGACTTCGACAGGCTTGTCGGCCAGCGGTAGGGATACGCGGCTCCCCCACCTCCCCCACCTCCCCTGTGTCCACCTCCCCCACCTCCCCCTGTGTCCCCCCGGTGTCCACGACACGTAAATGGTGGCGAAGACACGCCGACGAGCACCGCCACAGGTTAAGTTTCGTGCAAGCCACCGCGGCGAGCCGTCGACGTGCCGCAACTCGGGCGCGACGGCATTGTCGGGCCGCGACAACGGGCCGCGGCGCCGTTGTCCGTTTCCAGCAAACGCGGCGCCCGCGGACCGGCCACCATGGGAAGTAGCAACTCCGGGACTCGCCCCGACCGCAGGGGTTCCGCGTCGTCAGGGACGGCTGCCGTATGTCGGCCCGTCCCTGACGACATCTCTTCTCACGGAAGGATTTTCACCAGCATGACCACCGACACGATCGCCTCGTCCACATCGCAGTACCACCGCGGGCTGCGTGACGAGCTCTCCGCGCTGCGCTCCCAGCGCAGTGTCGAGGTTCCCGACGACTTCATGGATTACCGCCCGGGTCGTGCCGCGCGTCCGTCGGTGCGCCGCAACCGAATCCGTGAGCTCGAGGAGCTGTTGGCGACCGCCCCGGGATCCGGGGATCGCGCCGCCCAGGCCGTCGCCGCACCCGGCATGGTGCTCACCATTCGCTACGACGCGACCGGCGAGACGGAGACGTTTCTGCTCGGTCGGCGCAACGGTGGTGACGGCCGGGTCAAGGTGTACTCGATGGCGTCACCGCTGGGCCGGTCGATCGCCGGCGCGCGCCCCGGCGAGCAACGCATCTACCCGATACCCAACGACACCGGCCGCGTGGTGACGTTGCTCAAGGCCGTGCCCTACGCGGGAGGAGACTCGAAACCCCGTTCCCCACAAGACATTCAACAGTGCGCTGACACCGGCCTGGCTGACGAGAGGAGACAGGCATGACCAGCACACAGCCCGCGTGGATCTCGCCGCAAGCCCACGAACGATTGCAGCGGGAACTGGCCACGCTTCGCGAGTTGCGTGATACCAGTGCCGTCGGCAGCGCCACCGACGAGAACTCTCTGGCGGTTCAGCGTGCCTGGCAGCTGCGCATCCACCGGATTCATGACCTGCTGGTCAACGCCGTGGTCGGTGATGACCCGCCCGATGACGGGGTCGCCGAACCCGGCATGGTGTTGACCATCCGCTACGACGACACAGGAGAGATCGAAACGTTCCTGTTGAGCGTGCGCGGCGCCGAGTACGGCGGCACCGAGGTCTATTCGGTCCGGTCGCCGTTGGGCGCCGCGATCGCGGGTGCGCGTCCGGGTGAGCAGCGCAGCTACATTCTGCCCAACGGCGCCCCGCTCACCGTCACTCTGCTGAAGGCCGTGCCGTACGGCGTTCACCTGGCCGGCAGTAGCTGATCGCCGGTGATCGGATGATATTCGACCTCATCGACCCATTGGCGATGATCGTTCTGCTGACCGCGGTGGTCTTCCTCATGGTCGCCGTCGCATACGGGCGAATGTGACGCCGGCGAAGCGGTGGTTGTCGGCGAGCCTGCTTCAACGGGTCATGCCCCAGCGTCATCAGGCGATATCGCCAATTTTGTTGCCCGGCGGTCGGTTCCAGCTCGTCGCGGCGTTCGGCGTGAATCCGATGCACGACCTTGCAGTCGCGGTCGGAGCCGACTCGCGGAGCCGACGTTGCCTGAGGATTATGCGGGCAACTCACGCAAGAACGATCGCGCGACGGCGGGTGACGCCAACTCGACGACGCGGACGGTGTCGGCATAGCGCACCAGGGCGGCATCGAGGAGCGGTCGGCTGTCGATCGGGTATCGCCATACCCATCGCAGGAACTTCCAATCGAGGCGTTCGGGGCAGCCGTCGGCTTGCACCGCCCGTCCCCTGTTCGTCCACCATCTGCGCAACACCCCAACCAGACATCGCCAGCGTGAGAACGCAAGGATGATCACTGCATCGGCCCGCTCCAGGCGTAGGTCGAGCGAGCTACGGTAGTTGCCGTCCATGATCCAGCGATCCCCAGCGGCCAGCTCCGCCACCGTCTTTCGCCATTGATCCGTCGGGGTCGGCGTCCAGTGCGGACGCCAGTAATGGTGATCCAGGTGAATTACGGGAAGACCGGTACGACGCCCCAGCTCCCGGCAGAAGGTGGTCTTACCCGCTCCGCCGGACCCCACGACCGCGACGCGCTGCACGACGCGATTCTGTAAACATCCGGCCGGCCGTGCAAGACCCGAGAGTTGTCTGAGACGGTGACACCGCAGCTGATTTTGGTGATCCCGTCGCGGATTCGGGTACCCCGGAGGAAGCGCTGCAGCCGATTCACCGATCCGTCAATCACACGAAAGCAGGCCGCCGATGACCAAACGCATCCTGAACGTGGTCACCAACGTGGCCCACTACGACGAGCCCGAGCACCCGACCGGCCTATGGCTGTCGGAACTCACCCACGCGTGGCGCGTCTTCGACGAGCACGGCTTGGAGCAGACCCTCGTCAGCCCCTCCGGCGGCAAGGTCCCGCTGGAGCCCAGAGCGCTAAAGTTCCCCAACTACGACAAGACCGCCAAGGCCTGGCGCGCCGACCCGGGCAAGATGGCACTCCTGGAAAACACCCGCAGCCCCGACGAGATCGACTCAGCCGACTACGACGCGATCTACTTCACCGGGGGCCACGCTGTCATGTACGACTTCCCCGATAGCATTGGGCTGCAACGCATCACCCGTGAGATCTACGAACGCGGGGACATCGTCGCCTCGGTGTGCCACGGCTACTGCGGACTTCTCAACACCACGCTTTCCGACGGCTCCTACCTCATCGCGGGCAAGAAGATGACGGGCTTCTCTTGGCGAGAAGAGGTCCTCGCCCGCGTCGACAAGCTCGTTCCCTACAACGCGGAGCAACGAGCCAAAGATCGTGGCGCGCTCTACGAAAAAGCCAAACTTCCCTTCATCTCCTACGCCGTCGTCGACGGCAACCTCGTCACCGGACAGAATCCAGCCTCGGCCAAGGAGACGGCCAAAAAGCTCGCGTCGCTTCTCCGGTAGATCAGCGGCTGCCCCAAACAGCCGCAACCGGCCGAGCGGCTGACCGAGCCGTGCGGCGGGCGTTAACCCCGTCAGCGGCCGCAGCCGACTAGCAAATGGCAGCCGGGGCGCCGGTGAGGGGGCAGTAGGGAGGCACACAACTCACCGACGTCGTCGAGACGGCAAAGGCGAGCAACACCGTAAACAAGATTTTCGTGACCTTGTTCATAACCGGAGATTATAGGTCCAGCCACCGTCCCGCGGGGACGGGTCAGGCAGCTCTCCCATCCGGGTAACGGCTCGAAGTGCGCGCGTGCAAAAGGAATCGTTGCGCCAACTGCATAAGTTCTTCCGAGCCAAGGCGGCCAGCGTGGCTCTCGAAGAACTTCAAGCTTGCATCGCTACACTCCGCAAACTCAGCGGTGTCCCCGAATCGCCAGTTCCAAATCCGCTGCGGAAGGCCGACGGCGACCGGTGATCGAGTCTGGTCACCCCGACATTTGACCGAGCAGCTAGCCGCTGCCACACCTTCTTCTCCCCCGTCAGGGCAGAGGCGTCTCGTCGCGACACTGCGAAGTTGCGGGCTGGCGGTGCTCTCCTTTCTCTGCGGCAACACAGGGCACAGCGCGACTCAAGAGGCGACTCGTAGCCATATTTCGGTACAGGTCTGTCGCGCTCGAGTCAGGCGGGCGGGCGACACTCGGGAGGCTTGATAGAAGTTGCGTTCGATCATCCAGCACAGAGCCTCAGCGATGGCCGCCGATTTGTCGGGCCCCTTACCGGCCGGCACACCCATGTGCTCGAGTATCGCGGTGATCGCAACGACGAAGATGTCGGCTGTCTGTTTCCACAGTGCATCGAGTTGCGGAACGGTGGCCGCGAGGTCGATCGCCGTGCGCATGACGACGCCGTGCTCGCGCCAGAGATCCTCGGTCCGTCGCATGGCGGTATCGATCGCCTTCGCCCCGCTGGCGGCGTCCTCGGTTGCGGCCCGCGACTTCTCGTGGAGCACCGCGACGGTGCGGGCGAACAACGCGGTGATGACTTCCTGCTTGGATCCGAAATAGAAGTAGAGCGCTCCGCGGGTGATGCCGGCGCGTGCGGCGATGTCGGCGATCGTCATCGCGTCATAGCCGATGGCGCCCAGTAACTCCTCGGCCGCGTCCAGGATCGCGGCCTCGCGGAGGTCACCTTTGCGCGGTTCGCCCGCTCGTCGCCGGGTCAACTCGCCGCAATCTGATGGCCCTCGGGGAAATCGGTGCTGCGCGACAACGACTCCCAGGCCGCGATGTCAGCGTCGACCGCGTCGCGTCCGGCGCGGATCAGCCGGAGCGCATCGGATCCCAGTACGAGGTGGCGGGGTGGCTGCGCAGCTTCGACGGCGGTCAGTATGGCCGTCGCGGCCTTTGCCGGATCACCGAGCTGGTTGCCGTTGGCGCGCAGCCGTGCCGAACGGATCGGCTCGAACACCGCGTCGTAGTCATCGATAGCGCGTTCGGCGCGGACCATCGACCGGCCCGCCCAATCCGTCCGGAACGACCCGGGTTCGATTGCGGTGACGTGGATCCCGAACCCGGCAACTTCCTTGCCGATGCTCTCCAGCAGGCCTTCGAGCGCATACTTGCTGGCGCAATACACCGAGAGCCCCGGTACCGTCATCAACCCGCCCATCGAAGTGACGGCCATGATGTGCCCGCCCCGCCGCTTCCGCATGTACGGCAGCACCGACTGCACGGTGGCGGCAGCCCCGAAGAAATTGGTCTCAAACTGCGCGCGCACCTCCGACAGCGGCGTCTCCTCGAAGACGCCTTCCAATCCGTAACCGGCATTGGCGATCAGGACATCGATAGGCCCGATGGACGCTTCGGCTTCGGCGACGGTGTCGATGACCGCCGCGTGGTCGGTGACGTCGAGGATCCGGCCGTGGGCCTTCGCGTCCAGTGCTTCGAAAGGGGCTAAATCGGCGGTCTTGCGCACCGTGCCGATGACGGTGTGGCCGGCTTCCAGCGCACCGTGCGCAAAGGCGCGGCCGAGTCCGCTGCTCACACCGGTGATGAAGAACGTCTTGGGCATGACCCGAACCTACGCAAAAATCAACGCTGTGTCGAGTTTTTTCATCTCTACGTTGATTACGCAGGTGGCGCCGATCGATGACGAATCGCGCGACGCGGTGACCACACGCTGGGTCGCGTCCCGGCGAGCACGCGGCCGATCCATCGTTCGGCCTGCACGACATGGGGGCCGAAAACGAGCCGTACCAGTCGATCATCTGCCTAGCGCAAGCAGTCTTGACGACCCAGCTGGCGAGGTACGCGGGTCCGGGGGCTTGCGTCATTCGGAAGCTGCTAATTACAACTTGGGCCGCAATGTGTTGTCACGGTGTTGTTTTGGCGAGTGTTGAACTTCAGTCGAAACGCGGTTCAGTCTCCGAGTTCCTCCGCGGGCGTGAGGCGGGCCTGGAGCATGAAATTCCGGGTAACAGCGTGGTTATCAGGGCATCCGCGTGCGCGGATATCCACTTAGATGATTGCGGATCGTGTCCGGTGAGAAGGCGCACTTCGGGCGCGTTGCTGTAGGGAGTCGATGCCCCGCCGACGAGCAGGTAGTAGACGATGTCGCTGTCGATGGGAGCGGCCACCCCGGCCTCGCGCAGTAGCGTCCACGCGGATGCAACGGCATCAAAGAGTGGCTTGACGTGAGTTTTGGTCAACCAAGCAAGTCTGTCGGAGTCGGCGGTTCCCTCATGGACCATGATTTGGTTGAGTTCGGGATGTCGGGCGGCAAATGCCACGAACCGCCGTATGCCGTCAGCGAAGTCCACTGCCAATTGCGCTGCGTCGATGTTGGTCGGACCAGTTGGGAAGAGCCCAGCCATCTCCTCGCCGAGTAGCGCAAATAAGTGGTCCACGGCTGCGGTCCACAGCGCCATCTTCGATTCGAAGTGGTAATTGATCTGGGGCTGGTGCGCGTCTACCCGCGCTGCAATCGCACGGGTGGATGCGCCGTCGAAGCCTTTGGCTCCGAACTCGACCAGTGCCGCGTTCAATAGTGCTTCGCGGATATCAGTTCGCACCCGACGCTGGCGTGGTGCGTGTTGGGGCGCTTTGGTTTTCATTGCGTCACGTTACTGGCGATTCGAGAGGACGCGAATCAGGCGGGATCGGGTGCGTCCCAGGGCACGGTGGTCGACACCCAGTGAACGATCTCTTCCTCTTGATCATTGCGGTAGAGGTGAGCCGGTGGCTGCGCGAAAGTCGCGTAAGGGCGGCAACGCACGACGACCCGATCCTCCTCAGCGGCCTTGGCGGCAACGATCGGACGCGCTTCCTCGGGGAGTGGCTCACCCGACATCCGACCAGCGACGGCCATCATTACATCGACCACCAGATCGTGGTCTCGCTCGATGGTGGCGTCTGTGTACACCTGCAGATATGCGAAGGGCCAGCGTTCATCAAGAATGCAGAGGCTCACCTTGCCGTCTCTCTCGACCATCCGGGCCTTGCCACGAGCGGCCATCGTGGACACCAGCAGTTCGTCGTTGTCGGTCGGTATGTAGTACACGATCGACATCGCCGGACCGTCGTTTCGCCGGCGGTAACCGTAAACACAGGTGCGATGGGTACGCACGAATTCTCGCCGCTCCGAGGGGAGCAGATCGCGATCAGTGGGAACCGTGAATGGCTCCGGCGCGAGGGGAAGCAGCATGACGCCAATCCTTCATCTTTGGTAGGCGATCCGGGGATGGTGCTAGCTTCCTCGGAGCGTTATTATCAGTCGATAATAATGCTGGGGCCGCAGAGGTGCAACCTTGCCCTGGCCTCTAACAAGCAGCCGCCATGAACCCAGACGAGCGCACAAAGATGTAGAGGGATCCCACATCGCATGCGCCGCATTCTGTTCGTGGCGACACACGACAAGTTCGGCACCACTGTCGAGGAGGGCGTCGAAGACCGGGTCGATCTTGGCCCCGGGCACACCGAAGACATATCGAACTCCATATGCGTGCAATGTCTCGACCACCCGCTGAGCCGAGCGCGCTTCGTTTTCGCCCGTCTTCAGCCGCCCTCGGTCTGGCGGATCTGACCGTCCAGATTCGGCTGGTTTAATTCGGCGCCAAGGAAGCCCGGGGTGCGCTGCAGACTCAGATGCAGTTCGGTGCGCACGCCAATCTCGACGGTTCCCCGAACCAGTTGGTAGTCAAGGGTATGTCCGCCATGCCGGTGCTCGGCGTCGATGAAGTGCGAGTGGTAGCCAGCCACCGAGATGCCCTGCTCGTAGTCGGGCATGCGGAATCCGACCAACGTCCCAGTCACGTCGGTAAACGTCACCTCCTGCTGATCCTCGGTGGCCTCGGTGAAGGGCCGGAACGGCGGATGCTGCTCCGTGACGGTGCGGGTGCGAATCGTGCTGAAATCACCGGTAACACGAACGGCGACCATGAGATTCGTGCTCTCCAGAGCTTCGTCAATCCGCGCTTTGAGCGCGCCGCGGTCATGTGGGGCCGAGACGTCTATCGTCCGGTCGGGGTGAAACCAGGTCACTGCGGCGAATGGAGTCAGTTCATCGAGATCGGCGAGCGCGGCACTGCCGTCCGCGCGCAGTTGGTAGCAGACCCCATCGAGCACCAGCATTTCGCCGTCTAGACGGTTGAAGGTGCCGAGACCAAAGTCTCCATGGCGCAATAATTCACGGACCGTGACGTTTCCCTCGTACACGCCATCCAGCAGTGCTCCCATTGTCGAGGTCTGGAAGATCTCTTGAGCCCAACAATGGTCAGAGGCTGCCACTTCAGAGTTCCTCCCCCTCGTTGAGATCCGCCGGTTCGCCGCGGAGCCCACGGATGATGATTTGGTTGTCTTGTTCCACGGTCAGCTCAGTCTCCAGGACAGAAGTACAGCAAGGCATTACACAGCGCGGCGGTGTCGCGGCCGGCTCGCATCACGGTGCGGTCGGGCCGAACGATCGCGGCGGTAGCACGGCCTCGCCGCAGCCAGCGGTCGAGTTCACAGCCGGGTTTGACCGATAAGACGACGGCCCCGCGGTGGTCAAGTTCGATGCGCTGGCCCTTCGTCAGCGGTAAGGACGTGATCAGCGCGAACCGATTTCCGACGACGTTGTCGAACCGAGCACCGTTGTCTAGCACCGGGTTCGGACACAGCGTGCCTGCAAGGTCTCGGCGGAGACGGGATTTGACAACGAGCGCCGATCTGCGCAGAGCCGGGGTTCTGCTGTTGACGATCCTGCCCCGCATGCCGGGGACGAGGTGCAGGCGCGGGACAACAGTGCGTCGGATCGCGTCCCCGATGCCACCGCCGGCGGTCATGGCCCACCCCATCCCGAGGGCAAGGGCGATCAACGCGCGCGCATGTGGTTTGCGCTCTTGCTCGTAGGTTTCCAGGACCTCCTCGGGCAAGTCTTCGCCGAGTACACCGGCCAGCTTCCAGGCTAGGTTCATCGCGTCCCGGAGCCCTGCTCCCATGCCTTGTCCGATGAACGGCGGTGTGAGATGGGCTGCGTCGCCGAGGAGAAACACGTTGCGATCCCGCCACCGGTTCGCCAGCTGGGCACGGAAGGTGTATTCGGCCACCCGCACCAGTTCGAGGTCTTCGTCGGCTACGTCGCCGACCCACGGTGAGATCAGGCTACGAAGCGCAGCACAGCTGCGGTAATCGTCGGCAGTTTCGCCGGGCAGCAGCCGAAATTCCCATCGGTAGCGAGTGGCCCCGATGCGCATGTACGTCGCGGCTCGCACCGGACTGCATACCTGATACACGCCGTCCCACTGATTGAGATCGACGTCGGTAGCCACGTCGACGACCAGCCAGCGTTGCTCAAAGTGCAGATCGTCCATCGCGGCCCCGATCGCCGACCGCACCACACTGTTCGCGCCATCGCAGCCCAGAACGTAATCCGCATCGACGACGTGTCCCTCGCCGGTGGCGCGATCGGCGAACGTCACTCGCAGGCGCCCCACCTCTGTTTGGGTCACATCGGTGACTTCCGAATTGCCTCTCATAACGGCGCCGGGAAAGTTCTTTAGATTCCTGCGCAGCAGCGCCTCGAACTCCGGCTGATCAAACATGTTGGCTTGCGGGAATCCATGGACACTTTCGGCTGGATCGCGGTTGAACTGAGCGAGCACTCCGAACTCGGGATCGAGAAGTCGCAGGCCCAACGCCGGGCGCGAGATCGCAGCGAATTCATCGTTGATACCTAGCCGAGCCAGGATGCGACGAACCTCGTCGTCGAGATGGACAGCACGGGGTTGCGGATAGACATCGTCCCAGCGCTCCAGGACAAGGCAACGAATGCCATGCTGAGCCAACAACGTCGCGGCGGTGATCCCGGTCGGGCCGGCACCCACGATGACAACCGGCACGGATTCTTCCGCATGCTTGTACGCGGGTGAATCCGTCATTTCCGCTCCTTGCTTGCGGTTTGGTGCATATCGATCAGCAGTAGTCCAAAGATGTGGCGCCGGTGCTCATTTCGCAAATCTCACCACATTGCGCTGTGTGCCGAGGTCGATGGCGCCATCATCGGTTGCAATGGCGGTTTCGACGACATCGCCGTCGCGCAGGTACTTCGGGTTTTTGGCTTGGGCGTTGAAGAACGCTTTCCATTTCACCGCGGGCGGCAGCAGCGACGCGATGATCTGCACGGGCTTGGGCGGGGCGCTGAGCGCGGTGCCGACCGGGGTGCCGGTCAAGACCAGATCGCCCGGGTCGAGGCGCTGGAACCGCGCCAACGCCTGCAATGCCTGCACCGGTGGGTAGATCATGTCGCCGTCGACGCGCATGTCCTGGCGAACCTGACCGTTGACTCGCAGCTGAAGCCGCAGGTCGCCGAAGCGCTTCAGCTCGTCAGCGTCGAGCAGTACCAGTGCGGGACCGACCGGGGTGAACGTCGGGTACGACTTAGACTCGTAGAACTGGGTTTTCGGCAGCTGGATATCACGCGCCGACACATCGTTGGTCACCACCGCGCCTGCAATGTAATTCGCCAGGTTCGCCTCGCTGATGGCTGCGCCGACGGGCAGCTCCTGGCCGATGACCAGACCGATCTCGACCTCGTAGTCCAGGAAACGAACGTGGTCGGGCTTGACGATGTCGTCGAACGGTCCAGTGATCGAACCAGATGCCTTGCGGAAGAACGTCAGTGGGATGGTGTTGGGATCCATGCCCGCGTCTTTGACGTGCGACGCGAAATTGGTCATCTGCGCCACCACCCGACACGGCGCCGTCACCGGAGACAAAAGGTTCACGCCTTCGACAGGCACAGTGTCGGAACTGGAGGCGGCCGCGTCGATGGCGGCACGGTCGGCCAGCAGCTCCCGCGTAGTGGTGGCGTGGGTGTTGACCTTGACGGCGCCAGTCGCGGTTTGGACCCACCAGGCGTCGGCAGTGCGCAGGATCGAGATGGTCATGAGTTAGCTACTTTCATCAGGCCGATAAGACGGTGGATATCGAATTCGTTGCGGTGGCGAAGCGCGCTGATCATCGAGCGCGCCTCGTGCGGAAGGGCTTTGGGATTGGTGCCGAGGAAGTCCTTGCTGGCGGGAGGCCCCCACTGCGCCAGGCCGGAGGCGGTGAACGGCGCCCAGCCCGGCTCCAGCGTGCAATCGAACATGTCGCCGTCGCTGAAGTGCTCCACCAAGAAGCCGTCCGGGTCGCGCCAGTAGTCGAAGATCTGGCTGCCCTGGATGTGGCGGCCGATCCCCCAGGATTGTTGGTAGCCATGGTCTTTCAGATACTCGCCGCCGGCGGCTAGGGCGTCGAGGTCACATACCTGATACGCCGAGTGCACATAGCGGTTGCTCGGCCCCAGCGCCATCGCGAGAGTGCTTCGCGCAAACGAGGCCGACAAAATCTGCCGACGGCCCCTCCCCGAGATCGATGGCCTGACGCGGCCCGACTCAGCCGCGTGAGGTCGGAACCCTTCGGCTTGACCGTGCGCCCGCCCCGTGCGGGCGCACAGCACGCAATTACGACTCGGGTCCGTGCTTTCCCCCGCGACGTAATCGCCGATTGTTATCCACAGCCCGACGAGCAAGCACCAAGATGTGTCAGTCGCTCCGCTTAGCATGCGGTCATGACGAACTGGATCAATACCGTCAGCCGTGACCATGTCGAAGCGGGGGTCCGCGGCCGCTTCACCCAGGCTAACCACGGCAAGCCGCACATGCTTCGCAAGATGGCAAAAGGTGACTGGATTGTCTTCTACTCACCCAAGACCGTCTACCCCGACGGCGAGCCACTACAGGCCTTCACCGCTATTGGACAAGTTGCCGACGACGAGCCATATCGAGCGGAGATGACGCCTGACTTTCAGCCGTGGCGCCGCAAAGTCGACTTCCTCGACTGCACGCAGACACCGATCCGACCGCTGATCGACCAACTCGACTTCATCGAAGATAAGGCTCGGTGGGGCTACAAGTTTCGGTTCGGAGTGTTCAAGATCGATGATCACGACCTGGAGGTGATCCGCTCGGCGATGACCGACTCATGAGTTATCCACTAGTCGTACCGATCATGGCGTTGATATCGCGACTGGCGTCGTCGAGGTGATCGGCGTCGTACTCCAGACGCCCAGCCAGCCCACCAAGCACCACGCGTACGGCGCAGATCCAAAAGCTGCCATTGACCAATGTCACCATTTGGTGTTGACTGCATTGCATGACGGGCGGTGTTCCGGCTCGCGGGTCATTGCGGTCCCGCGGCGCGGCAGCGGTAAGTACGTACACCCTTCGGCCGATCACCAGCGTGATCCCGCCCGAGCGGGCATGGGGGCTGTGGCTTTCGCGCCAGATCGTCGCCCGGATCATGGGAACGTTCGGCCCCTCGCTGTCCGGCACCCGCGTCCAATCGGTGGACACCAGGCTGCCCGACGGCCGCCGCGTCAAGGGCGAATGGGTCTTCGGCCCGCGCACCCCGACGAGCGAGCACTCGCGCCCGTCCAGCATCGCCGAAGCGATCTACTACATACACGGCAGCGGCTACGCGGTGTGTTCGCCAAAGACGCACCGCCGCTTGACATCCTGGCTGTCGTCGCTGACCGGTCTGCCGGTGTTCTGCGTGGACTACCGACTGGCCCCGCGTCATCGCTTCCCCACCGCCGCCGACGACGTGCGCGCCGGCTGGGACTGGCTGATCAACACCTGCGGTGTGCCGCCCGAACAGATGGTGATCGCCGGTGACTCGGCCGGCGGTCACCTGTCGGTCGACCTACTGCTGCAACCGGGGGTCGAACACCCCGCCGCCATGGTGTTGTTCTCCCCCCTCTATGACCTGACGTTCGAGCTGGCCAAGGCGCGAGAACGGATTCGCCCCGATCCGGCCACCCGCGCGGCCAACGCGATCCGGCTGGTGGGCCTCTACCACAGCGGCGTCGACCTCACCCATGAGCGGCTGACGCTCGACGTCGCCCGCGGTCCCGTGCTTCCGCCCACACTGATCCAGGCCGGCGGAGCCGAAATGCTGCAAGCGGACGCCCACCAACTCGCCGCCGACATCCGCACCGCCGGCGGCAGATGCGAACTACAGATCTGGCCGCACCAGGTGCACGTCTTTCAGGCGTTGCCGCGCATGACGCCCGAAGCCGCCAAGGCCATGGCCTATGTCGCGCGGTTCATCACCCACGCCCTGCAGGATGCCCGTGCCCTCACCCAGGAGGTGCACTGACATGTTGGACCGGCTGCTGCACCGATCGAAGACCAGCCGCGGCGCCCTGGCGGTGGTGACCGGCGCCGGAAGCGGCATCGGTGCAGCCTTCGCCCTCGAACTGGGCAAGCGCGGCGGCACCGTCGTGTGCAGCGATATCGACCAAGCCGCCGCCCAGCGGACGGCCGACGCGATCACCGAACACGGCGCGAAAGCCCTCGCAACCCGTTGTGATGTCTCGCAATTCGGCGACGTGCAGGCGCTGGCCGAGCAGTCGCAGTCCTGGTTCGGCGCCCCACCCACACTGGTGATCAACAACGCCGGTGTCGGCGCCGGCGGCGCGGCCATCGGTGATGCGCCACTGGACGATTGGCAGTGGACGCTCGGAATCAACCTGTGGGGTCCCATTCACGGCTGCCATGTGTTCACCCCGATCCTGCGCGACGCCGCGCCGTCGGCCGCGCCGCGGGGCATCATCAACGTGGCCTCAGCCGCGGCGTTCGGCGCGGCCCCCGGCATGGCTGCCTACAACGTCAGCAAGGCGGGTGTGCTGTCACTGTCCGAGACCCTGGCCGCCGAGCTGTCCGGCACGCCGGTGCGGGTCACCGTGCTGTGCCCGACGTTCGTCAAGACGAACATCCTCGAATCCGGGCGAATCAGCGAGGAATCCGGCGAACTGGCCGCAAAACTGATGCGCTGGACCGGGTTCTCCGCGGACAAAGTCGCCCGCATCTGCTTGGACGCGCACGACCGCGGCGACCTGTACTGCATGCCGCAGCTCGACGCACAAATCGGCTGGCATATCAAACGCCTTGCCCCGCAGGCCTATACGCGAGCGGCCGGCCTGGTGTCCCGAATCAACCTGCCCTGATCACCCGACGGAAAGGAGCCTCCGGTGGCCATCGACATGGAAGCCATGCTCGCCAAGATCAAGGATCGACAGTGGGCGCTCGCCGACATCGATTGGGACGCGCCCGGCGCCGACATGATCAGTGACGAACAGCGGCCACAGCTCAAGGCGTTCATGGCCGACCTGTGCTGGATCGAGAACATCGGCGCCAGGGGATTCGCGGCACTGGCGAAGAAGGCGCCCACCCCGACCATCGCCGAGATCTACCGCTACTTTCACGCCGAGGAGCAGCGGCACGCCAACGCCGAACTGGCGCTGATGAAACGCTGGGGCATGCTCACCGACGGTGAGATTCCCGAGCCGAACGTGAACATCCGGCTGGCGATCGACTGGTTGGACCGCTGGGCCGACGACATGCCGCTGTCGCTGCTGGGCACCGTCATCCCGATGCTCGAGGTGGCACTGGACGGCGCCCTGTTGAAATTTCTCCTCGACGAGGTGCACGACCCCATCTGCCATCAGGTCTTCGAGAAGATCAACAATGACGAATCCCGCCATCTCGTCGTCGATTTCGAAGTCCTCGACATGATCGGGCACGCCAAGGTCCGGCGGTTGCTCATCGACTTCGTCGGTCACCATGCCACCCCGGGCCTCATCATCGGTGCGATCACCGGCGCACCGCTGATCAACCGGATCCGCAACGAGATCACCGCCATGGGCATGGAGCCGGAGCGGCTCTACCGGGCGGTGAAACGATTCAAAGAGCTTGGCGATCGCGGCGAACGCACCACTCGGGTGCCGACCTATCGTTTCCTGAGGCGCTACGCCGGAGTGGTCACCAACCCACGCCACCCCTACCACCTGCTGGCGAATTCGATGGTGTGGCTTTCCGACCGGTATCCGCGGCTGCTGCTTCCGCGTGTGCCATCCTGGGTGGAAGAACTCACCCACGAGCCGGCGGCGTGAGCATGGCACGCGATCACGCCCACGCGGCGCTCATCATCGGAGCCGGCTTCACCGGTCTGGGTGCGGCGATCCGACTGGCCGAGGCCGGAGTCGACGACATCGTGATTCTGGAGCGCGCCGACCGGGTCGGCGGAACCTGGCGTGACACAACGTATCCCGGTGCCAGCTGCGATGTTCCCTCGCTGCTGTATTCCTACTCGTTCGTCAAGAACCCGACCTGGTCGCGAACCTACTCGCCGGCCCCCGAGATCTATCGCCACCTCGAGGACATGGCGGACCGGTTCGACATTCGCCGGCGCATCAGGTTCGGCCACGAGGTCAGCGGTTTGGCCTTCGACGAGGACGCCGGCGTGTGGACCGCCACCACCAAGAACCGCAAGAAGTTCCGCGCCCGCACCGTGGTGCTGGCGTCAGGTCCCCTGTCCGACGTCAGCTTCCCCGACATCCGTGGGCTGGACAGCTACCGCGGGCACAAGATCCACAGCGCGCGCTGGGACCACGACTACGACTTCGCGGGCAAGCGGGTCGCGGTCATCGGGACCGGCGCCAGCGCCATCCAGATCATCCCCGAACTGGTCAAGCAGGCCGGGTTCGTCAAGGTGTTTCAGCGCACCCCGTGCTGGGTGCTGCCGCGGCTGGACGTCGCCACCCCACCGGCTGTCCAGGCGTTGTTCGCGAAAGTCCCTGCCGCACAGGAACTTGCCCGCCAGGCGCTGTACTGGGGCCACGAAGCCAGCGCCACCGCGCTGGTGTGGGACACGCCGTTGACGTCGCTGGTCGCCCGGCTCGGAAAGGCGCATCTGCGCGCTCAGGTGAAGGATCCGTGGCTGCGCCGTCAGCTGACGCCGGACTTCCGGCCCGGCTGCAAGCGCATGCTGGTCTCGAGCGACTACTACCCGGCGCTGCAACGCGACAACTGCAAGCTCATCGACTGGCCGATCGCCACGTTGAGCCCGGCCGGCATTCGCACCAGTGACGGCATCGAGCACCACCTCGACTGCATCGTGTTCGCCACCGGCTACGACGTGCACCTGACCGGTCCGCCGTTTCCGGTCACCGGGCTTGGGGGACGATCGCTGGCCGCCGAATGGGCCGGTGGCGCACAGGCTTACAAGAGCATCAACGTGCACGGCTACCCGAACCTGTTCGTGATGACCGGCCCCAACTCCGGGCCCGGGCACAACTCGCTGCTGGTCTACATCGAGGGCCAGCTGGACTACGCGGTCCGCGGCATCACCACCATTCTCAACGACGACCTGCGCTACCTCGATGTGCGCGAAGAGGTTCAACGCCGCCACAACGAGGTCATTCAACGCCGGCTCACCAAGACGACCTGGATGTCGGGGTGCCGAAGTTGGTACCTCACCAAGGACGGATTCAACGGGTCGATGTATCCCGGCTTCGCCACGCAGTATCTTCGCCAGATGAGCGATTTCCGGTACCAGGACTATCAGGCCGTGGCGCGGCGCGCCCGCACACCCGCCGCCTCCTCCGCCTGAGCCGACGCACCGACATGGCAACCGAGCGCGCACCCTACCGTTCTTCCAGGCCGGAGCCGGGCACCATCGCCAGCGTGCTGCACAACGTGCGGCGGGCACCCAAGCGCGTCCGGCGCCAGTCGCGGGAATATCGCCAACTCATCGAGGGCGCGGTGTCGCAGCTTTTCGACGCGGCGGTCCGTCACCCGCACGGCGACCCCAACTCCGGTGAGTACCGGATCGACGACCTGGCCCGGCTGGCCGGCACCACCACCCGCAACATTCGCGTCTACCGTGACCGCGGGCTGCTGCCGCCGCCCCTGCGCGTCGGCCGGATCGCGCTGTTCAACGACACCCACCTGACCCGGCTGCGGCTGATCACGTCGATGCTCGACCGCGGCTACACCATCGCCCACGTCCGGGAAATGCTCAGCGCCTGGGAGCAAGGCAAGAACCTCGGCGACGTGCTGGGCCTGGAAACCGCCATCGTGGGCACCTGGACCACCGAGAAACCGGAGACCATGTCGCTGGCCGAGGCACAGCGACTCGTCGGCGACCCCCGCGCGTTCGAGCGCCTGGTGGCGCTTCAGGTGATCCGCGTCGACGGGACCCGGGCCACCCTGACCCGCCCGAAGCTGATCGAGGCGTTCAACGAAATACGCGGCTACGGCGTCGAATTCGACAAGCTCATCGACCTCCATGAGCAGATCGTCCCCGAGATCGACAAGATCAGCGACATGCTGGTGCGCGCGGGCGCCGAACACGTGCTCGATCGGATCAAGCCCGGCGAACCATTGCCGGCCGACGCCGAGATCGCCGAGCTGATCACCATGCTGGTGCGGTTCCGCACCCAAGCGGTCGCGACGGTCACCGCGACGCTCGCGTCGTCGATCGAAGCCAATATCGAGTCGTTGGTCAGCCGGATTCTGGCCGACTATCTCGAATCCAGCTCGTCGGCCTGAATACGGCTTCGCGCGCACCTCGGGTCGTGCGCGCGCAATCTAGACGTGGGTCAGCACTAAAAAGGAGTGCTGACCACAGTGCAGGTTAACCACGTGTAGGTGCCCGTGCAGGCTGCGGCCGTGGGGTAAGTGAGGGCCAGCATTACGGCAAGAATGATTTTGGACTTACGGCCAGACACAAATACTCCATCCCGTTGAAGGTGGCACAGATGCTAAACGCGGCGCTGTCAGAAAACCGGAGAATGATGGATTTTCGCGGCAAACCCGCAGCAGGCGTGCAGGGTTGCGCGTGACATCGGCCCGGCGGCGACAATCATCGGCGAACACTCGGCTCAATGCCGGCTCAGCGTCAGCGTTCCTTTCGTTTGCAACACTTTGCTGGCGGTGATTTTCTCGGTCCTGCGTGCCTCACGTTCGAGGTAGCGCTGCTTGGATTCCTCGAATTTCTCCGACGCATCCTGCAGCTCCTTGACCAGCAGGCCGAGATCGTCGCGCATTCGGGCGGCCTCGCCGGTAAAGTCTTCGCGTTCGAAGATGCGCCATTTCTTGAGCACCGGCATGACCACCTCGTCGAGATGGATCCGTGGGTCATACACACCGCCGACGGCGATGATCACCGCCTTGCGCCGAAACTCCGGCACCGTGAATCCGGGCATCTTGAAATTGCGCAGAATCCGGTGCACCGACTTCATCGCTTGATTCGGTGCGATATCCAGGCCCGCGGCGCTGACGTCCCGGTAGAAGATCATGTGCAGGTTTTCGTCGTGCGACACCCTGGCCATCAACTGCTCGGCGATCGCGTCGTTGCACACTTTGCCGGTGTTGCGGTGCGAGACGCGGGTGGCCAATTCCTGGAATGAGACATACATGACCGAGTCGAACAGGCTCTCGGCGAACATGTCGCCCTGCTGATTCTGGCCGGGGCTGAAGCCCCGGGTCATTTGCTCGAGCCGCAGCAACTCCAATTCCACCGGGTCCACCGATCGAGTGACCACGAGGTAATCGCGCAGCGCGGTGCTGTGCCTGGCCTCCTCCGCGGTCCAGCGGTTCACCCACTGGCCCCACGGGCCGTCCATGCCGAAATTCATGGCGATTTCGCGGTGATACGACGGCAGATTGTCTTCGGTCAGCAGGTTTTGGACGATGGCCACCTGCGCGACGTCGGGCAGCCGGGTCTGGCCCGGTTCCCAATCCTGCCCGCCGCGGGTGTGGAAATTCTTGCCGTCCGACCAGGGCACGTAGTCGTGCGGGTTCCACTCCTTGAACTTCGCCAGGTGCCGGTTGAGCAGCCCCTCCACCACCGGCTCGAGTTCATGCAGCAGCTGCAGGTTAGTCAGGTCCTTGGGCACGGAACCCTCCCGGTTGTCCATCGCGGTCGGCAGCCCGCATGTATCTGTGTCATGCGGTTACATGAAGATGACACGCGGCGGAGGCGACCACCTAGGGCCGAAAGTCCCTTAGCGCCGAACCGTGACCCGGCACACGCCAGGCAGCGGCAGCCCCGGGAAGCTATTGGCGCGCAATGAGATACGGCGCGAGGGTGGACAGCTTCTCGCAGGTCTCCTCGAATTCGCGCTCGGGCGTCGACTCTTCGATGATGCCGGCGCCGGCCCGCAGCCAGGTCTTGCCGTCATGCTCGTAGGCCGCGCGCAACGTCAACGCCGCGTCCAGCGCGCCGTCGGCCGAAACCATCACCACCGCACCCGAATACAGCCCGCGTGGTCCCTCGTCGAGGCGCAGGATCGCCTCCACTCCGCCCGCTTTCGGGATGCCCGAGGCGGTGACGGCGGGGAACAGCGCTTCCAGCGCGTCCATCCGGTCGTTGGACGTGGCCAGCCGCCCGCTGACCGTGGAGCCGAGATGCTGCACGCTGCCCCGTTCCCGCACCGTCATGAAGTCGGTGACGACGGCGGTGCCGGGCTCGGCGATCTCGGCCATCTCCTGCAGCGAGCTTCGCACCGAAATCGCATGCTCGACAATCTCTTTGGAGTTCGACTCCAGGTCGTCACGGGCCTGGCGGTCGTGCAGGGCGCCGCGGCCGAACGCGCGGGTGCCCGCCAGCGGTTCGGTCACCACGACGCCGTCGTGACGCACGGCCGCGACCAGTTCCGGGCTGTAGCCCACCGCGCGAATCCCGCCCAGCCGCAGCAGAAACGACCGCACCGGGGTGTTGTGCCGACGGGCCAGCCGGTAGGTGGAGGGGAAGTCCAGCGCGAAAGGCACTTGGAGACAACGGGAAAGAATCACCTTGTGATAGCGGCCGGCAGCGATCTCCGCGACGGCCGAGGCCACCCGATCGCGATAGTTCGATGGGTCGGTGACGACGTCGACCGCCGAGGCGTCGCGCAGCCCCGGCACCCCGTCGCCGAGCACGCCCAGCACGTCGTCGCGCCGGCCGGTCGACGTCCCGAACAGCTGGATCGCCTCGCGGGTCACCACGATGCGTCCGTTCGGCCAGAACACCCGGGCCAGCGCGGTGCCCGGCGCCAGTCGCTGCTGCAGCCCGTAGCGGTAGACGCCGAACTCGAAGGCGATCCAGCCGAAAAGCTGGTCGGTCTCCAGCAGCAGCCGATCGATGGCCTCACCGAGCACCGGCCCCGGCCGGCCCGACCAGTGTTGGCGCTGGGTCACGCCGTCGCGGATCACCCGCAGCTCGTCGCTGTCCAGCTCGATCATGGCGCGCACCCCGGTGGCCAGCACCCATTCACCGCCGCGCTCGTAGAGCAAATACTCTTCCCCGGCACGCTCGGAGAGCACCACGGCCAGCTCGGCGGCCAGGTCCGCCGGGTCGATGTGCACCGGAAGAGGAATCGACGGCGACTCAGAGCCGGCGGAAGTTGTCTCGACGCTGACCTCGGTCACGGTTAGTAAATGTAGCCTAACCTATGTAGCTTTGCGCAACCGATCTCGTCAGCCCGATTCCCGGAAGGGCGGTGATCATCGTCGCAACGTTTTCCCGCCGTTTACGTGGCGGCCACACACGGTGCGCATCCGGCGGCCACACTCATCCCGGGGTGGTCACCGCCCGTCGGTTGGGAGCAGCCACCGGCCGTGGCCTACAGTCCGGACCTGGCTTCTATTGACTGCACAGTAAATCCACAGCACCTTCACACCAAATGCACGGCGGCGGCGAACCGGGCAATCCGCCCCGATTCCGCCCGGAAATCCGCCCCTGAGCAGCGCTTATGCCGCCCGAAAGGATTCCGTTAAATCTTCCTCACCCGCCGTGTCGTCGAGTGGCGAGGCCAGGGCGGCGGGGATAGGTTCGTCACGGTCGTCGGGACGTTTCGTGGCTGCTCGGCTCGCGGACGGTGCTTCCCCCCGATCACGGCTCTGATCAACGGAGGCATCGATGCTGCAAGAGTTCTGGCACAACTTCACCCACAACCTCTTCAAGCCGCTACTGCTGTTCTTCTACTTCGGTTTCCTGATCCCGATTCTCAAGGTGCGGTTCGAATTCCCCTACGTGATCTATCAGGGGTTGACGATGTATCTGCTGCTGGCCATCGGCTGGCACGGCGGCGAGGAACTCGCCCAGGTCAGCGCGTCGAGCGTCGGGGCGATCGTGGGCTTCATGGTGCTCGGGTTCGTGCTGAACTGCGCCATCGGCGGGCTGGCCTACCTGGGGCTGAGCCGGCTGAAATCGCTGCGCAAGGTGGACCGCGCCACCATCGCCGGCTACTACGGGTCGGACTCGGCGGGCACCTTCGCCACCTGCGTGGCGGTCCTGGCGGCGGTGAACATCGCCTTCAACGCCTACATGCCGGTGATGCTGGCCGTGATGGAGATTCCCGGCTGCCTGGTGGCGCTGTACTTCGTGGCGCGACTGCGCCACCGGGGCATGGACTCCGCCGGGTACATGCCCGACGAGGCGGGCTACACGCCGCCGGTCCGGGTCGGGGTCGGTCCCGGCACCGCCGCGCGTCCGCCGCACGGCCAGAGCCTGCAGACCCAGGAGGAGGCGGCCATCGAGCAGGAGCTGGAACTGTCGCTGGAAAAGCTGGAGCATCCGGAGTGGCAGACCGACCCGGGCCCGCTGCGCGGCAAGGGCACAAGGGCGCCGATCTTCTCCCGGGAGCTGTTCCAGGAGGTCTTCCTCAACCCCGGCCTGGTCCTGCTGATGGGCGGCATCATCATCGGCCTGGTCAGCGGGCTGCAAGGCCAGAAGGTCGTCGCCGACGACGACAAGTTCTTCGTGATCGCCTTCCAGGGCGTGCTGTGTCTGTTCCTGCTCGAGATGGGGATGACGGCGTCGCGCAAGTTGAAGGACCTTCGCTCGGCCGGCTGGGGTTTCATCGTCTTCGGCCTGGTGGCCCCGAATGTCTTTGCGACACTGGGCATTTTCGTCGCCTGCAGCTACGCCTCGCTGACCCACACCGACTTCAAGACCGGGACCTACGTGCTGTTCGCGGTGCTTTGCGGTGCGGCGTCCTACATCGCCGTGCCCGCGGTGCAACGCCTGGCGATCCCCGAGGCGAGCCCGACGCTGCCGCTGGCCGCCTCGCTGGGCCTGACGTTCTCCTACAACGTCACGGTGGGGATCCCGCTCTACATCGAGATCGCCCGCCTCGTCGAGCGCTGGTACGGGGTCTGACCGGCGTCACCCCAACAGCGTGCGCACCACGCCGTCGGCCAGCAGCCGCCCGCGCGGCGTGAGCACCAGCCGGTCGCCGTCGCGCACCAACAACCCGTCGGCCACCACGCCCTGGACGCGTTCGCGTTCCGCGGGATTCAACAGATCCACCGGAAGCCCTTGGCGCAGGCGGATTTTCAGTAGCACGTCTTCGGTGTGCAAGGCCTCGGAGACGAGCTGCTCGAATCCGGCCACCGGCAGCGCCGCGGCGTTGAGCCGTTCGGCATAGGCGTTGGGGTGCTTGACATTCCACCAGCGCGTCGTGCCGACGTAGCCGTGGGCACCGGGACCCGCGCCCCACCACTGACCGCCGTCCCAGTAGCCGAGGTTGTGCCGGCACTGCCCGCCCGGGCGCGACCAGTTGGAGACTTCGTACCAGGACAGGCCCGCCTGCGACAGCCGCGCGTCGACCAATTCGTAACGGTGCGCCAGCACGTCGTCGTCGGGCGCCGCCAGCTCACCGCGGCGCACCCTCCGGGCCAGCGCCGTGCCTTCCTCGACCACCAGCGCATAGGCGGACACGTGGTCCACACCGGTTTCGATCGCGGTGTCGAGCGACCACAGCAGGTCCTCGTCGGACTCCCCCGGCGTCCCGTAGATGAGATCGAGGCTGACGTGCTCGAACCCGGCGGCCAGCGCCTCGCGGGCGGCGTCCGCCGACCGGTTCGGCGTGTGAATGCGGTCCAGCACACCCAGCACCCGCGGCGCCACCGACTGCATCCCCAGCGACACCCGGGTGTAACCGGCCGCCCGGATGGCGTCGAAGAACTCCGGCCAGGTCGACTCGGGGTTGGCCTCGGTGGTGATCTCCGCGTCGGGCGCCAGGGCGAAGTGCTCGCGCACCATGTCCAGCAGCAGCGCCAGCCGCGCGCCCCCCAGCAGCGAGGGCGTCCCGCCCCCGACGAACACGGTGTTCACCGGTGGTGGCCGCAGCCGCGCGGCGGCCAGTTCCAGTTCCGTGCGCAGCGCCCCCAGCCACGCGTCGGGATTGACCCCGCCCAGCTCGGCGGGTGTGTAGGTGTTGAAATCGCAGTAGCCGCAACGGGTTACGCAAAACGGCACGTGCACATAGAGGCCAAACGGGTGCCCGTCGACCACCCGCACGTCGGGCAGCTCGACCGTTTGCTCGCGAATGGCCATGCCACATGATCCCACGGCGAACGGGCGGCCCGGGACGGCTGGCGAGCCCGCTGCGGCCCGGGTTTTAAATCACCGTGAGCCAAGATTTGACCTGCTCGCACGGCCCGTCGGCGTCCGTGGCACAATGGTTGGCGTGACTGTCGCCCAACCCAGCCCGCACGTGGTGCTCGTGGCGCGACGGCACATCGATCTCAAGCGCGTCTGCAGCTGTATCTGTCTGCCTTGACGTGGTAGACCCAGCCCCCCGCGTCTCCAGCCGGCTGACGGTTCCATGCCGCCCAACAGTGTCGGTGAACTGTGCTGGCCGCGCTGGCGATCTTTTTCCGAGGAGAACGTCCGATGACCACCGCCCGACCCGCGAAGGCCCGTAACGAGGGCCAGTGGGCACTGGGGAATCGTGAGCCGCTGAACCCGAACGAGGAAATGAAACAGGCCGGCGCGCCGCTGGCAGTTCGGGAGCGGATCGAGACCATCTACGCCAAAAACGGCTTCGACAGCATCGACAAGAGCGACCTGCGCGGCCGTTTCCGCTGGTGGGGCCTGTACACCCAGCGCGAGCAGGGCTACGACGGCAGCTGGACCGGCGACGAGAACATCGAAAAGCTCGAGGCCAGGTACTTCATGATGCGGGTGCGCTGCGACGGCGGCGCCATCTCCGCGGCCGCGCTGCGCACGCTGGGCCAGATTTCGGTGGACTTCGCCCGCGACACCGCCGACATCACCGACCGCGAGAACATCCAGTACCACTGGATCGAGGTGGAAAACGTCCCCGAGATCTGGCGTCGGCTTGACGCGGTGGGGTTGCGCACCACCGAGGCCTGCGGCGACTGCCCGCGGGTGATCCTGGGGTCGCCGCTGGCGGGTGAGTCGCTCGAGGAGGTCATCGACCCGAGCTGGGCGATCGCCGAGATCGCCCGCCGCTACATCGGTCAGCCCGAATTCGCCGACCTGCCCCGCAAGTACAAGACCGCGATCTCGGGGTTGCAGGACGTCGCCCACGAGGTCAACGACGTTGCGTTCATCGGCGTCAACCATCCCGAGCACGGTCCCGGCCTGGACCTGTGGGTCGGCGGCGGGCTGTCGACCAACCCGATGCTGGCCCAACGGGTCGGCGCCTGGGTTCCGCTGCACGAGGTGCCCGAGGTGTGGGCGGCGGTCACCTCGGTGTTCCGCGACTACGGGTACCGCCGGCTGCGCTCCAAGGCGCGGCTGAAGTTCCTGGTCAAGGACTGGGGCATCGAGAAGTTCCGCGAAGTTCTCGAAACCGAATATCTCAAGCGTCCGCTGATCGACGGTCCGGCCCCCGAGCCGGTCGCGCATCCGATCGATCACGTGGGGGTGCAACGGCTCAAGAACGGGCTCAACGCGGTGGGAGTCGCCCCGATCGCCGGGCGGGTGTCGGGCACCATCCTGCTGGCGGTGGCCGACCTGGCGCAGCAAGCGGGTTGCGACCGGATCCGGTTCACTCCCTATCAGAAGCTGGTGCTGCTCGACATCCCCGACGACAAGCTCGACGAGGTGGTGGCCGGGCTGGAAGCCCTCGGCCTGCAATCGCAACCGTCGCATTGGCGTCGTAACCTGATGGCCTGCAGCGGAATTGAGTTCTGCAAGCTGTCGTTCGCCGAAACACGGGTGCGGGCACAGGGTTTGGTGCCCGAGCTGGAGCGCCGCCTCGCCGATGTCAACCGGCAGCTCGACGTGCCGATCACCATCAACCTCAACGGCTGCCCCAACTCGTGTGCCCGCATCCAGGTCGCCGACATCGGCCTCAAAGGCCAGATGGTCGACGACGGAGAGGGCGGCTCGGTCGAGGGATTCCAGGTGCACCTGGGCGGCAGCTTGGGCCAGGACAGCGGCTTCGGCCGAAAACTGCGCCAGCACAAGGTCACCAGCGACGAGCTCGGCGACTACATCGAGCGGGTGGCACGCAACTTCTTGAAATATCGCGGCGAAGGTGAACGTTTCGCCCAGTGGGCCATGAGGGCAGACGAGGACGATTTGCGATGACCGAACGAACGACCAAACTTCCAGAGGCCGAACTGCGTGAACTAGCCGCCCGCGGCGCCGCCGAGCTCGAAGGCGCCAGCGCCAGCGACGTGTTGCGTTGGACCGACGAGACATTCGGCGGCGTCAACGGGCCACGCGGATGGGCCACCTGCAACTACGTGGTGGCCTCGAGCATGCAGGAAGCGGTGTTGATCGACCTGGCCGCCAAGGTCCGCCCCGGTGTGCCGGTGGTCTTCCTGGACACCGGCTACCACTTCGCCGAGACCATCGGGACCCGGGATGCGATCGAATCCGTCTACGACATCCGGGTGCTCAACGTCACTCCCGAGCACAGCGTCGCCGAGCAGGACAAACTGCTGGGCAAGGACCTGTTCGCGCGCGACCCCGGCGAGTGCTGCCGGCTGCGCAAGGTCGCCCCGCTGGGCAAGACGCTGCGCGGATACTCGGCCTGGGTGACCGGCCTGCGCCGCTCGGAGGCCGCGACACGGGCCAACGCGCCGGTGATCGGCTTCGACGAGGGCTTCAAGCTGGTCAAGGTCAACCCCATGGCCACCTGGACCGACGAGGACGTGCAGAACTACATCGACGAGCACAACGTGCTGGTCAATCCGCTTATCTACGAAGGCTATTCGTCGATCGGCTGCGCCCCCTGCACGGCCAAGCCGCTGGCCGGCGCCGACCCGCGCAGCGGGCGCTGGCAGGGCCTGGCCAAGACGGAATGCGGGCTGCACGCCTCGTAAAGCCTTCGGCGCCAACCTGTTTGGCTGTCGCGCTGAAGAGCGTTCCTTACGCCGACGTCAGGGTGGCCTCGTCGGCGCCGTCGCGGGAGACCGCGGGCACCGTCGTCGCGCCGGCAGTGATCGGCGGAACCCGGGTGGCCCGCACGTAGACGGTGTCGCCCTCGCGCAGGGCCAGCGCCTCGGCGTCACCGCGGGTGATCTGCGCCGTGAAGGGCCCGCCGGTGGCCGCGCTGGTCAACTCGACCCGCACCTCGAAACCCAGCTTGACCACCCGGTCGACGATGGCCCGGGCCACACCCGTCGACTCGGCGGTGCCGTCCTCGGCCGCCACCGCCATCTCGGGAGTGCGGCCCACCCGGATGTCGTGCGGTCGCACCAAAGTGCCGTTGAGCGTGGACACCGCACCCAGAAACGACATCACGAACGCGTTCGTCGGGGCGTCGTACACCTCGGTCGGGGATCCGATCTGCTCGATGCGGCCCTGGTTGAGCACCGCGATCCGATCGGCGACATCCAGCGCCTCGGCCTGGTCGTGGGTGACCAGCACCGTGGTCACGTGCACCTCGTCGTGCAACCGGCGCAGCCAGGCGCGCAGGTCCTCGCGCACCTTGGCGTCCAGCGCGCCGAACGGCTCGTCGAGCAGCAGCACCTGCGGGTCGACGGCCAGCGCCCGCGCCAGCGCCATCCGCTGCCGTTGCCCACCGGACAACTGGTTGGGGTAGCGGCCCTGAAAACCGCTCAGCCCCACCACTTCCAGCAGATTGTCCACCTTGGCCTTGATCTCGGCCTTGGGCCGCTTGCGCACCTTGAGGCCGTAGGCCACGTTGTCGCGGACCGTCAGGTGCTTGAACGCCGCGTAATGCTGGAACACGAAGCCGATGCCGCGGCGCTGCGGCGGCACCCGGGTCACGTCCCGGCCGTAGATGGTCACCGTCCCGGTGTCGGGCTGGTCCAGGCCGGCGATGGTGCGCAGCAGCGTCGATTTGCCCGATCCGCTGGGACCCAACAAGGCCGTCAGCGAACCGGTCGGCACCACGAAGTCCACGTGGTCGAGTGCGACGAAGTCGCCGTAGCGTTTGTAGGCGTCGCGCACAGTGATGGCGATGTCGCCGCGGTCGGTACCGGCGTCGGTCACGTCATGCCTCCTCGTCAGGCCTGCCGGGCCGCGCGGCCGCGGCGGGCATCGAGAACCACCTGGAAAACCAGCACCAGCACGGCAACCCCCATCAGCAGCGTCGACAACGCGTAGGCGCCGTACTCGGCGCCCCGGTTGTAGCGGTCGGAGACCAGCAGGGTCAGCGTCTGCGACTTCCCCGGCAGGTTCGACGACACCATCAGCACCGCGCCGTATTCCCCCAGGGTACGTGCGATGGTCAACACGATGCCGTAGGTCAGGCCCCACCGGATGGACGGCAGCGTGATCCGCCAAAACGTCTGCCACCAGCCCGAACCCAGGGTGGCCGCCGCCTCCTCCTGGTCGGTCCCCAGCTCGTGCAGCACCGGTTCCACCTCGCGCACCACGAACGGCAGGGTGACGAAGATGCTGGCGAGCACGATGCCGGGCAGACCGAAGATGATCTTGAAGCCGAGGTCCTTTTCGACGAACCCGAGCGCACCGGCCGAACCCCAGAGCACGATCAGCGCCACGCCCACGATGACGGGCGACACCGCGAACGGCAGGTCGATGATCGCCTGCAGCACGCCCTTGCCCCGAAACCTGTTGCGCGCCAGCACCAGTGCGGTGGGGATGCCGAAGAAGACGTTGAGCGGCACCACGATGGCCACCACCAGCAGCGTCAGGTTCAGTGCCGAGATCGCCGCGGGGGTGCTGACCCAGGCATAGAACTGGCCGAACCCGGGCCGGAACGTCCGCCACAGGATCAGGCTCACCGGAATGACGAGCAGCACGAAAATGTAGGCCAGCGCCACGAATCGCAGGCCATAGCGGACCCCGGGCGACGACGTCATGCGGCCAGCTCCTCGCGTTTGGCCGCGCGCCCACCGACCACCCGCAGGATCAGCAGCACCACAAAGGAAATCGCCAACAGCACAATCGATATCGCGGCGGCACCGGTCCGGTCGTCGTTCTCGATCAGGGTCCGGATCCACTGCGAGGACACTTCGGTCTTGCCCGGCACCGCACCCCCGATCAGCACCACCGAGCCGAACTCGCCGATCGCGCGTGAAAACGCCAGGCCCGCACCGGACAACAACGCGGGCAGCAGCGCCGGCAGCACCACGGAGGTGAAGATCTTCGGGCCGCTGGCGCCCAGCGACGCGGCCGCCTCCTCGGTTTCGCGGTCCAGCTCCAGCAGCACCGGCTGGACCGCACGCACCACGAACGGCAGCGTGACGAAGGCCAACGCCACCGCCACACCCGCCGCGGTGTGCTGCAGGTGAAGACCCACCGGACTGTTGTTGCCGTACAGCGCCAACATCACCAGGCTGGCCACGATGGTGGGCAGCGCGAACGGCAGGTCGATGATCGCGTCGACCAGCCGCTTGCCGGGGAACTCGTCGCGCACCAGCACCCAGGCGATCACCAGGCCGAAGACCAGGTTGAGCACGGTCACCCCGGCCGAGATCGTCAGCGTCACCCGGAACGATTCCAGCGCGGCGTTCGACGTGACCGCCAGCCAGAACACGTGCCATCCGCCGCCGGCGGACTGCCAGGCGATGGCGGCCAGCGGCAACAGCACGATCACCGACAGCCACACCGTGGCCACCCCCACCCGCAGCGCGGTGGTGCCGCGGCCGCGTCCGGGCACCGGCTGGTGTCCGGGGTCGCCGCCGAGTTCGGGCCGGATCGCCAGCGGGTCGGGCGTGATGGCCGTCATCCGGTGGCCTGCGTGTAGATCTTGGTGATGCTGCCGGTGTTCTTGTCGAACAGCTGCGGGTCCGCGGCGCTCCAGCCGCCCAGATCGGCGATGGTCCACAGCTTCGCCGGCACCGGATACTGGTCGCGGAAGTCGGCGGCGACGGCCGGGTCGACCGGCCGGAAACCGGCTTGCGCCCAAACCTTTTGGGCCGCCGCGGTGTACTGGAAGTTCTTGAACGCGACGGCGGCCTGCAGGTGCGGGCTGGTGTTGACCACCGCGACCGGATTGTCGATCTTGAAGGTCTGCGCCAGATTGAGGTGCTCGACCGGCTTTCCCGCCCGCTCGGTGGCGATGGCCTCGTTCTCGTAGCTGATCAACACGTCACCGCTGCCCTGCACGAAGACGTCGGTGGCCTCGCGCCCCGATCCCGGACGCAACTTGACGTGTTCGGTCACCAACTTCCGGATGAAGTCCACGCCGGCGTCGCCGTGCGCGCCGCCCTCGCTCTTGACGGCGTACGGCGCCAGCAGATTCCACTTGGCCGACCCGGAACTGAGCGGGCTGGGCGTGATCACCTCGACGCCGGGCCGCAGCAGGTCGTCCCAATCCTTGATGTGCTTCGGATTGCCCTTGCGCACCACCAGCGTGACCACCGAGCCGAATGGGATCCCCTTGGTGGCGTCGGTGTTCCAATCCTTGGCGACCTTGCCGGCCTTGACCAGGCGAGCGATGTCGGGTTCGACGGAGAAGTTCACCACGTCGGCGGGTTTGCCGTCCACCACACCGCGGGATTGGTCACCGGAGGCCCCGTAGGAGGTGACCACCTGGATGCCCTTGCCCTCGTCGGAGGCGTTGAACGCCGGAATTATCTTGCTCCATCCGGGTTCTGGGACCGAGTAGGCGACCAGCGTGATGCTGGTGCGCGCGTCGGCCGGCCCGGTGCCGCCGACGGCATCGCTGGCGCCGCCGTGGCATCCGGCCACGACACCGGCGGTGAGAACAAGGGCGAGAACAGGCCGCCAGCGCGCTGCGGTCCTGATGTCCATCGATGGCCTTCCGGTGGGAGAACTTAGCGGATCTCGGTGTCCCGTCTCGGCGGAAAGGCAACTAGAACGTCAGGAGAATTCGAGAACTCCGGAACCAGACCGCACACGGGCTTGGGAGTCAGCGACAACAGTGCATGAAGGCATAGCACCCCGGAATGCCGAACGCCGCACGCATGGCCGGAAGCCTAACAGGAATTGACGGGGCCGCCACCGGACCGCCGCACGGCTGGCCGTTGCGGGGATCGCGTCGGCGCCCTACCGGTGCATCAGATGGGTGACCAGCCAGGTGATGATCACCAGCGCCACCAGGATGGCGAGCACCAGCGTCACGTGCGAGCGAGGCATCCGGGTTATCCGGAGGTCCCGCCGGCCTGGCGGGCGCGGCGCATCAGGGCGATGCCCTTGCCGAGCAGGCCGTCCAGCAACGCCGCCGTCACGTAGGCCACCGCCAGCACGATCGGCATCACCACCATGGCCTGAAGCACGAAGGCCAGCCCGGAAAGCCACAGCTCGTTGCCGTCCCACCAGTTGAGGAACGCGTTCACGGAGCTCACCCTATTGCGCCCGGCGGCCGAAGACCAATGTGTGAAGACGGGCGTACCGGCCCGCTCCGGCGTCAAAGTCACGGTGAGGGAAAAAGCACGCCGACTTTGCCGCGCGGCCGAAACGTTGGACGAAGGGCCGCCGCGCAGTCGATGATGTCCAGATGGTTCTGCACGCTCAACCCGACGACCAACCGGCCGACACCATGCCCGAGGAACCCTTCCGCGCAGCCCCCGCGACGTCGATGGAGTCGTCGATCGACCTGCGCACACCCGGGCCGCTTGCTCCCAACGCAGCCCTGCGGAACCCGTTTCCCCCGATCGCCGACTACGCATTCCTGTCCGACTGGGAAACCACCTGCCTGATCTCTCCGGCCGGGTCGGTGGAATGGATGTGTGTGCCCCGACCGGACTCCCCGAGCGTGTTCGGGGCGATCCTGGACCGCAGCGCCGGCCATTTCCGGCTGGGACCCTACGGCGTGTCCGTCCCGTCGGCCCGCCGCTACCTGCCCGGCAGCCTGATCATGGAAACCACCTGGCAGACCCACACGGGATGGCTGATCGTACGGGACGCGCTGGTCATGGGCCCCTGGCACGACCTGGAGCGACGCTCGCGCACCCACCGCCGCACCCCGATGGACTGGGACGCCGAGCACATCCTGCTGCGCACGGTGCGCTGCGTCAGCGGCACCGTCGAGCTGATGATGAGCTGCGAGCCGGCGTTCGACTACCACCGCGTCGGCGCCACCTGGGAGTACTCCGCCAACGCCTACGGCGAGGCCATCGCCCGCGCCACCAAGCAGCCCGACGCCCACCCGACGCTGCGGCTCACCACCAACCTGCGCATCGGGCTGGAAGGCCGGGAAGCCCGGGCCCGCACCCGGATGAAAGAGGGCGACGACGTGTTCGTCGCGCTGAGCTGGACCAAGCATCCGCCGCCGCAGACCTACCAGGAAGCCGCCGACAAGATGTGGCAGACCACCGAGTGCTGGCGGCAGTGGATCAACATCGGCAACTTCCCCGACCACCCGTGGCGGGCATACCTGCAGCGCAGCGCGCTCACCCTGAAGGGGTTGACCTACTCCCCCACCGGGGCGCTGCTGGCCGCCAGCACCACCTCGCTGCCGGAAACCCCTCAGGGCGAACGCAATTGGGACTACCGCTACGCCTGGGTGCGCGACTCGACGTTCGCGTTGTGGGGCCTGTACACGCTGGGGCTGGACCGGGAGGCCGACGACTTCTTCGCCTTCATCGCCGACGTCTCCGGCGCCAACAACAACGAGCGGCATCCGCTGCAGGTCATGTACGGGGTGGGCGGCGAGCGCAGCCTGGTCGAAGAGGAGCTGCACCACCTGTCCGGCTACGACCACGCCCGGCCGGTGCGCATCGGCAACGGCGCCTACGACCAGGTCCAGCACGACATCTGGGGCTCCATCCTGGACTCGTTCTACCTGCACGCCAAGTCGCGCGAACAGGTTCCCGAGACGTTGTGGCCGGTGCTGAAGAAGCAGGTGGAAGAGGCGATCAAGCACTGGCGGGAGCCGGACCGCGGCATCTGGGAGGTGCGCGGGGAACCGCAGCACTTCACCTCGTCGAAGGTGATGTGCTGGGTGGCGCTGGACCGCGGCGCCAAGCTGGCCGAGCGGCAGGGCGAGAAGAGCTACGCCCAGCAGTGGCGCAACATCGCCGAGGAGATCAAGGCCGACATTTTGGCGCACGGCGTGGACTCCCGCGGGGTGTTCACCCAGCGCTACGGCAGCGACGCGCTGGACGCCTCGCTGCTGTTGGTGGTGCTGACCCGGTTCCTGCCGCCCGACGACCCGCGGGTGCGCAACACCGTGCTGGCGATCGCCGACGAACTCACCCAGGAGGGCCTGGTGCTGCGCTACCGGGTCGAGGAGACCGACGACGGGCTCTCCGGCGAGGAGGGCACCTTCACCATCTGTTCGTTCTGGCTGGTCTCGGCGCTGGTCGAGATCGGTGAGGTGCGGCGCGCCAAGCGGCTGTGTGAGCGGCTGCTGTCCTACGCCAGCCCGCTGCACCTCTACGCCGAGGAGATCGAACCGCGGACCGGTCGCCAGTTGGGCAACTTCCCGCAGGCATTCACCCACCTGGCGCTGATCAACGCGGTGGTGCACGTCATCCGCGCCGAGGAGGAAGCCGACGGCTCCGGGATGTTCCAGCCGGCCAACGCGCCCATGTGAGCCGCACCGGGGTCAGCCCAGCGCGCTGACCCGATCCATCATCGCGTGCGCGATGTCGAGCGCGCTGGTGTTGAGGTCGGCCGAGCCGGGGTCGGAGGACCGTCGCCCGCCGAAGAACACCACCTCGACCTCGACCAGGCAGTTCGACCGGACACCGAGGGCACGCCCCTGAGGGGTGGGCCGCAGGGCCGGCATGTTGGGCAGCACCGCGGTGGCGGTCTTGGTCGCCGCGACGGCGGTGTCGGTGGCCCGCACGTCGCTGATGACGTTGGTGGTGCTGATCGGGCCGCTCTGTTCGGAGGTCGTCATGCCGTTGCACTGCTGCCATTGCCGGGAGAACTGCGCGAACAGCGCCTGGGCCTGCGCGGCCGACGGCAACGTCACCACGCCCTCCATCACGGTGATCACCTGCGCGGGTTCGCCGTTGTTCCACCAGGATTCGGCCGCGACGTCGCGGACGTCGGCGGCGGGGTAGACGCTCTTCTGCAGCATCGCCGTCACGCCCAGGCAGCCGGTCTGCGACGCCGACCGGCTGCCCCGGTAGAGCTTTTCCGGGCCGCCGACCTGGGCCGGATCCCGGGCGACGAAGGGCTGGTTGAGCATTCGCGACAGGGTCGGGCCGTCGAGCAGCACCTGCTGGACGGTGGCGCCGCTGAGCGGTCGCGGTTTGAGGTTGGGCGCGGGTTTGGCCGTGCCCGACACCACCCCGCCGCAGCCCGCCGCCAGCGCGGCGACCGCCGTGAGCAGCGTCGCCGCCGTGAAAATCCGCATCGCTATTCGTTGCCTTACTTCTTGGATTTGTCGCCCGCGGCGTCGGCGGACAGCGCCGCGACGAACGCCTCCTGCGGCACGTCGACCCGGCCGATGGTCTTCATCCGCTTCTTGCCCTCCTTCTGCTTTTCCAGAAGTTTGCGCTTACGGGTGATGTCACCGCCGTAACACTTGGACAGCACGTCCTTGCGGATGGCCCGAATGTTCTCGCGGGCAATGATTTTCGAGCCGATCGCGGCCTGGACGGGCACCTCGAACTGCTGGCGCGGGATCAGCTCCTTGAGCTTGGTGGTCATCTTGTTGCCGTACGCGAACGCCGCATCCTTGTGCACGATCGCGCTGAACGCGTCGACGGCCTCCCCCTGCAACAGGATGTCCACCTTGACCAGCTGGGCCTCCTGCTCGCCGGCCTCCTCGTAGTCCAGGCTGGCGTAGCCGCGGGTCCGCGACTTCAGCGAGTCGAAGAAGTCGAAGATGATCTCGCCCAACGGCATGGTGTAGCGCAGCTCGACCCGTTCCGGCGACAGGTAATCCATGCCGCCCAGCTCGCCGCGGCGGGACTGGCACAGCTCCATGATGGTGCCGATGAATTCGCTAGGCGCGATGATGGTGGTCTTGACCACCGGCTCGTACACCGTGCGCACCTTGCCCTCGGGCCAGTCCGACGGGTTGGTCACCACGATCTCGGTGCCGTCCTCTTTGATCACCCGGTACACCACGTTGGGCGACGTCGAGATCAGGTCGAGGTCGAACTCGCGCTCCAGGCGCTCGCGGGTGATCTCCATGTGCAGCAAACCCAAAAAGCCGCAGCGGAATCCGAAGCCCAGCGCCACCGACGTCTCCGGTTCGTAGGTGAGCGCGGCGTCGTTGAGCCGCAGCCGGTCCAGCGCGTCGCGCAGATCCGGATAGTCCGAGCCGTCCACCGGATACAGACCCGAATAGACCATCGGCTTGGGTTCGCGGTATCCGGTCAGCGCCTCTTGCGCGCCGTGGCGCGCGCTGGTGACGGTGTCGCCCACTTTGGACTGGCGGACGTCCTTCACCCCGGTGATCAGGTAGCCCACCTCGCCGACGCCCAGGCCGTCGCTGGCCTTCGGCTCGGGTGAGACGATGCCGACTTCGAGCAGTTCGTGGGTGGCGCCGGTGGACATCATCGCAATGCGTTCGCGCGGGGTGATCTTGCCGTCGACCACCCGCACGTAGGTCACCACGCCGCGGTAGATGTCGTAGACCGAGTCGAAGATCATCGCGCGCAGCGGCGCATCGGCCTGCCCCTGCGGCGGCGGCACCTGGCGCACCACCTCGTCGAGCAGCCGCGCCACGCCCTCCCCGGTTTTGCCGGACACCCGCAGCACGTCGTCGGGTTCGCACCCGATGATGTGGGCGAGCTCGCCGGCGTAGCGGTCCGGGTCGGCGGCCGGCAGGTCGATCTTGTTGAGGACCGGGATGATGGTCAGATCGCGGTCCAGCGCCAGGTAGAGGTTGGCCAGCGTCTGGGCTTCGATGCCCTGCGCGGCGTCGACCAGGAGCACGGCACCTTCGCAGGCCTCCAGTGCGCGCGACACCTCGTAGGTGAAGTCGACGTGGCCCGGGGTGTCGATCAGGTGCAGGACAAATTCTTTGCCGGCATCCTCGCCGCCGGAGACCTGCCAGGGCAGCCGCACGTTCTGCGCCTTGATGGTGATGCCGCGCTCCCGCTCGATGTCCATCCGGTCCAGGTACTGGGCGCGCATCGACCGCTCGTCGACGACACCGGTGAGCTGCAGCATCCGGTCGGCCAGCGTCGACTTGCCGTGATCGATGTGGGCGATGATGCAGAAGTTGCGAATCTGCGCCGGCGCGGTGAAGGTCTTGTCGGCGAAACTGCTGATGGGTATCTCCTGGTCCGGGCCTGCTAGACGGCGGTTCGCAAGTGTGTCCAGCGTATCGGCGCGGCCGGACTGCGGCACAATCGGCGCGTCTATGCTGCGAATATGGCGTCCGCCCGGAAGTCGCAGTGGAAGGCGTTTCAGCGGTTCGCGGAGAACCTGGTTTTCGATCGCGCGCCGCGGCTGGTGCGGCATGTGCAGAACTCGCAGACCGTTCTGCGCGAGCTGCAGCAGGCCGTGAAGATCACCGCGAACGTCATCGCCGCCGCCGCACCCCCGCCGCCGGACACCGCCGTGTTGGGCCGGCCGGTGACCCGCAGCAGCCTGCCCACCGCGCAGCGGGCCCGCAAGCTGGTGTACGCGCCCAAACTGGACGGCCGGGCCGATCCCGGCGAGATCGTGTGGACCTGGGTGGTTTACGAGGACGATCCCAGCCGCGGCAAGGACCGGCCCGTCCTGGTGGTGGGACGCGACCGCAGCACCCTGCTGGGGTTGATGGTGTCCAGCCAGGAGCGTCATGCCGCCGATCCGGAATGGGTCGGAATCGGTTCCGGCAGTTGGGATTACGAGGGCAGGCCGAGCTGGGTCCGGCTGGACCGGGTGCTGGTGGTGCCCGAAGAGGGCATCCGCCGCGAGGGGGCCATCCTGGATCGGGAGGTCTTCGACGTGGTGGCCGCGCGGCTGCGCGCGCAGTACGCCTGGAGCTAGGTCTGCACGCTCGGCGAACCGGGGGCGATCAGCCCTGCGTGATGTAGGACTGCAGCTGCTGCTGTTCGGCCTCGAGTTCTTCCATCCGGGTCTTGACAACGTCGCCGATGCTGACGATGCCGATCAGCTTCTTGCCGTCCAGCACCGGCACGTGCCGCACCCGGTTGCGCGTCATCAGCACGCTGATCTCGTCGACGGTGTCGGTCTTGGTGCAGGTGGCCAGCGTGGTGGTCATGATCTTGGACACCGGGCGGGACAGCACGCTGGCGCCGTGAACGTGTAACTGGCGCACGACGTCGCGCTCCGACACAATGCCCAGCACACCCTCGGCGCCGACCACCACCATGGCGCCGATGTTCTGTTCGGTCAGGCCGGCGATCAGCTCACGAACCGTGGCGTCGGGATTGATGGTGACCACCGCCGCGCCCTTGTTCCGCAACACGTCCGCAATCCGCATCGAGGCCTCCAGCCGGGTTTGTGAGCCGCTTCACACCAGGCTACGGCGAACTCGCGCGGCGCAAAAGCCACCAGGAGAACCTGCAAACAGATCGTGTCCAAGCTCCAGGCCCTGCAAGATAGGCCCCATGATCGAGGTCACCCTGCTGGGCACCGGAAGCCCGATCCCCGACCCCAACCGCGCCGGGCCGTCGACCCTGGTGCGCGCCGGCGGGCAGGTGTTCCTGGTCGACTGCGGACGCGGGGTGCTGCAGCGCGCCGCGGCGGTGGGAGTGGGCGCGGCCGGATTGTCGGCGCTGCTGCTCACCCACCTGCACAGCGACCACGTCGGCGACCTGGGCGACGTCCTGATCACGCGGTGGATCAGCACCTTCACCCCCGACCCGGTGCCGCTGCCCATCATCGGGCCGCCCGGCACGGCCGAGCTGGTGGCGGCCACGCTGAACGCGCTGCGGCACGACATCGGTTACCGGATCGCCCATCACGCTGATCTCAACGCGCCCCCGGCGGTGGACGTGCGCGAGCACACCGACGGCCCGGTGTGGGACCGCGACGGCGTGTCGATCCGGGTGGCCCCCACCGACCACCGGCCGGTGGCCCCGACCATCGGGTTCCGCGTCGAATACCAGGGCGCGTCGGTGGTGCTGGCCGGCGACACCGTGCCGTGCGCCGGACTCGACGAGCTGGCGGCCGGCGCCGGCGCGCTGGTGCACACCGTGATCCGCAAGGACATCGTGGCCACCATCCCGCAGCAGCGGCTGCAGGACATCTGCGACTACCACTCCTCGGTCGAGGAGGCCGCGGCGACCGCGGCCCGCGCCGGGGTGGGCACCCTCGTCATGACGCACTACGTGCCCGCGCTGGTGGCGGGCCAGGAAGAACAGTGGCGGGCGCTGGCGGCCCGCGAGTTCGCCGGACGCGTCGAACTCGGGGACGACCTGCACCGGGTTCAGGTCGACGCGCCCTCCTGAGCTCGACCGCCCCGGTCACCATAACCCTTGTCCTGCAAAGTAATTCCCGCGACCAGCAGCCAGGTCAGCGCCGCCACCCGCGCGACCGGCAAGATCACGCCCAGCGCGGGCCAGATCAGCACCGCGGTCGCCGACCCGGCGAGTGCGGCCGTGGCCAGACCGGCCCGCGCGACGGGCCGGGGCAGCACCCCCCGGGTCAGGCCGGGCACCGCCATCGCGGCGACCAACACGCCCAGCGCCACGATGTGCCCCGGCCCGCCGGTGAGAAACACCAGCAGGTACAGCGCCGCCACCACCGCCGTGTCCGCGGTGACCGCCGGCCGGGACAGCGTCCAGCCGAGCAATCCGGCCAGGGCGAGCAATCCGGCCGCCAGGGTTCCGCCGGTGAGCGTGATCGCGGCGGTCGTCGGGCCGGCCCCGAGGCGGCGCAACCGGGCGGCGGCCGTCGCCGCGTAGAGCGCCAGTGGGACCGACGACGCGAACGTCGCGACGGCGATCACCCGCACGGCATCCGGCTGGGCGCGAACATAGGCCGCCACCGCGGCCACCGGGCCGTACGGCAGCGGCATGACGCCGCCCATCCCGACCCCGAGGGCGAGCCCGCCGGCCAGCAGGCCGACGCAGAGCAGGGACAGCAGCGGCAACCCGGAGGCGCGGCGCGCGGTGTCGTCCATGCGTTTCTCCTGCTGGCCGCCGGCTCCTCCGTTGGTCAGGCGAGCCGGGTCACCTCGACGATCACGTCGAGGTCGGTGGCGCCCTCCCCCGAATAGATGCCCTTGAGCGGGGAGACATCGGCGTAGTCGCGGCCCGCGCCCACCCCGACGTACTGCTCGGTGATCTCGGCGTCGTTGGTGGGGTCGTAGCTCCACCACGCCCCCGTCCACGCCTCGATCCAGGCGTGACTGCGCCCGTCCACGGTGTCGCCGACCACGGCGTCGCGTTTGGGATGCAAGTAACCCGACACGTAGTGCGACGGAATTCCCATGCTGCGCAACAACATCAACGACAGGTGCACGAAGTCCTGGCAGACTCCCCTGCCCTCCTTCAGCGCGTCCAGCCCGGACGAGTGCACGCTGGTGGTGCCGGGCAGGTATTCGAGCTCGCCGCGCACCCAATTACCCACGGCGACAACGGCTTCGGCCGGGTCATGCGCTTTGGCGATCTTCTTGGCGACCGACGCTACCCGCTTGCTGGCGGGGACGTGCCCGGTGGGGCGCAGCAGCTCGTCAAAGCGGTCGATCACCGCCTCCGAGTGCAGATCACCCCAGCCCAGCTCGGTCGCCGGCCGTTCGGCCCGCTCGGTCTCGACGACCGACGAGGACATCACCGTGAGGTCGGTGTGCGGCGCGTGCAGGTCGAACGCGGTGACCGCGGTCCCCCAGTAGTCGATGTAGCGGTAGGACCGGGTCGCCGGGATGGTCTCGACGCGGTTGAGGATGACGTTCTGCCGATTGTTCGACCGCGGGGTCAGCCGGGCTTCGTTGTAAGACGCCGTCACCGGCGACTGGTAGGCGTACCCCGTGGTGTGCACCACCCGCAGCCGCCACATCAGCCGTCCCCTTTGCGGCTGACCAGCCGGGCGCGCTGGCTGGCGTCCGACCAGGCCACCCACGGGGTGACGTGAAAGTACTGCAGCGCCAACGCGTCTGAAACGTCGCGGCAGGTTCGCTGCAGTCCCGCCAACCGGGACTCCAGCGACTCCAGCAGCACACCGGGCTGGACGAACTCCAGTTCGCTGCGGGCCTGCCCGAGCAACCGTTGCGCCTCGGCGGTGGCCCCGACCCGGCTCTGCCGGTTGTGCATCAGTTCGTCGAGGTTGTGTTCGGCCAGCCGCAGCGAGTAGAACACCGAGCGGGGAAACAGCCTGTCCAGCAACATGAATTCGACCACCCGGCCGGCGTCGAGCACGCCGCGGTAGGTGCGCAGGTAGGTGTCGTGCGCGCCGGCCGAGCGCAGCAGCGTCACCCACGCCGGCGACGAGGCGCTGTCGCCGACCCGGGACAGCAGCAGCCGCACCGTCATATCGACCCGCTCGATCGCCCGGCCCAGCACCATGAACCGGTACCCGTCGTCGCGGGACAACGTCGAGTCGGCCAACCCGGCGAACATCGCCGCCCGTCGTTCGATGAACGACAGAAAATCATGCGGCCCAAGGCGTTTGGCGGCTCGTTCCCGTTCCGGCAGGGCGTGGTAGGTGGTGTTGAGGCACTCCCAGATCTCGCTGGACGTCACCTCCCGCGCCGATTTGGCGTTCTCCCGCGCGGCGGTGACGGCGTCCACGATCGAGCAGCCGCCCTGGGCGCCGGTGCTGTAGGCCACCAGGTCGGTCAGCGACCACACGTCCAGGTCGTGGTCCGGCGGGTCGATGCCGAGCACCCGCAGCAGCACCCGGGACGCCTGGTCCGGGTCGACGCTGGAGTCTTCCAGCAGTTGGTGCAGGGCGACGTCCAGGATCCGCGCGGTGTCGTCGGCGCGCTCGACGTAGCGGCCGATCCAGTAGAGCGCCTCGGCGTTGCGTGCCAGCATCAGCGCCCCGCCCGTTGCTGCTGCTGTTGCTCGAGCTGCTCGCGCTGGGGCGGCCCGGTGGGTTGCGGCTGCTGGGCCATCGACCGCGGCGCATCGTCCACCAGCGGGTCGGGCATCGCCGTCGGCAACGAGCGCACCACCTCGGCGGCACCGAGTTCATGGTCGCCGGACGACGCGCGCGAGGCCAGCACCCAGGTGTCCTTGGAGCCGCCGCCCTGGCTGGAGTTGACCACCCGCGAACCCTCGACCAGGGCCACCCGGGTCAGCCCGCCCGGCAACACCCACACGTCCTCGCCGTCGTTGACCGCGAACGGCCGCAGGTCGACGTAGCGGGGCGCCAGCGAGCTGCCGACCTGCGTCGGCACCGTGGAGAGCTCCATCATCGGCTGCGCGATCCAGCTGCGCGGGTCGTCGCGGATCTTCTTGGCGACGGCGGCCAGCTCCTTGTCGGAGGCTTCCGGGCCGAACACGATGCCGTAGCCGCCCGACCCCTCGACCGGCTTGAGCACCAGCTCGTCGATGCGGTCGAGCACCTCCTCGCGCTCGTCGTCGAGCCAGCACCGCAGCGTCTCCACGTTGGCCAGCAGCGGCTTCTCGCCCAGGTAGTACTCGATCATGGTGGGCACGTAGGTGTAGACGAGTTTGTCGTCGCCCACCCCGTTGCCGATCGCGCTGGAGATGACGACGTTGCCGGCGCGGGCGGCGTTGACCAGGCCGGCCACCCCGAGCACCGAGTCGGCGCGGAACTGCAGCGGATCCAGGAACGCGTCGTCGATGCGCCGGTAGATGACGTCGACCTGGCGCTCACCCTCGGTGGTGCGCATGTACACCTGGTTGTCGCGGCAGAACAGGTCGCGGCCCTCGACCAGCTCGACGCCCATCTGGCGGGCCAGCAGCGAATGCTCGAAGTACGCCGAGTTGTAGACGCCCGGGGTGAGCACCACCACGGTGGGGTCGGCCTCGTTGGTGGCCGCCGAGTTGCGCAGCGCCCGCAGCAGATGCGCGGCGTAGTCGTCGACCGCCCGCACCCGGTGGGTGGCGAACAGGTTCGGGAACACCCGCGCCATGGTGCGGCGGTTCTCCATCACGTAGGACACGCCCGACGGCGAACGCAGGTTGTCCTCGAGGACCCGGAAATTGCCCTTCTCGTCGCGGATCAAATCGATGCCGGCGACGTGGATCCGCACCCCGTTGGGCGGGACGATGCCCACCGCCTGGCGGTGGAAGTGCTCGCAGGAGGTGACCAACCGGCGCGGGATCACCCCGTCGTTGAGGATTTCCTGGTCGCCGTAGATGTCGTCGAGGTACATCTCAAGGGCCTTGACCCGCTGGGTGATCCCGCGTTCCAGCCGGGCCCACTCGGCGGCCGAGATGACCCGCGGCACCAGGTCCAGCGGGAAGGGCCGCTCCTGCCCGGACAGCGAGAAGGTGATGCCTTGATCCAGGAAGGCGCGGGACAGCGCTTCGGCGCGAGCCTTCAGCTCCGAGGCGTCCGACGGCGCCAGCTCGGCGTAAATGCCCTTGTAGGGGCCGCGCACGGCGCCCGCGGCGTCGAACATTTCGTCGAAGGCCATGTCGTAGGCGTCCGACGCCACGTTGTAGCCGCCGAATATGCGCTCCGAACGCGCAGCGCGAAAACCCCGCCCGGTGTCCTCAAGCTGGTTCGAAAGACTCACTGTTTAGATGCTGCCTCAAATCGACGTCCCGGCAGCCCACGTCTTCCCGTTTTGGGAGAAAACGTAACTCACTGATAACCTGGGCAGTCGCTGTGGAGATATCCGGCGCCCAAGCAAACGTCTGATCGAAAAGGGAACTCGAGCGTGGCCAACATCAAGTCGCAGCAGAAGCGCAACAAGACCAACGAGCGCGCCCGGCTGCGCAACAAGTCGGTGAAGTCCTCGCTGCGCACCGCCGTCCGCGCGTTCCGCGAGGCCGCCCACGCCGGCGACAAGGAAAAGGCCGCCGAGTTGCTGGTGTCGACCAACCGCAAGCTGGACAAGGCGGCCAGCAAGGGCGTGATCCACAAGAACCAGGCCGCCAACAAGAAGTCGGCGCTGGCCCAGGCGCTCAACAAGCTCTGAGGACCGCCGCTCAGCGATTGCGGCCGCCGGCCAGCTCCGCCACCCTGCGCACCGCGGATTCCAGCGCGTAGTCGGCGTCGGCCACCGCGCCTTTGACGTTCGCGTTGAGCGTCGCCACCACCTTCATCGCCGCCGCCACCGAGTCGCGCGACCAGTACCGGGCCTGCTTCTGCGCCTTCTGCACCCGCCACGGCGGCATCCCCAGCTGGGCCGCCAGCCGGTACGGATCGCCGGACAGCGGGCCGACCCGGCCGATGGTGTGGATCGCTTCGGCCAGCGCGTCGGCCAGCACCACCAACGGCTCGCCGCGCATCATCGCCCAGCGCAGCGCCTCGGCGGCCCCTTCGATGTCGCCGGCGACGGCCTTGTCGGCGATGTCGAAGCCCTTCACCTCGGCCTTGCCGCTGTGATAGCGGCGTACCGCGGCGGCGTCGACCGCCCCGCCGGTGTCGGCGACCAATTGCGAGCAGGCCGAGGCCAACTCCCGCAGATCGGAGCCGACCGCGTCCAGCATCGCGGTCACGGTCTCTTCGTCGGCCTTGACCCGCAGCCGCCGGAACTCCTTGCGGACGAAATCGATGCGTTCGCTCAGTTTGGTGATCCGCGCGCACGGGTGCACCACGGCGCCCAGGGCCTGCAGCTCGGTGGCCAGCGCCTTGGCCCGGCCACCGCCGGAGTGCACCACCACCAACACCACCCCGGCCGGCATCTCGGCGGCCGCCGAAAGGATCACGGCCGCAGCGTCTTTCCCGGCTTCGCCGGCGGCCTCCAGCACGACGATGCGCTCGTCGGCGAACAGCGACGGGCTGAGCAGCTCGGCGAGTTCGTAGGTGCTCACGTCGCCGGCCCGCATCCGGTTGACCGGAACGTCGGCGTCACCGGAGGCGCCGGCGCGTTTGCGTGCCTCGGCCAGCACCTCGGCCACCGCCCGCTCGACCAGCAGTTCCTCGTCCCCGAGGACCAGGTGTAACGGCGAAACCTCGCTCACTCCACGATGGTGTCACGACCGACCGACGACCTCGCGCGGGGATCGGCGCTCGCCGGGTACTACGCCAGCCCGGACAGCACCCAGGCCAGGCCGATCAGCAGCGCCGCGGCGGCCGCGGCGCGGAACCGGCGCCACCGCCACGCCACCACCGCCAGCAGCGTTACGCCGCCGACGATCAGCGTGCCCGCCGTCCCGTCCGGGACGGGCACGGTGGCGCCGGGCAGGCCCGCGGCCCGGTGGGCCACCCCGCCCACCCACCACAACTCGGGGCCGGTGAAACGGATCAGCAGCCGCGCGCCGGCCGGCCAGATCGGGCACAGCGCCGCCGCCGCGGTGCCCAGCACCGTGATCGGTGCGATCACGGCCGCCACCAGCAGATTTGCGGCGGCGGCGACCACGCTGAACCGGCCGGAGATGGCCGCGACCAAAGGCGCGGTCACCAGCTGCGCGGCCCAGGCGACGGCGACCGCATCGGCCAACGGCTTGGGCCAGCCCCGGTCCGCCAACCGCCGCGACCAGGCCGGCGCGAGAACGACCAGCGCGGCCGTGGCGAGCACCGACAGCGCGAACCCGACGTCCACCGACAGCTGCGGCGCGACGGCCAACAACACCAGCACCGTGGCGGCCAGGGCCGGAATCGCTTGCCGCCGACGCGAAGTCAGCATGCCCGCCAACGCGATGGCGCCCATCACGGCCGCCCGCAACACGCTTGCCGTCGGCTGCACCACGACGACGAAAGCCACCAGCGCCAGCGCCGCCAGCAGGACCGCCGCCCGCGGGCCGATCAGCCGTGCCGAAAACAGCACGGCCGCACACACGATCGTCACGTTGGCGCCCGACACGGCCATCAGGTGCGTCATGCCGGCCGCCCGGAAGTCCCGGCCAGTTGGGGTGGGCACCGCCGAGGTGTCCCCGAGCACCAGCGCGGGCAGCAGCGCGGCCTGGTCGGCGGGCAGCGTGTCACGCACCGCGGCGGCGAAGCGGCGGCGCACCTCGTGCGCGGCCCGCTGCACGGCACTCGCGCTGCCCAGGGTTGGCCGGCCCGACGCGGTGAGCACCGCGACCGTCAGGTCGCGCCGGGTGGGCCGGCCGATCCGGGCGGTGAACCGCACCGGCTGGCCCACCATCAGCCCGCCGAAATCCGGGCCGCGCGCGAAAACAACGACCCGCCCGGACATTTGGTCGGAACGCAGCTGTTGCAGGGTGGCCCGAAACATCAGCCGGCCCTGGGTCCCGGAGCCCAACGACACCGGGCTCTCGGAGGGGGTGACGGTGACCGGGGCGCTGGCGCCGAAGTCCGCGGCGATCGGGTGGTGATCGACCGCGTCGGCGCGCAGCGCCACGGCGAACCCGAACCCCGCCCCCACCACACCGATCGCCGCCAGCCCGGCGCTGACCGACGACAGCCGCGGCCGGCCGTGCCGGCGCGCCGCACGCCACCGCAGGGCGCCGGCGATCGCGAGCAACCCGACGCAGCACCAGGCGAGCTCCCGGCCGATCGGCCACCAGATTCCGCCGGCCGTCACCGCCCAGCAGGTCAGCGCGGACGGCACCAGCCGCACATCGACGCGGCCCTCGGGCGACGGCCCGCCGGGATGCACAGCGCTCAGACACGGACCAGAGCGCGCAGCTTCTCCAGCCGCGCGGGGCCGATGCCCTCCACGTCGGCGAGCTGCTCGACGCTGGTGAACCTGCCGTTGGTCTGCCGCCACGCCACGATCGCGGCGGCGGTGACCGGCCCGACGCCGGGCAGGGCGTCGAGCTCCTGCACCGTCGCGGTGTTCAGGTCGACCGCGTCGCCGGTCTTCGGCTTGGCCTTGGCCGCCCCGGGACCCGGCGGCGGTTTCGGGGCCGGTGTCGACCCCGCGGCCACCGAACTGCCCAGCACCGGCGGCTGTCCCGGCACCGGGGCCAAGCCCACCACGATCTGCTCGCCGTCGTCCAGCGGCCGGGCCATGTTCAACCCGGCGGTGTCGGCGCCGTTCACCGCGCCGCCGGCCGCCTGCACCGCATCGGCGATCCGCGCCCCCGGCGCCAGCGTGACCAGGCCGGGCGTGTGCACCAGGCCGACCACGCTGACCACCACAGGGCGGTCCGGGCCGCCGCTCGGGCTTGCCGACGAGCGTGGGCTCGCGGTCGACACCTTCTCCACCGGCGGCAGCTTGGCCGACATCACCGGCGCCGGCCGGTCGCGGATCAGCGTGAAAACCGTGACCAGCACGGCCAGCGCCGCCACGATGGCCAACCCGATGGCGCCGGCACGTCCCGGGTCGGCACGAATCCGGGCCACCCAACCCCGGTGCTCCGGCGCGCCGGGAAGCCACCGCGGCAGCAGCGAATTCTGATCGTCATCCGGAAAGTCCTCGCCCGCGATTGGCCCGGGCTCCTCGGGCTGCACCGCGGCATCGGCATCCGGTTCGGCGCGCAGCCGCCGTTGCAGGCGCTCGGCCGGAAGTTCTGTTCGCATGGCCCGACCGTAGGTCCGCCCACCGGCGCGACCGCCCCGCTCCGCGGCGCCGCCGGGCCGAACTGTGGACTAACCCGAGGCTGTGCACAGGGCCCGCACCCGATGGGTCAAGATGGAAGCCGAGCGAACGACCAGGGCGATGGGTCGCCACGTTCACCCCGAATCGACAGGAGGCTGCCATGCAACTGGCGCTCACACCGGAGGAAGCCGCGTTCCGCGACGAGCTTCGCACCATCTACACGACCAAGATTCCCGAGGAGCTGCGCGAGCGGGTGCGCCGGGGATCGGCGGAAGTGAACCGGGACGACATCGTCACCAGCCACAAGATCCTGCACGAGCACGGCCTTGCGGTACCGAACTGGCCGGTGGAGTGGGGCGGCAAGGACTGGACGCCCACCCAGCACCAGATCTGGGCCGACGAGATGCAGCTGGCCTGCGTCCCGGAGCCGTTGAACTTCAACACCAAGATGGTGGGCCCGGTGATCGCCGAATTCGGTTCGGAGGAGGTCAAACAACGCTTCCTGCCCCCGACCGCCAGCCTCGACATCTGGTGGTGCCAGGGATTCTCCGAGCCGGACGCCGGTTCGGACCTGGCGTCGCTGCGCACCACCGCGGTGCGCGACGGCGACCACTACATCGTCAACGGCCAGAAGACCTGGACCACGCTGGGCCAGTACGCCGACTGGATATTCTGCCTGGTGCGCACCGACCCGCAGGCGCCCAAGCGCCAGGCCGGCATCTCGTTCCTGCTCTTCGACATGAGAAGCCCGGGCATCACGCTGCGGCCCATCAAGACGATCGACGGCGGCCACGAGATCAACGAGGTCTTCTTCGAGGACGTCCGGGTGCCCGCCGATCAGCTTGTCGGAGAAGAGAATCAGGGCTGGACATACGCGAAGTTCCTGCTGGGCAACGAACGCACCGGCATCGCCGGAGTGGGCCGCACCAAGGTGCGCCTGGCCGAGGTGAAGAAGCACGCCGCGGCCACCGGGGTGCTCGACGATCCGCTGTTCGCCGCCCGGCTCGCCGAGGCCGAAAACGAGCTGCTGGCACTGGAACTCACGCAGTCGCGGGTGACCACCGACTCGGCAAACGGGCAGCCCAACCCGGCGTCGTCGGTGCTCAAGCTGCGAGGCAGCCAACTGCAGCAGGTGGCCACCGAACTGCTCGTCGAGGTGGCCGGCCCGGATGCGTTGCCGGCCAAGGCCGATGACATCGCCTCCCCGTCCTGGGCGCAATCCAGCGCGCCGCACTACCTGAACTATCGCAAGACGTCGATCTACGGCGGCAGCAGCGAAGTACAGCGCAACATCATCGCGTCCACCATTCTGGGATTGTGAGGCAGCCATGGACTTTCAGTTGAGCGACGAGCAGGCCCTGCTGCGCGACACCACCCGCGATCTGCTGTCGCGCAGTTACGACCCGGAGAGCCGCAACAAGGTCATCGGTTCCGAGCTGGGCTGGAGCCGCGAGGTGTGGAGCCAGCTCGCCGACACCGGGATCCTGGGCCTGGGCTCCGATCCCGACGAGTCGGGCCAGATCGAGATCATGGTGGTGCTCACCGAGATCGGGCGCCGGCTGGCCCCCGAGCCGGTGCTGCACGCCGCGCTGGGACCCGGCGCGCTGATCGCCGCGCTGGGCAGCGCGGCCCAGAAGGAACTGCTGGACGAGGTCGCGGCCGGCCAGCGGCTGCTGGCGTTCGCCCACCTGGAGCCGGGGCAGCGCAAACCGACCGCCGAGGTGGGCACCAAGGCTGCGCGGCAAGGTGATTCGTGGACGCTGAGCGGTCAGAAGAACCCGGTGCTGGCCGGCGACTGCGCCGACACCCTGGTGGTCAGCGCCGCGTTGCCGGACGGCGGCACCGGGCTGTTCCTGGTCGACGCGGGCGCCGTCACCCGGCACCCGTACCGCACCTTCGACGGGCAGCGGGGCGCCCAAATCGATCTGGACGCCACCCCGGCCGAACCGCTGGGCGAGGCGACCGACGCATCGGGCGGCATCGAGGCGGCCATCATCCGCATCCAGTCCGCGTTGTGCTCCGAAGCGCTTGGGGCGATGGAGGAATCGCTGCGCCTGACCACCGACTACCTCAAGACCCGCAAGCAGTTCGGGGTCACCCTGAACAAATTCCAGGCGCTCACCCAGCGCGCCGCCGACATGTACGTCTCGCTGGAATTGGCCCGCAGCATGAGCCTGTATGCGGCGATGTCGATCGCCGACGGCAACATCGACCCGGTCATCGCCTCGCGGGCCAAGCTGCAGATCGGCCGCTCCGGCCGGCACATCGCGCAGGAGTCCATCCAGATGCACGGCGGGATCGGGGTGACCGCGGAGTACCCGATCAGCCACTACGCCGCCCGGCTCACCGCGATCGAGCACACCCTGGGCACCTCGGGTGAGCATCTGCACAACCTGATCGACCACCTCGGCGACTACGACCTGGTCCGCCTCTAACCCCATGGCCGCGCTGTCCGCCGAGGTCGTCGAGTTCCTGTCCGCCGGCACCCGCACCGGGATGCTCGGCTATGTCGCCGCCGACGGCCGGCCGCTGGTCGCGCCGATCTGGTTCGTGGTCGACGACGGCGAGCTGGCCTTCAACACCGGCCGTGGCACAGCGAAAGCCCGTGCGATAGCGCGTGATTCGCGGGTGGTCATCTGCGTCGACGATCCGCATCCGCCCTATTCGTTCGTCCAGGTGCAGGGCGTGGCCGCGGTGAGCGAGGACCCCGCCGAGGTGTTGGACATCGCCACCCGGACCGGCGCGCGGTACATGGGCGCCGACCGGGCCGACGAGTTCGGCCGGCGTAACGCCGTCCCCGGCGAGTTGGTGGTGCGGATTCGGCCGACGAAGGTGAACTCCGCCTTCGACGTCGCCGACTGAACCCCGGCCCGGATCAGCTCGGCTCGGGCGCCGCCTCACGTTCCGGTTCGGCCTCACCGGTGCCGGTTTCCGAGCCCGGATTCGGGTTGGCGGCCACCGCCGCACCGGGCTCCGATTCCGCGTCGGGCAGTTGGCCTGCCAGATACTCGGCCAGCCCACCGATCGTCGGATAGTCGAAGACCGCGGTCGCGTTGATCGTGAACGCGCCACCGAATTGGCTGTGCAACCGGTTGCGGAGTTCGACCGCCATCAGGGAATCCGTGCCCAGGTCCAGGAATCGGCTCGTCGCGGCGGGTGGCTGCGCGAGCCGCAGGAAACCCTGCACCTCGCGCTGCAGGAATTCGGTGATGAAGGCGGCGCGCTGCGCCACCGGGATCTCCTGCAACTGCTTGAGTAATTCGCTGTCCCCACTCGCCTCCCCGACGGCGCTCGGCAGCACGAGATCGAGAATCGGTGGGCGAGCACCGCCCAGCAGCTTCGCCGCCCGCTGCCAGTTGGCCTTGATGACGGTCGCCTGCCCGGTTCCGTTGGCGACGACCTCGGCGAGCGCGGCCAGCGCGGCCGTCGGTTCCAGCGGAATGAGTCCCTGCGCACCGATGTTGGCGCGCGCGGCCTCCGACGACGCCATCCCCCCTTGGGCCCAGGGCCCGAGGTTGACCCCGGTCGCCGGCAAGCCGCGCGCCTGTCGCGCTGCGACCAGCCCGTCGAGCCACGCGTTGGCGGTCGAATAGTTGGCCTGGCCGGGTGAACCGAGCAGGCTGGACACCGAGGACGACACGATGAAGAAGTCGAGATCGTCGGTCTTCGTCGCATGGTCCAGGTAGCTGGCTCCGAATGCCTTGGGCGCCAACGCCACCCGGAAACGCTCCGGGCTCTGCTGGGACAGCAGCGCGTCGTCGAGCACGCCCGCCAGATGCGCCACTCCCGCCAGCGGGGGCAGTTCGGCGCGGATCCGGGCCAGCAGCTGCTCGACCTGCGCGGCGTCACCGACGTCGGCGGCGAAGGTGTGGACGCGGCACCGGTAGCGCTCGGTGATGTCGTCGATGGCCCGCCGCGCCGCGGCGTCGGGTGCACGCCGGCTGGTCAGCACGATCTCGCCGGCGCCGAGCTGGGCCAGATAGGCCGCCAGGTGCAGGCCGATCGCGCCGAGCCCACCGGTGATCAGATAGCTGCGATCACCGCGCGGTTGCAGCGGTTTCGGCATCTGCAGCACGATCTTGCCGATGTGCCTCGCTTGCTGCATGCGGCGAAACGCCGTCCTCGCCTCGGCCAGCGGATAGATCTCGGCGGGCAACGGCCTCCACTCGCCGCTGGCCAGCCCGTCAGACACCTCGGTCAGCAGGGCATGAATGTGCTCCGGCTGTTCCACGCAGGCCCAGTCCAACGCGACGATCTCGTAGGCGATATCGGGGCGGGCCGCCGCCATCTGCTCGCGGGTCCAGATGTCTCGCTTGGCGATCTCGACGAAACGGCCGTGTTGGGCGGTGGCCCGCACGGTCGCCTCGATGAATCCCTCATTGGTCAGGCTGTTGAGCACCACGTCGACGCCGGCGCCGTCGGTGTCGACGAGAATCTGGTCGGCGAAATCGGTGCTGCGCGAATCGTAGACGTATTCCACACCCAGCTTGCGCAGCGTCGCGCGTTTGTAGGTGCTCGCGGTGGCGAACACGGTCGCACCGTGTCGCTGCGCCAGCTGGATGGCGGCCAATCCGACGCCACCGCTTGCCGCATGAATGAGCACGCGGTCACCGGGTTTCAGCTGGGCCCAGTCGAACGCGAGCCGGGCGGTGAGCGCCGCGGCGGGAATGGTCGCGGCATCCACCGCGCTCACGCCGTCGGGAATCGGCGCCAGCAACTGGACCGGCACATTGAACCGGCTGGCGAACGCGCCCTGCATGAAACCGTAGACGCGCGTGCCGACCTCGAGTCCGGTAACGCCGCTGCCCAATTGGGTGACGGTGCCGGCGAAGTCGCCGCCGAGCGGCCCCGGGTCGCCCGGGTAGAGGCCCAGCACGTTGAGCACCTCCCGGAAGTTCAAACCGCCGGCCTCGACACGCACCTGCACACAGCCCTCGGCCGGGGGCGGCGCCTCCTGCTCGATCAGCCGCAGGTTGTCGATCGCGCCGCGTTCGGTGGGGGCAAGGACGTAGTCGGTGCCGCGAGGTACCGCGAGATGACCGCTGCGCGCCCACGGCAGTAACCGGGATGCCAGGAGTTTCCCCTGCCGCACCGCCAGCTCCGGTTCGTCCAGGGGTGCGCCGAGCAGACCGGCCAGCGACCGCACGGCCTGCTCCGACCCGTCGGAATCGACCAGCCTGCACCGCAGCGCCGGTTCCTCGTTGACGATGGTGCGCCCAAGTCCCCACAGCGCCGCCTGCACCGGGTCGACCGGCTCGCCGGACTCGGTCGCCACGCCCCGTTCGGTGACGATCCACAGGCCACCGGGAAGCTTGACCGCCGAGCCATCCGCGTTCTGCAAGGCGTGCACGGCGGTGAGAAGCCCGGCGATCTCGGTTTCCAGCCGCGCCACGGATTCGGCGCTCGACTCCCGTCCACCGGATTGCGTTGCGCGCCAGACGATGCCGGTGACCGGGCCGCCGCGGTCCTCGGCGCGCGCCAACAGCTGCCCGAAGGACTCCGGATCGGTGTTGCGGTCGAATGGGATGCAGCCCGGCAGTTGAGCCCCCAGTTCGTCGAAGCCGGCGATCAGCCATGTCCCGCTTGGATTTGCGACACCATCGTTCGACGGCTGGGGTGGAACCTCATGCCAGCCAAGGGTGTACAGCAGCCGGGTGGCATCGCCGCCCAGTCCCCGCAACAACGCCTCGCGGGGCGCGCGCTTGACCGTGAACTCGCGTATCCCACCCAGGTGGCGACCGTCCCGATCGATGAAATCGATGTCGAAGACTTGGGTTTCGCTGTCCAGCGCGCTGGGCCGCCATTTCCCGCGGCAATAGAACCGCCGCGGCATCTTCTCCCGCAGGGACACCTGCCCGTACCGCAACGGCAGCAACAGATCATTGAAGCCCTGTTCGGCGGCGAGAAGGGCGGGAAACGCCGGGAAGACGACTCCGGTGCACAGGTCGAGCAGCACCGGATGCATGGGCTCCGTCCCGAGGTGCTCGGCGAGTTCGTCACCCACGGTGACGTCGCCAACCGCCTCACCGTCGCCCATCCACAGCGACTTCAGCGAGGTGGACCACGTGGTCCCCCACTCCAGTTCGCTTTCGGCGAAGCTGTCGAACAGCAGTTGCGGGCGATTGCGGTCCAACCTCTCGATCACGGCGTCGATGTGGTCCGCCGGGTCGGCCGCCGGCTCGTCCTCGATGCCGGCGACGACGGTGCCATCGGCGTTCAACGACCATTCGGCATCGGGGACGCCGTACGGGCGGCTGTCCACCCGGAAGCTCCAGCCGCCCTCCTGCAGCGGATGCAGACTCAGCTGCACTTCACGAGAAGCCTTGTCGGGCAAGATGATCGGCTCATAGAAGTAGACGTTTTGCACGCGTGCCGGTGGCCCGACGGCGGCCAGGGCCATCGCCGCATATGTCGCGCCCGGGACGACGACGGTGCCGTAGATCACGTGATCGGCAAGCCAGGGCTGCGACTTCACCGACAACCTACTGGTGTAGACGGAGTCGCCGGAGGCGAGCTCCTTCGCGCTGCCCAGCAGCCCGGATGCCGCGGCGCCCTGTCCATCGATGCCGGCGATGCCGGAAGCCTTGGGCCAGAAGCGCCGCCGCTGGAACGGGTAGGTGGGCAGTTCGAGTTTGCGGCGCGGTCGACGATGCAGCGCGGCGAACTCGGGACGATGACCGCTGACGTATGCCGCGGCCAGCCCTTCGGCGATCTGTCGCCGATCGCCGACGCCCTTGCGCAGGGAAACGATCGCGCGTGGCGCGGCCAGGTGTTCCGGCCAGACCTGCACCGCGGCCCCCGTCAGCACCGGTTGCGGACCGATCTCCATCAACACCGTGCAGCCCAGCGCCGCGACGGTACGCACGCTTTCGGCGAACTGCACCGGCTGGCGGGAATGCCGCCGCCAATAGCGGGCGTCGAGCGGGGTTTCGGTGGTGAGCACCGTACCGGTGCGGTTGCAGACCAGCGGCAGCGTGGGTACGGCGAAGTCCAGATGCGCCGCATACGACTCGAATTCATCGAGCACCGGGTCCAGCAGCTCCGAGTGGAAGGCGTGGCTGGTTTCCAGCCAGCTGCACCGGATCCCGTCACTGGCACCGCGGGCCACGATCTGTTCCAGATCCGCGCCGGGACCCGAGAGCACCGTGTTGGGACCGTTGTAGGCGGCCACCGACACCCGGGGGCAGTCGTTGGCGAGCTCCTCGACGTATTGGGCGTCGGCGAACACCGCCACCATCCGGCCGCCGTCGGGCAGGCCGCCGAACAGCCGGCCGCGCTCGGCCATCAGCCGCGCCCCGTCCTCGAGGCTGAAAACGCCTGCGACACAAGCCGCCGCGTATTGGCCCACGCTGTGCCCCAGCACCACGTCGGGCTCGACACCCCAGGATTGCCACAGCCTGGCCAGGCCCATCTCGACGGCGAACAACGCGGGCTGCGCAAAAGCGGTATTCCGCAGGGTTTTTCCGGCCTCACCACCGGTGTCCTTGTCGGTCGCGAAGATCACCTCGGTCAACGGACGCGGCAGCAGCCCGTCGACGGCGTCCGCGCAGCGCGTCACCGTCTCGGCGAAAACCGGCTCGGCGTCGAACAACTCGCGCGCCATCCCCGGGTATTGGCTGCCCTGTCCGGTGAACAACCACGCCGTCGTCGGCGGGTCGGTGCACTCGCCGCGCGCAACTCCCGGCCGGGTTCGGTTGTCGGCGAGGTCGGCCAGCGCCTCGCGTGCGCTGCGCACCGAATCCACCACCAGCGCGGCCCGGTGCTCGAAATGCGCACGCCCGGCCCCGACGGTGAAGCACAGATCGCCGATGTCCGCGTCGGGATGAGCGTGCAACCATTCCCCGTACCGCTGCGCCAGCGCCAGCAGCGCCTCCGGTGACCGCGCGGACAGCGGCAGCACGTCGACCGGGCGTGCGTCGGATTCGGCTGCCGGGGTGGCGTCTTGCGTCGTTACCGGTTGCGGCGCCTCCTCGATCAACACGTGTGCGTTGGTGCCGGTGAACCCGAACGAGCTCACCCCGGCTCGCCGCGGCCGGCCGTTGGTCTGCCAGGGAACCGCCTTGTCCACCACCCGCAGTGGCAGCGAGTCCCACGGGATATGCGGCGACGGGGTCTCGAAATGCAGGCTCTGCGGGAGCATTTCGTGCTGCAGCGACAACACGACCTTGATCAGGCCGGCGACCCCGGAGGCCGCCTCGAGGTGGCCGATGTTGGTCTTCACCGATCCGATCAGCAGCGGCCGGTCGGTGTCCCGGGTGGCGCCGTAGACGGCCCCGGCCGCCTGCACTTCGATCGGATCCCCCAGCGCGGTGCCCGTCCCGTGCGCCTCGAGGTAGTCGACGTCATCGCCGGAGAGGCCGGCGCGGCTCAGCGCCGTGGCGATAAGCCGTTGCTGTGCACCACCATTGGGCACCGTGAGACCGCTGGACGCGCCGTCCTGGTTGACCGCGCTGGCCGGGATGACCGCGCACACCCGGTCTCCGTCGCGCACGGCGTCGCTCATCCGCTTGAGCACCAGGATCCCGCAGCCTTCGCTGCGCACATAACCGTCGGCGGTGGCATCGAAGGTCTTGCATCGCCCGACGGGTGAAAGCATCCGGGCGCGCGACGCGGCGATGTTGGACACCGGACTCAGCAGCACGTTGACACCGCCGGCCAACGCCAAATCGCAGTCACCGGAATGCAATGCCTGGCAGGCCTGATGCACGGCCACCAGCGACGAGCTGCATGCGGTGTCGACGGCCACCGCGGGTCCTTCCAGACCCAGCGCGAAGGCGACCCGGCCGGAGATGGCGTTGAGCGCGTTGCCGGTGATGAAGTGCGGCTCGATCTTGTCCACCGACTCGGCGGACAGCAGATGCGAATACTCGTTGGCGCCGACCCCCACGAAGATGCCGCTTCGGCTGCCGCGCAGCGCGGCCGGGGAATACCCGGCACGCTCCAAGCCCTCCCACACGGTTTCCAGCACCAGCCGCTGCTGCGGGTCGATCCACACCGCTTCGCGCGGCGAGATACCGAAGAACTCCGGATCGAATTCGTCGATTTGGTCCAGGTATCCGCCGAATCGGCTGTACATCTTGCCGGGGGTTTCCGGATCCGGGTCGTAGAACTCGTCGATGTCGAATCGGTCTTCCGGGACTTCCCGGATGGCGTCGACACCGCCGGACAGCAACTCCCAGAAGGCTTCCGGATCAGCGGCGCCGGGGAAACGGCATGCCATCGCGACGATCGCGATCGGCTCGTCCGTGCGGCCGGCCGGCGCCGGGGTGCCCGCCGGCGGTGCGGGTTTGGCGTCCGGCTGCCCGCGCAGGTCGAGCACGTCGCCGAGCAGGTACTCGGCGACATCGGACAGCCGCGGGTAATCCATCGCCAGGGTTGCGGGTATCTGCTTGCCCACGCCTTGCTCGATGTGGCGGCGCAGTTCGATGGCCATCAGCGAATCCATGCCGAGGTCGAAGAATCCCGCGTCCTCGCGGATCTCCGCGGCATCGACGCGCGTCACCTCGGCGACAGCGTTGCGCAGAAACTCCGTCATGAGTTTCCTGCGCTGCTGTACCGGAGCGCCGGCGAGCCGCTCGACCAGCCCCGTCTTCCCGGAAGGCGTTGGTGCCGGGGCGAAATCGGGTATCTCCCGGGCCAGTTCCGCCAGCAACGACCGCTGCCCCGCTTGCTGGTAGAGCGGCAGGAAGCGGGTCCAGTCGATCCGGGCCACCACCCCCTGCGCGGCGGCGGTCGCCATGACATCGGCCAGACCCGCCAGCGCGTCGGCGGGTGAGAGTGTCTTGATGCCGCGCTGAGCCAGTCGCGCCCGGGCGTTCTCGTCGGCCATGCCCGCCGCCCAGGGACCGAAGTTGACGCTGATCCCGTTGACGCCCTGCTCACGCAGCCGCCACGCCAGCCCGTCGAGGAAGGCGTTGGCCGCGCCGTACGCCGTCTGACCCAGACCACCCCATACCGAGGCGATCGAGGACGTGCTGATGAAGAAGTCCAACCGCAGGTCGGCGGCGGCTTCGCTCAAATGCCAAGCGCCCCAGACCTTCCCGGCGAAAACCCGGTCTATTTCGGCGTCTTCGAGGTCGCTCAGCGGGGTGGTGCCGATCTCGCCCGCGGCATGGACTATGCCGGCCACCGGCGGCAGTTCGGCCCGCATGGCGCCGAGCAGCCGCGCAACGTGGTGGGCGTCGGCGACATCGGCCGCGATCACCCGGACTTCGCATCCGTGCTGTTGGCTGAGGGCGTCGATGCGCCGCTGTGCGGCTTCGCCCGGCGCGCGGCGGCCGGTCAGCACCAGGTGCCGGGCGCCCTGCGCAGCCAGGTGGCCGGCGATCTCCAGTCCGATCGAACCCAGCCCGCCGGTCACCAGATACGTTGCGTCGGCACGCAATGTCAGCGCAGCCGCGGCCGGCTGCCCGCTTCGTCGCGTCAGCCGGGGAACGTAGATGTCCGAGCCGCGCAGCGCGATCTGGTCCTCCCCGACGGCCGGGTCGCGCGGTGCCGACGCGACCCTGACCAACCGGGACCATTCCTCGGCGCTGTCCTGCGCCAGGTCGGCCAGCCCGCCCCACAATTGCGGATATTCCAGGGACGCCGCCCGGCCGAATCCCCACAGGCAGCTTTGATCCGGGAACACGGTGTCGGCGTCGGTGACTCGTTGCGCGCCGCGGGTGACCAACCAAATCGGTTGGCGCAGTTCCGCGGCGGCCGCGGCGCGGAAGAGCCGCCGTGTTCCGGCCAGTACCCGGTGCTGCATCCGCAGCAGCGACCGCATCGATGGTGCGGTGCCGGAATCCAGCGCCGCCACCAGCGCGATGCGTAGCGGCGCTTCCTCCGCCGCCGCGGCGCGCAATACGATCTCGAGTCGTTCCTCGTCCGCGTCGGAGGCGGGCAACACGAGAATCCGGTGCTGGTGCCCGCGCGCGGTGATCGCGTCGACCAGCGGCGCGACGGCGTCGTCGTCATCGCCGACGACGAGCCAGGTGGCTTCGGCTTCGGGGCCAGGGACCGTGGACTTCTCCCAGCGGATCTCGTAGCGGTCCTCGGCGATGGACTGACTCTTGCGCTGTTGATTGTGTTGTGCGGCAAGCTTCGTCAGCACATCGAGGGTGTGCTGATCGGCGCTCGCGCCGTCGAGCAACTTCGCGAGTTCGGCGATCCGGCCGTCCTCGAGAAGCCGGACGGCCGTGGTCTGGGTCGAGGTTTGTTGGCTGCCTGGCGGGACCCGCTGTTCGCTGAACCAGTACTGGCGATGCTGGAACGGATAGGTGGGCAGGTCAAGCTTTCGCGCCGGACCGACGGCGGCACTGAAGTCCGGGAGGTGGCCGACAATGTAGGCCTCGGCAAGCGCTTCGGTGATCTGGCGGTGGTCGGCGGTGTTGCGGCGCAATGATGCGATCGCCCGGGGCGCGGTCGCCGGGTCGGGCCAGGCCCGCAGGGCCGCGGCGGTGAGCACGGGTTGGGGGCCGATCTCCAGCAACACCTTGCAGCCCAGGTCGGCGAGGGTGTGAACGCTCTTGGCGAACTCGACCGGTTGGCGGGCATGGCGACGCCAATAGGCCCCATCGAGTTTCACGCTCCTGCCCAGGGCGGAGCCGGTTCGGTTGCAGATCAAGATCCGTTGGGGCGGACCGAAATCGAACTGGTTCGCATACGACTCGAACTCGTCGAGAATCGGATCCAGCAGCGCCGAGTGGAACGCGTGGCTGGTGTCGAGCCAGTCGCACCGGACTTTCTCGGCGGTCAACCGGGCCACCGCCTGCTCCAGCTCCTGCCCCGGTCCCGACAACACGGTGTTGGCACCGTTGTACGCGGCGACCGACAAGCTCGGGAACTCGTCGGTGAGGCTCTCGACGCGGGCCGCGGCGGCGAACGCCGCCACCATCCGACCGCCCGCGGGCAAACTGCCGAACAGCCGGCCGCGCTCGGCGATCAGCCGCGCCCCATCCTCGAGGCGCAGCACGCCGGCAACGCAGGCCGCCGAATACTGGCCGACGCTGTGGCCCAGCACCACGTCGGGTTCGAAGCCCCAGGACTGCCAGAGCCGGGCCAGACCCATCTCCACGGCGAACAAGGCGGGCTGGGCGTAGCTGGTCTGCCGCAACGTCGCTTCGTTGGCCGGGTCATCCGTATCGAAAATTACGTCCAGCAACGGCTTTTCGAGAACATCGGCGAGCACCGTGGCGCAGCGGGTCAGCGTCTCGGCGAACACCGGCTCGGTGTCGAACAACTCCCTGGCCATGCCGGCGTACTGGCTGCCCTGACCGGTGAACAGCCACGCCGTTTTCGGCGCGTCCTCGCAAACCCCGCGCAACAGTCCCGGGGCCGGCCGGTCGTCGGCCAGCGCCGCGAGCAACTCACCGGCGGACCCCGTCGAATCCACCACCAGCGCGGCCCGGTGCTCGAAGTGTGCCCGGCCCGCCCCGGCGGTCAAGCACAGGTCGGCCAGGGCGGTGTCGGGATGCGCGCTCAACCAGTCGCGGTACTCGCCGGCGATCTGCACCAACGCGGCGGGCGTTCGCGCCGACAGCGGAAGTACGTGGAACCGGCGCTGACCGGGCGGCCGGACGGCGGCCGGTGGTACCGCGGCCCGACCCGTCCCGTCGGGCGCTTCCTCGAGGATGACGTGCGCGTTGGTTCCGGCGAACCCGAATGAGCTGACGCCCGCCACGCGGGGCCGGCCGTTGCGTTGCCACGCGGTCGCCTCCTTGACGACCTGCACCGCAAGCCGATCCCAGGGAATGTGCGGCGACGGATCGCGAAAGTGCAGATGTTGCGGCAGCATCCCGTGCTCGAGCGCCAGGATCACCTTGATCACGCCCGCGATGCCGGCGGCCGCTTCCAGGTGCCCGATGTTGGTTTTGACCGAGCCGATCAGCAGCGGTCTGCTCGCCTCGCGCCCCACGCCGAGCACCGCACCTGCGGCCTGGACCTCGATCGGATCGCCCAGCGAGGTGCCGGTGCCGTGCGCCTCCAGGTAGTCGACGTCGCCGGGTGCGATGCCGGCGCGCTGCAGCGCCTCGGCGATAACTCGTTGCTGGGCAACGCCGTTCGGCACGGTCAAACCGCCCGATGCGCCGTCCTGGTTGATGGCGCTGCCCCGGATCACCGCCCGGATCCGGTCGCCGTCGCGGATCGCGTCCTCGAGCCGCTTCACAACGAGGACGCCACATCCCTCACCACGGACGTAGCCGTCGGCGGCCGCGTCGAAGGTCTTGCATCGCCCGTCGGGCGCGAGCATGTGTGCCTGGGAAAAGGTGATCATGGTCGCCGGGGTGAGCAGAACGTTCGCGCCGCCGGCCAGCGCGAGGTCGCACTCCCCCAGACGCAGCGCTTGGCACGCCTGATGGATCGCCACCAACGACGAGCTGCACGCGGTGTCCACCGCGACCGCCGGGCCCTGCAGTCCCAACCGATAGCTGATCCGTCCCGCGGCGGCGGCAGACGATGTCCCGATCGCCGTGTAAGCCTCGATCTGGTCGTAGGTCAGCTCGTCGGAGGCCATCCCCAGGTAGTCGTGGGTGGATATTCCGATGAACACACCGGTGTTGGTGTTCGCCAAATCCGTTGGCGCGGTGCCGGAATGTTCCACCGCCCGCCACGCCGTCTCGAGCAGCAGCCGATGCTGCGGATCCAGCAGCCTGGCCTCGCGCGCCGACATGCCGAAAAACGGCGCGTCGAACCCGGTTACGTCGTCGACGAAACCGGCCCGGCGGGTGACAACTTTGCCGGGCGCGTCGGGATCCGGGTCGAAGAACTCGTCGGCGTCCCACCGGTCCTTGGGCACCTCCGATACCGCGTCCCGGCCTTCGGCCAGCACCCGCCAGAATTCATCGGCGTCCGCGGCGCCGGGAAAACGCGCCGCATAGCCAACGATCGCGAAACTGGACGCCGGGTCCCTCAGACCCTCGACGGTCGACATGCGGTTGTCCTCTCTCCCTCAGCCAGCGAAGGACCCATGGTCGCGGGCCGGCCTTTCAGCACCACCGCCGTGGTGTTCCGTACCAGGTCCTGCCTCCGGCAACCGTCGTGCTCCTGGCCGCACACTCACCGGCCCCTGCTCGGAGTGCCAACACCCCGAGACGCCGTCGATATCCTCAAGCACCGCATCCAAATTCGCGCTTTCCGCCAATCGAATGGACTGCAGGAAGGCTTTCGGTATAGGCGGCGATGATACAACACGAGCGCGGGACCGGACCGGCGGGCGGATGCCGCCGCCGGGCCGCTGACATCCGCCTGCCCGAGGGGCCCTTGTCCATCCCACCGCAGACAACCAACCGAGCGCGAGGTCTCCCGCCCGTCCGCTCGGCAACCACAGGGTCGCCTCATCGGATCCGATCGATTTCGACCGTCACGCGGAATGCCTTGTCCCGCAACGCAATGCATGCGCCCGGACGCGTTCAGAGGTGCGATGATCAGCCCGCTCCCACACGGCGTTCGTCCGACATCTCGACACTCCCAGCAAGCTCAAGGGTCTTTACCGCGGCCCAGCCGCTGCTGGATCACCGACGCAAACCTGTGGCAGCGAACGAACAAGTCGTACAGCGAATGTACGCATGCCGTTCCGGTTGCGCATCTGCAAGGTCAACGAGTACGGGTCTTCTCCGCGGAGCGTTGCATCAGTATCGTCGGGTAATCGCGCGGGTATCGTCAAGTGTCCGCGCCGGCCTGTGTCCGGCGCGGGGCCGGATCCGTCCCGCCAACACCGCCGTGCCGGTCGGCCGTTGCACGCATATCCGCGCTTCGCGGCGACGGCCATTGCCGCCGGGGTTATGTTGGTGCCGCCAGCGGGGCCGAACCGCGGCCGTCCGGACCGAGGAGAACAGATTGCGCATCGGGAAAATCACCATCGGCTCGCTCGGTGATTGGACACCGACCCCCGGACCGGTCACCTCCTGGCACCCGACCGCCGCGGCGGCCGAGAAGGTGCGCCAAGCGCCGGCCAGTCCCGTTCCGGTCAGCTACATGCAGGGCCAGCATTTGCGCAATTATCACGAGCGGACCGCCGCGGGGCTCGATTTTTCCCGTCAAATCATCGCCACCTGTGACGTGCCGGGCCGTTGCGATATCTCGGCGATGAATTACGCCGTCAACGCCTACTTGCGGCGCCATGACACATTCCGCAGCTGGTTCCACCACAGCGGCGATGGGGAGTTCGTCAGGCACACCGTCAGCAACCCCGCTGACATCGAATTCGCCCCGATCCACCACGGCGAAATGACGGCGGAGGAAATACGCGCTCATGTCGTGGCGATACCAAATCCGCTGGAGTGGGGCTGCTTCACGTTCGGGGTCGTGCAAAACGAGGAATATTTCACTTTCTTCGCCGCCATGGATCACGTGCACGGGGACGCGACGCTGATCGGCACGACGATGCTCGAGGCCAACGGCATGTATGCGGCGGCGAGCGCGGGCGGCGAACCCCTCGAGCTGCCCGATGCCGGCAGCTTCGACGACTTCTGCGCCCGCGAGCGGGAGTACACGTCGGCGTTGACCGTGGATTCGCCCGAAGTGCGCGCGTGGATCGACTTCGCGGAGAACAACAATGGCAGCTTTCCGGAATTTCCGCTGCCGCTGGGCAACCCGTCCGAGGCGACCGCCAGCGCCATGGTCTCCGAGCTGGTGATGGAGGCCGAACAGACGGAGCGATTCGAATCGGCCTGCACCGCCGTCGGCGTGCGGTTCATCGGCGGCTTGTTCGCCTGCATCGCCCTGGTGGAGCACGAGCTCACCGGCGCCCTCACGTATTACGGCCTCACCCCCCGGGACACCCGCCGAACCACGGACAATTTCATGACGCAGGGCTGGTTCACCGGCCTGGTCCCGATCACCGTGCCCATCGCGGCGGCCTCGTTCGCCGATGCCGCGTGGACAGCACAGACCTCGTTCGATTCGGGCCAGCAATTGGCGAAGGTGCCCTATTACCGGGTATTGGAATTGGCGCCCTGGCTGAAGTGGCCGCAACCCAACTTTCCGGTCTCGAATTTCTTCCACGCCGGCGCCGCTCCCCTCAATGCGGTGCTCGCCGCGGCCGACCTCGGCTATGCGAACAACATCGGGATCTACTCCGACGGCCGGTATTCCTATCAGCTCACCATTTACGTGTTCCGGTACGGCGAGGGCACGGCCATGGCCATGATGTACCCGGACAATCCGGTCGCTCACAAGTCGGTTGCCCGCTACACGGAGACGATGAGGTCCGTATGCGGGCGGGTCGCCGACACCGGGCATTGGGGGCGCGTTGCGTAGCGTGGGTTAGTTCGATGGCTCCTGAAAGATCGCGTGGAGAATCGCGCGGCTCGGCTGCGGCGTCGGCGGGTGCCGCCGCCGGGTGTCCCCGACCGCGCCGGCCGGGGATGAGGTCGAGATGCGCCGGATAGCCGATTTCGTGGTGCGCTGGCCCTGGCTGGTGATCGGGTTCTGGGCGGCATTGGCGGTCGCCCTGCCGCTGGCCTTCCCGTCCCTGGCCGAGATGGCCCAGAAGCATCCGCTGGCGATCTTGCCCGGCAACGCACCGTCCAATGTCGCCGCCCGCCAGATGACCGAGGCGTTCCACGAATCGGGCTCGGATGACCTGCTGTTGGTGGCGTTGACCGACGAGAAGGGTCTGGGCCCCGCCGACGAAGCCGTCTACCGCAGGCTGGTGGACGCGCTGCGCCGGGACACCCGCGACGTGGTGATGGTGCAGGACTTCATCAGCGCGCCGCCGCTGCGTTCGGCCGTGACCAGCAAGGACCGCAAAGCCTGGGTACTGCCCGTCGGCGTCGCGGGCGAGTTGGGCACCCCGCAGTCATACGCGGCGTTCAACCGGATCGCCGGCATCGTCAAACAGACCCTGGAAAAACATGAAAACGGTCCGGCCGCAACGTCTTTGACGGTGAGCCTCACCGGCCCCGCGGCGACCGTCGCCGACCTCACCGTCGCGGGCGAGCGGGATCGACTGCCGATCGAGCTGGCGATCGCCGTTCTGGTGCTCGTCGTCCTGCTGGTGGTTTACCGCAGTGCGGTCACGATGCTGCTGCCGTTGGTGACGATCCTGTTGTCGCTGGTGATCGCGCAGGCGGCCGTGGCGGGCTACTCGCAATTGACGGGCTCGGGCGTATCCAACCAGTCCATCGTGTTCCTGAGCGCGATCATGGCCGGCGCCGGGACGGATTACGCCGTCTTTCTCATCAGCCGCTATCACGACTATCTGCGCCGGGGGGACGATTTCGATCAGGCGGTCAGGAAGGCCCTGATCTCGATCGGCAAGGTGATCACCGCGTCGGCCAGTACGGTCGGGATCACGTTTCTGCTGATCGGCTTCGCCCGGATGGGCGTGTTCAAGACGGTCGGGATCTCGTCGGCGATCGGGATCGGCGTGGCCTTTCTCGCCGCCGTGACGTTGCTGCCGGCCATCATGGTGCTCGCCGGGCCGCGGGGTTGGATCAGGCCGCGGCGCGAACTGACCACCGGGCTGTGGCGGCGTTCGGGCATCCGCATTGTGCGCCGGCCGCGGACCCACCTGGTGGCCAGCGTGCTGGTGCTGATCATCCTGGCCAGCTGCGCGGGCCTGGTGCGCTACAACTACGACGATCGCAAGGCGTTGCGGCCGTCGGCCCCGAGTTCGGTCGGCTACGCCGCGCTGGAGCGCCACTTCCCGGTGAATCAGTCCATCCCGGAGTACATCCTCATCCGGTCACCGCACGACCTTCGCACCCCGCAGGCCCTCGCCGACCTGGAACAGCTGGCCGATCGAGTCAGCCAACTGCCGAACGTCAGCGTGGTCAGCGGCATCACCCGCCCCACCGGGAACGTGCCGGAACAATTCCGGGCCACGTATCAGGCCGGCGCGATCGGCAGCATGCTGGCCGGCGGGTCCACCATGATCAACGACCAAACCGACGACCTCAACCGCCTGGCCCGGGGGGCCGGCACCCTGGCCGACAACCTCGGCGACGTCCGCGGCCAGGTCAACCAGCTCGCCGCCAGCGTGCGCGAACTGGAGAATGCGTTCTCGTCGACGAAAAACCAGTACAGCGGCGACGCGCTGGTCAACCAGGTCGACATCGCGGCCCGGCTGGTCGACCACGTCAACTCGCTCAGCAACGCCATGGGGTGGAACTTCACCGCCGCCAAGAACATGTTCGCCTGGATCGGCCCGGTGCTGGCGGCGCTGCAGGGCAACCCGGTCTGCGACGCCGACTCGTCGTGCAGCGCCACCCGCGCGACGTTCGAGCAATTGGTGGGTCCGCGCGGTCAGGCCGACCTCGACGCGATCGATGACCTGTCTCACCAACTGCAGGCCTATCCCGACAAACGGGCCCTGAAAGCATCCACCGACCGGCTGCGCAACGCCTTCGCCAAACTCAACGACGTGCTGCGGGCGATGGGAATGGATCGGCCCGGCGGCCTGCAGTCCAACCTGACCACCCTGCAAAACGGCGCCGACCAATTCGCCGGCGGCAGCCGGCAGGTGGCCGACGCGGTGGCCCAACTCGTCGACAAGGTCAAGCAGCTGGGCGCGGGGCTCAGCGAGTCGGCGGCGTTTTTGTTGTCGTTGAAGCACGACGCGGCCCACCCGGCGATGGCCGGGTTCAACATCCCGGCGCAGCTGCTGCGTCTGCCGCAGTTCCAGGAGGCCGCCAAGGTGTTCATCTCACCCGACGGCCACTCGGTGCGGTACCTGGTGCAAAGCAAACTGAGCCCGTTCAGCACCCAAGCCATGGATCAGGTCGACGCGATCACGGCCACGGCCCGGGGCGCCCAGCCCAATACCGCCTTGGCCGATGCCGAGGTGTCGATGGCCGGATACACCGTCGGCCTCAAAGACACCCGGGACTACTACCAGCACGACATCAAATTCATCATCGCGGTCACCCTGCTGGTGGTGCTCCTGACGTTGATGGCGCTGCTGCGCGCGATCGTCGCGCCGCTGTATCTGGTTGCCACCGTGGTCATTTCGTATTTGTCGGCGGTGGGCGTCGGCGTGTTGGTCTTCCAATTTTTGCTCGGCCAGCAATTGCATTGGAGCGTGCCGCCACTGGCGTTCGTGGTGCTGGTCGCGGTGGGTGCCGACTACAACATGCTGCTGGTCTCCCGGATGCGTGACGAGTCGCCGCACAGCATGCGCTACGGCATCATCCGCACCCTGAGTTCCACGGGTGGAGTGATCACCGCCGCGGGTCTGATCTTCGCGGCCTCGATGTCCGGTCTGCTGTTCTCCAGCATCGGCACCGTGGTGCAGGGCGGTGTGGTGATCGGGGTGGGGATCCTGCTGGACACCTTCCTGGTGCGCACCGTCACCGTTCCCGCCATCGCGGCGCTGGCCGGACGGGCCAACTGGTGGCCGTCACGCATTGCCGTCCGGCGGAACCCAGTTAGCGGGCACCCATGACGTATGTGAGACTAGAGAAGCCGACGGGTCAGGAGTAGGGATGAAGCAACTACTCGCAGGAGTGACGGCGCTGTTAAGTGTCAGTACCGCAGGGTATTTCGGCATCGGTACGGCAGCGGCCGACGGCGGGCCCATCGGCGGACCGCCCACCCCGGGCGCGCCGGGCGACCAGACCGCCTACGCTCTTGGCGGCGCGCACGTGTTGGGCATCCCCTACGACCAATACATCCGTATGGAGGGCGCGGACTGGTTTCCCGGCCAGCAGCGCCAAATCGTTCGCTACCCGGCCGGGCAGGTGCAGGGACACGTGCTCGAGCGACTCTTCCCGGGCATCGGCAAGCTCGACGAATCCTTCCCCGGCCTGGGCATGAACGGCCCGAGCGTGGGCGAATCGGTCGCCGAGGGGATCGACAATCTCGATGCGGCGATTCGCACCACCGGGCGCCCCGGCACCGCGATCGGCCTGTCGGAGGGCGCGTTCGTGGTCGACGGCGAGCAGGCCCGATTGGCGAACGACCCCACCGCTCCCCCGCCGAACACGCTGAACTTCGCCACGTTCGGCGACCCGATCGGGCGGCACGCCTTCGGTCAGAGCTTTCTGACCGCCATGTTCGGAGTCGGCAGCGTCGTTCCCGCACTGGACTACACCATGCCGCCGCCGTATGAGAGCCAGTACGACACCAACAGGTTCGTCGCCGCATACGACTCGATCGCGGACTTTCCCGATCGGCCGGACAACATGTTCGCGCTCGCCAACACGCTGATGGGGCTGGCGACGGGTCACACCGCGGTGGCCTTCACCAATCCGAGCATGGTGCCGCCGCAGAACATCAGAACCACGATCAACTCCCGTGGCGCCAAAGACACCACGATCATGATCCCGGAAAAGCACCTTCCGCTGGTGATGCCGCTGAAATACATCGGGATCGACGAAAACACGCTGAACAAGCTCGATGCGATCCTGACCCCCCGGGTGAACGCGGGCTATTCACGCAACGACGACCCGGCGACCGCCCCGGTGCAGGTGGACCCGGTGCACGGCTTCGACCCGGCCGAGGTCACCGCGCCGGCCAACCAGGCGACGTTCGGCGGCGGCGCCGACCCGCTGTCGCAGATCATGGCCGGGGCCATGTCCGTGTTGTCGCACGGCGCGGGCGAAGCCGACCACTGACTCCGAGCACGAAAAACCGACTATCAGTACGGACGTGATGTGATGCCTATGTCCCAGTCATCTATTCTGTCGATGCTGCACGCACGGGCCAGCCTGCGTCCCGCTGACATCGCGTTCACCTTCACCGATTACGAGCGCGACTGGGCGGGTGTTCGGGAGAGCCTCACCTGGTCTCAGCTGTCGCGCAGAACCATCAACGTGGCGCGTGAGCTTCACCTTCATGGTTCGGTGGGAGACCGGGCGGTAATCCTTGCGCCCCAAAGCCTCGACTACATCGCGGCGTTCCTCGGCTCGATGCAGGCCGGGCTCGTCGCGGTTCCACTCCCGTTGCCGCACCGCGGCTCGAGTCATGAGCGGGTCAGCGCGGTGCTTGCCGACACCTCGCCGTCCGTCGTCCTGACGACGTCCGCGGTCGCCGAAGACATCACCGAATACGTGGACAAGGCCTGCCTGGACGCAGTTCCGAAGATCGTCGAGATCGATTCGCTGAACCTCGACGTCGACGGCGGACCACACGTGCGGGCGGCCGACCTGCCCAGCGTCGCCTATCTGCAGTACAGCTCGGGTTCGACGCGGCAGCCCACCGGGGTGATGATCTCGCACCGCAACCTCAAGGTGAATTTCGAACAGCTGATGCGCGGCTTTTTCGCCGACGCCCACGTCAAGGCCCCCTCGGATCTGACCATCGTGTCCTGGCTGCCCTTCTACCACGACATGGGTTTGGTGCTCGGGGTCTGCGCCCCGGTCCTGGGTGGCTACCGGGGCGAGTTGAGCAGTCCGCTTTCGTTTTTGGAGCGGCCGGCCCGATGGGTGCAGGCCCTGGCCAGCAGCCCGCACGCGTGGTCGGCGGCACCTAACTTCGCCTTCGACTTAGCGGCCCGCAAGACAACCGACGGCGACCTGGCCGGCCTGGACCTGGGTGGGGTGCTGGGCATCATCAGCGGCGCCGAACGGGTGGAGCCGGCCACCTTGCAACGCTTCGTTGATCGGTTCGCGCACTTCAATTTTCGCGACGAGATGGTGCGTCCGTCGTACGGCTTGGCGGAGGCGACCGTCTTCGCGGCGGCCGGCACCTGGAATGAATCGTCGGGAGCGGTCCGCTTCGATACCGACGAACTGTCCGCCGGACGCGCCCGGCGGTGCCCGGCCGGGTCCGGCACCGCGTTGGTCAAATACCAAGTGCCGCAGTCACCGACGCTGCGCATCGTCGACGGCGACACCCAGCGGGAGTGCCCGCCCGGCGTGGTCGGCGAGATCTGGGTGCATGGCGAAAACGTGGCCGACGGCTACTGGCGCAAGCTGCCGCACGAACAGTCCTGCTTCGGCGCCACGCTGCGGGATCCCTCGCCCGGCACGCCCGGCGGGCCCTGGCTGAAAACCGGCGATCAGGGTTTCCTTTTCGACGGCGCGCTTTTCATCGTCGGCCGCATCAAGGACCTGCTGATCATCAACGGCCGCAATCACTATCCCGAGGACATCGAGGCGACCGTGCACGAGATCACCCGCGGCCGGGTCGCGGCGATATCGGTCCCGGCCAACGGCACCGAAAAGCTGGTCACCATAATCGAATTCAAAGAGCGCAGCGATTCGGCGGACACGTCGCACCGAATCGCGAGCGTCAAAAGCGATGTCACGGCGGCGATATCCAACGCGCACGGCCTGAACGTCGACGACGTCGTGCTGGTATCGCCCGGATCCATTCCCACCACGACGAGCGGCAAGATCCGCCGCGCCGGCTGTATCGAGCAGTACCGTCAGCGGCAATTCACCCGGTTGGACAGCTGAGGGAGGCGCTCGCCGATCGGGCCGCCTCACAGGCATATCGATGTTGATCACCGTGCTGGTCATGGCCGCGGCCGTCAGCGTCGAACCGTTCCGCATCGGCATGGCCGTGCTGATGATGACGCGGCCCAGACCGGTGCTGCAGTTGCTCGCGTTCCTGGCCGGCGGTTTCGCCATGGGCATGACGGTGGGCCTGGTGGTGCTGTTCCTGCTGCGGCGGGTGCTGCTGGGGTCCAGCTACTTCACCGTGCCGAAGGTTCAGCTACTGATCGGTGTGCTGGCGCTGCTGGTCGCGGCGGCGCTGGCGGTGGACGTCCCCCGCCGGTTGGGTTCGCGGCCCGCCGCGATGGCGCGGCCGGCCCAACGGTTGCTGAACGGCGACTCGTTGTCGGTCGCGGGCCTCGCCGGCCTCGGCATCGCGTTGCCCTCGGTCGACTATCTCGCCGCGCTCGCCGTCATCGTGGCCTCGGGCGCGGCGGCCGCGACGCAGGTCGGCGCGCTGCTGCTGTTCAACGTCGTGGCCTTCGCCCTCGTCGAGATTCCGCTGCTGGCCTATCTGGTGGCGCCCGCCAGAACCGCCGCGTCGATGACGGCGTTGCACAACTGGATTCGATCGCGCCGCAGACCTCAGGTCGCCGTCCTGCTGGCCGCGGCCGGCTGTGTGTTCCTCACGGTCGGCGTGACCGGACTTTGAGGCCCGGCGCGCGGGCGCGGAGCCGGGATGAACATAATGAGGCAATCGCACGGCAAAGGAGCCCCGATGAGCAAGCCAAGCACCACCCGTCCGCTGCGGGTGATCCAGTGGACCACCGGCAACATCGGGCGGCGTTCGCTGCATGCCATCATCGGCCGGCCCGACATGGAACTGGTCGGGGTCTATGCGCACGGCGCCGAGAAGGTCGGCGTCGACGCCGCCGAGCTGGCGGGCTGGCCGGAGCCGACCGGGGTGGCGGCCACCAACGACATCGACGCGCTGCTGTCCCTGGGCGCCGACGCGTGTTGCTATAACCCGTTGTGGCCCAACGTCGATGAGCTGGTGCGGCTGCTGGAGTCGGGCGTCAACGTGTGCACCAGCGCGGCCTGGATCACCGGCGGCAAGCAGACGCCCGAAGACCGTCGGCGCATCGAAGAGGCCTGCCGGAAGGGCAATTCGACGATCTTCGGCAGCGGCGCACATCCGGGCATGACCAACATGGTCGGCATGGTGCTGTCCGCGTCCTGCGAGCGGGTCGACGAGATCCGGATCACCGAGTCGGTGGACTGCTCCACCTACGAATCGGCGGAAACCCAGACGGCCATGGGGTTTTCGCAAGACCCGGACACCCCGGGCCTGGCGGAAAGCGTGCGGCGGGAAAGCGAGGTGTTCGCCGAGTCGGCGGCGATGATGGCCGACGCGATCGGGGCGAAGCTGGACAAGATGACCTTCGACGTCACCTTCACCGCGGCCACCGGCGACTCCGACCTGGGCTTCATGAAGATTCCGGCCGGCACGGTCGGCAGCGTCTACGGCTATCACCGCGGCTGGGTCGGCGACCGCAACGTCGTCAGCGTCGGGTTCAACTGGACCATGGGCGATCACGTGGTGCCGCCCAAACCGCTCGAGCACGGCCACGTCATCCAGGTGTTCGGGCTGCCCAACATGCGCACCGTGCTGCACTGCCTGCCGCCCAAGGACTGGACCGAACCCGGATTCATGGGGCTCGGCATGATCTACACCGCGATGCCGGTCACCAACGCGGTGCCGGCGGTGGTGGCGGCCAGACCGGGGATCGTGACGCTGGCGGATCTACCGCCGGTCACCGGCCGGCTGGGCTGATGCCTATGCCGTTCGCCACACCGGACGGCCCCCGGGAGGAACGCTTGCGTGCACTAAGGTTAGGATGCCTAGCTGAGCAAATGTTCCGTTGACATCGGTGTCGTCGGCGACGGTTGGTGAGCTTTGCGGAAGGCGGTCAGGTGGTGGCTGGTCCAAACTCAGAGAGCCGCCCAGGCGTCCTGAGCCGCGCGCGCAAACAAGCGTGGATACCGCTGGTGTTGGTGGTCGTGCTGGCCGTCTCGGCGCTGATCGTGTCGCGGTTGCACAAGATCTTCGGGTCGGAGGATCTCAACGCGAACGCGGGCAAGGGGATCGAAATCGTGCAGTTCAACCCGAAGGTCGTCGTCTACGAAATCTCCGGCGCGCCCGGCAGCACGGCCAACATCAACTACTGGGACGAGAACGCCAACACCCATCAGGTCAACAACGCCCCGCTGCCCTGGTCGACCACGATCTCGACCACGCTGCCCTCGGTGAGCGCCAACATCATGGCCCAAAGCGACGGCAGCACCATCAGCTGCAAGATCACCGTGGACGGCGTCGTCCGCGACAACCAGAACTCCGACGGCCATAACGCCCAAACCTTCTGCCTGGTGAAATCCGCATGAGCGACGCGAGCAACAAGACCCAACCCGACCTGAGCGCGGCCGACACCGGTCCGATCAACGTCAAGGGGCTGTCCAAGGCCGAGCGGGGCCACCGGCCCTACCTTCCGCATGCGATCCGCATCTTCGCGGTGCCCATCATCCTGGGCTGGTTGTTCGTCACGGTGCTGGTGAACGTCATCGTGCCGACGCTGGAAAAGGTCGGCGAGGCGCACTCGGCGCCGATGACACCGCTCGATGCGCCGTCGATGAAGGCGATGATGCGGCTGGGCCACAACTTCCACGAGTTCGACTCCAACAGCACCGTGATGATCGTGCTGGAGGGTCAGCAGCCGCTGGGCCCCGACGCCCACAAGTACTACGACAACCTCATTCGCCAGCTGCGCCAGGACCCCAAGCACATCCAGCACATCCAGGACTTCTGGGGCGACCGGCTGACGGCCGCGGGGGCGCAGAGCGCCGACGCCAAGGGCGCCTATGTGCAGGTGAACCTCGCCGGCAACCAGGGCACCACGCTGGCCAACGAATCCGTCGACGCCGTCCGCAAGGTCATCGACGAGAACAAGGCGCCGCCCGGCGTCAAGGCCTACGTCACCGGCCCGGCGGCGCTGTCCGACGACATGCACATCATCGGTAACGCCAGCCTGGCCAAGATCACGCTGTTCACCCTGGGCGCCATCGCGATCATGCTGCTGCTGGTCTACCGGTCCATCGTGACCACGCTGGTGCAGCTGTTCATGACCTTCGTCGCGTTGGCGTGTTCACGGGGTGTGGTCGCGGTTCTGGCGTATCACAACGCATTCGGGCTCACCACCTTCGCCGCCAACATCCTCACCATGCTGGCGATCGCCGCGGGAACCGACTACGGCATCTTCCTGATCGGCCGCTATCAGGAGGCGCTGGCCGCCGGCGAGGACCGGGAATCGGCGTACTACACCACTTTCAAGGGCGTCGCCCCGGTCGTGTTGGGGTCGGGCCTGACGATCGCCGGTGCCACCTACTGCCTGAGTTTTTCGCGGCTGCCGTGGTTCAACACCATGGGTGCGCCGGTGGCGATCGGCATGCTGGTGGTGGTGCTGGCCGGCGTCACGCTGGGCCCCGCGGTGGTCTTCGTCGGCAGCCGGTTCCACTTCTTCGAACGGCAGGCCAAGCGGGGTCGGCTGTGGCGCCGGGTAGGCACGGCCGTAGTGCGTTGGCCGGCACCGGTTTTGGCGGTCAGCGCCGCGGTGGTGCTGGTCGGCATGATCGCCCTGCCGAGCTTTCACACCAGCTACAACGACCGGCACTACCTGCCGCTGTCGGCCCCGTCCAATCAGGGACAGGAGGCCGCGAATCGGCATTTCTCCGAGGCGCGGATGAACCCGGACCTGTTGATGATCGAATCCGACCACGACATGCGCAACCCGGCCGACATGCTGGTGCTGGACCGGGTGGCCAAGAACGAGATGCGCACGCTGGGCATCGCCATGGTGCAGGACATCACCCGCCCCCTGGGAATCCCGATCCAGCACAGCTCGATTCCGTTCCAGAACAGCGTGCAAAGCCAGACGACGATGCAGAACATGGGCTTCCTCAAGGAGCGCATGAACGACATCCTCAAGATGGCCGACGACCTGCAGACCCAGATCGACACCACGCAACGCCAATACGAGGTGTCGATGGATTTGGCCAACGCCGCCGACGACAGCGCGAAAACCACGGCGGTGACGTCGCAGATCACCGACAGCCTGCGCGACCACATCGCGGACTTCGACGACACCTTCCGGCCGATCCGCACCTACTTCTACTGGGAGAAGCACTGCTACGACATTCCGGTGTGCATCGGGCTGCGGTCGCTGTTCGACACATTCGACGGGTTCGACCAATTGGCCGAGCAGTTCCACTATTTGACGACCGACATCGCGCACACGGCCAAGGCCTCGCGCGACCTGACCGCGCTGTTCCCCACCCTGATCACCACGCTGAAGACGACGCGCGGCATCACCCTGACGCTGTATCAGACGTTCAAGGCGATGATCGACCAGATGGAGGCGATGAGCAACACCGCCGTCGTGATGGGTCAGAGCTTCGACGCGTCGAAGAACGACGACTTCTTCTACCTGCCGCCCGAGGCGTTCGACAACCCCGACTTCCAGACGGGTCTGCGGATGTTCCTGTCCCCGGACGGTAAGTCGGCGCGGTTCTTCATCACCCATCAGGGCGATCCGATGTCGCCGGAGGGGATCAAGCGGGTCGACGCCGAACGCACCGCCGCGCAGGAGGGGCTGAAACAGTCCTCGCTGTCGGATGCCCGGGTGTATCTCGGCGGTACCGCCGCGACGTTCAAGGACATGGCCGACGGCGAGAAGTACGACCTGATGATCGCCGTGGTGTCGGCGCTGACGCTGATCTTCATGATCATGCTGCTGCTGACCCGAAGCGTGGTGGCCGCGCTGGTGATCGTCGGCACCGCGGCCAGCTCGATCGCGGCGTCTTTCGGTCTGTCCGTGCTGATTTGGCAGGACCTGTTCGGCATCCGGATCCACTGGATCGTGGCGGCGCTGTCGGTGATCATCCTGCTGGCCGTCGGATCGGACTACAACTTGCTTCTGGTCTCCCGGTTCCGCGAGGAGATTCACGGCGGGCTCAAGACCGGCATCATCCGGTCGATGGCCGGCACCGGCGGGGTGGTGACGGCCGCCGGCCTGGTGTTCGCCTTCACCATGGCGGCCATGCTGGGCAGCGAGCTGCGGGTGCTCGGCCAGTTCGGGTCCACGGTGTGCATCGGTCTGCTGCTGGACACGCTGATCGTGCGCACGCTGTTGATGCCGTCGATCGCCACCCTGTTGGGCCGCTGGTTCTGGTGGCCGATGGTGGTGCACCCGCGGGGTGACAACGCGCGGCGGCCGGTGCCGGCGGCGTCGTAGCGCGCGGGCCTAGGACCCCGGCTGCTGCACGACGACCGCGACGGCGCCCGCCCCGACGTGCAGCGCCAGCACCGGGCCCAGCTCGGTGATGATCGCCGGGTCGCACGCCGGCAACCGCTCGCCCAGCGCGGCGGCCACCTCGGCGGCACCGCCCGGGTTGTCGACGTGGTGCACCGCCAGCGCGGCGGCGCCGTCGCCGACCACCTGACAGACCCGATCGATCATCGCCTCGGTCGCATGACCGGCGGTGCGGACCCGTTGGGCCAGAACGAGTTTCCCGTCGTCGATGCGCAGCAGCGGCTTGAGCGCCAGCGCGGTGCCCAGCCAGGCCGCCGGGCCGCCGATGCGCCCGCTGCGGCGCAGGTTGTCCAGCCGGTGCACCACGATGAAGCCGTGCCCGCGGGACACGGCGGCGCGGGCGGCGTCGGCGACGGCGTCCAGCTGCGCGCCGGCGGCCGCCGCCCGCGCGGCGGCCAACGCGACGAAGCCGGTGCCCATCGCGGCCGACTTGGAGTCGACGACGCGCAGGTTGGGGTCCAGGTCGGCCGCGGTACGTTCGGCGGCCCGGCAGGTCCCGGACAGCGCCGACGAGATGTGCACCGCCACCACGCCGTCGCCGCCGCTGTCGGCCAGCGCCTGCTGGTAGGCGTCGGCGAGTTCGGCCGGGGTGGCCGCCGCGGTCGTCGCCGCGCGCTGGTGAATGTCGGCGGGCACCTCGTCCACACCGTCGCGCAGATCGGTGCCGTCGAGCAGGATGTGCAGCGGGACGACGCGTATCCCCCACTGCCCGAGCAGGTCGGCCGGCAGACGCGCCGACGAGTCGGTGACCACCACGACAGCCACGAGCGCCGCTACCGTTTCTCGGTGGGCGGCACGGTGTTCGGCAGGGCCTCGGCCAGCGCCTTGAGCATCAACTCCGCCACCGCCTGGTGGGCCTCGAAGTTCCAGTGAATGCCGTCGGGGTTTCCCCGCCCGCTCATGATGTGTTCTGCCACAGCAGCTTTCAGATCCACCAGCGGGATGTCGTGGCTTTGCGCCCATTCGGTGATCGCCGCCGCGGTGGCGGCGCGGCCGTGGTGGGCCCTGCCGTAGGTGTCGGCGACGTGCACCGAGGGCAGCGACGCCACGATCGGGATGCCGGGACGGTTAAAATCGATTGCGCCGCGGGTCTGTTCGAGGTAGTCGACGCTCAGGTGCGGGGGCAGGGCGGAGCGGGCCACCGGGGAGAGCCTGGGCTGCAGCCACCCGTAGCCGTCGCGGACCCAGCGCCGCAGCCGCGGCGGACGCACGTAGCGGATCAGCTCGCGCAGCGCGGTGGGCAGCACCGACGGCAGCGAGTCCATGCCGCCGGTGGCGAAGATGACCGCACCCGCCCGGGGCAGCGCCGCCCACGCCCGCGGGTCCTGGGTCGCCGCCCACCACACGTCGCGGCACGTCCAGCCGATGCGGCCGATCAGTTCCACATCCCAATCGAGTTGGGCGGCAACGATGTTCGGCCAGATCCGGGGGTCGTCGGCGGGCAGCCCCCCGGTGGGCCCGTAGTAGGCCAGCGAGTCGGCGAAGATCAGCAGGGTGGGCCGCGGCCGCTGTTCAGAGGACATCATTGGCAACCTGCGCCGAGGCGTTCCACACGTCCAAACGCCAACGGATGTCGTCGAATTCGTCGGCGGCATCGTCGGAATGGCCGGACAGCTGCACCCAGCTGGCGTTGCCCATGCCGCCCAGCATCGGCCAGTTGGGCACCGGAAGCTTCAGCAGCGCCGCCGACAGGGCGGCGATCAGACCGCCGTGGGCCACCAGCACCACCGGCCGATCCGGGCCGTCGGGATCGCCCCATTCCGGTTCGCCGGCCACCAGTTCGGCCACCACCGGCACGCTGCGGGCCGCGACGTCGACCCGGCTTTCCCCGCCGTGCGGCGCCCAGGTGGCGTCTTCGCGCCAGGCCAGGCGGGCGCCGGGGGCTTGGGTGTCCACCTGGGTGTGGGTCAGGCCCTGCCAGTCGCCGAGGTGGGTCTCCCGCAGCCGCCGATCCACCCGGATGGGCAGGCCGGTCCGCTCCCCCAGCCGGACCGCCGTGTCGTAGGCGCGGTGCAGGTCCGACGACACGATCAGCAGGGGCTGCGCCTTGCCGAGCACCTCGGCGGCCGCGACCGCCTGCGCCCGCCCGAGTTCACTGAGCTCGGAATCCAATTGGCCCTGCATGCGGCTGCCGGCGTTGAACTCGGTTTGCCCGTGCCGCAACATGATCAGCCGACGAATCTTCATGGCGTGCCCGCGTCGCCGGGGTCGTGTCGATCCTCGTCCAGGTTCACCGGCACCACCGGACAGTCACTCCACAGCCGGTCCAGGGCGTAGAAGTCGCGGTCGTCCTGGTGCTGGATGTGGACGACGATGTCGCGATAGTCCAGCAGCGTCCAGCGTCCCTCCCGAGCGCCCTCGCGGCGGGCGGGCTTGTAGCCGGCCTTGCGCATCTTCTCCTCGACCTCGTCGACGATCGCGTTGACCTGTCGCTCGTTGGACGCCGAGGCGATCACGAAGCAGTCGGTGATGGCCAGCTGGGCGGAGACGTCGATGACGACGACGTCGTCGGCGAGCTTGGCGGCGGCGGCGCCGGCGGCCACCGTGGCCATGTCGATGGCTTCCTGCGTGGCGCTCATGGGTGATCCCCTGTGCTCAGCCTGGTTTCGGCGACGGCCACCGCGGGCCCCGGCTCGGAGCGGTAGAGCCGGCGCTTGGACACGTACTGCACCACGCCGTCGGGCATCAGGTACCACAGCGGGCGGCGCTGCGCGGCGCGCTGACGGCAATCGGTGGACGAGATGGCCAGCGCGGGGATCTCGACCAGGGTCAGCGCGTCGTCGGGCAGCTCACCCAGCACACCGGTGATGTGCTCGCGGCGCAGCTCGTAGCCGGGGCGGCTGACCCCGACGAAGTGGGCGAGCTCGAACAGCGTCTCCCAGCCCTGCCAGGACAGGATCGAGGCCAGCGCGTCGGCGCCGGTGATGAAGAACAGCTCGGAGTCCGGGTTGAGCGCGTGCAGGTCGCGCAGGGTGTCCCGGGTGTAGGTGGGGCCGGCGCGGTCGATGTCGACCCGGCTCACCGAGAACCGGGGATTGGACGCGGTCGCGATGACCGTCATCAGATAGCGGTCCTCGGCCGCCGAGACGTGCCGATCCTTCTGCCAGGGCTGCCCGCTGGGCACGAACACCACTTGGTCGAGGCCGAACAGGTCGGCGACCTCGCTGGCGGCAACCAGGTGGCCGTAATGGATGGGGTCGAACGTCCCACCCATCACTCCCAACCTGCGAAGCTGCTTTTGCACGATGTGCCAGCTTACTTGAGCCGGTGACCTGGCCCGATTTTCCAGCCCGCCGCCCTGGGCTGCCGAGCGTCACGCCAGCGTGACCGTCGCCGCCGAGCGTCACGCCAGCGTGACGCCGGGCGGGAACGGCGCCTCACACCGGCAGCAGCTGGTCGATCACCGCGGCGAGCTGCTTGGCGGACCGGCATTCGTGCATCGGGATGACCTCTTGGTAGCGCGGCACGGCCGAGTCGCCGCTGCCCCACAGATGCTTGGGCTCGGGATTGAGCCAGTGCGCGTGCCGGCTGGCGGTCACCATGTGGCTCAGCAGCTCGACCTCCGGGTTGCGGTAGTTGGTGCGGCCATCGCCGAGTACGAGCAGCGAGGTGCGCGGGGATAGCACGTTGGGGAACTTCTGCTCGAACGACGCGAAGGCGTTGCCGTAGTCGGAATGGCCGTCGCGGCTGTAGACGCCGGCCTCCCGGGTGATGCGCTGGATGGCCACGGCCAGGTCGGCCTCCGGGCCGAACATGTGGGTGACCTCGTCGGTGGTGTCGATGAACGCGAACACCCGCACCCGGGAGAACTGTTGGCGCAGGGCGTGCACCAGCAGCAGGGTGAAGTGGCTGAACCCGGCGACCGAGCCGGACACATCGCACAGCACCACCAGCTCCGGGCGGGCCGGGCGGGGCTTGGCCAGCACCACGTCGATCGGCACCCCGCCGGTGGACATCGACTTGCGCAGCGTCTTGCGCAGGTCGATCGTTCCGGCCCGGCTGCGCCGGCGGCGGGCCGCCAGCCGGGTGGCCAGGGTGCGGGCCAGCGGGGCGACGACCCGTTGCATCTGGCGCAGCTGCTCACCGGAGGCGCGCAGGAACTCGACGTTCTCGGAAAGCTGTGGGATGCCGTACATCTGGACGTGATCGCGGCCCAGCTGCTCGGCGGTGCGCCGCTTGGTTTCCGCGTCGACCAGCTTGCGCAGCTGGGTGATCCGCTGCGCGGCAAGGGCTTTGGCGATCTCCTCCTGGGTGGGGGTGGGTTCGTCGCCGTACGGGGCGAGCAGCCCGGCCAACAGCTTGCCCTCGAGTTCGTCCAGCGCCATCGCCTTGAGCGCCTGGTACGACGAGAACGACGGGCCGCGGCTGGAGCTGTATTTGCCGTAGGCCTCCACGATCCGGGCGATCATCGCGACCAGGCGCTCGTCCATGTCGGCCAGATCCGGGTTCTCGGTCAGCAGGTCGAGCAGCATCTGGCGCATCGCCTCGACGTCGTCGGGCGGCAACGCGTCCTCGCCGGAGCCCGGCCCGGCGTCCTCGTCGGTGACCACCGCGCGGGCGCCCAGCGCCGCCGGGAACCACAGGTCGAACATGGCGTCATAGGTTTCGCGGTGATCCGGCCGGCGCAGCACCGCGCACGCCAGGCCCTCGCGCAGCACCTCGCGGTTGCCCAGGCCGAGCGTGGCCATCACCCGGCCGGCGTCCACCGTCTCCGACGGGCCGACCGAAATCCCCGCTCCGCGAAGGGCTTCCACGAACCCGACCAGGTGGCCGGGCAGCCCGTGCGGGGCGAGCGGCCGGGATGGTCGGATGCGGCGGGTGGCCATGGCGGTGTTCCTAATTCAGCCGCAGCTCGCCGGTTGCGCGCTGCTGGTCGGATTGATGCTTGAGGACCACGCCCAGCGTGGCGGCGACGACGGCGTCGTCGATGGTGTCCAATCCCAGCGCCAGCAGCGTGCGTCCCCAGTCGATGGTCTCGGCGATGGACGGCACCTTCTTGAGCTGCATGCCGCGCAGCACCCCGATGATCCGGACGAGCTCGTCGGCCAGATGCGCGGGCAGCTCGGGGACCCGGGACAGCAGGATGCGGCGTTCCAGGTCGGGACTGGGAAAGTCGATGTGCAGGAACAGGCAGCGCCGCTTGAGCGCCTCCGAGAGTTCGCGGGTGGCATTCGAGGTCAGCACCACGAACGGGGGCCGCTCCGCGGTCAGCGTGCCCAATTCCGGGACGGTGACGGCGAAATCGGAGAGCACCTCGAGCAGCAGGCCCTCGATCTCGATGTCGGCCTTGTCGGTCTCGTCGATGAGCAGCACGGTGGGCTCGGTGCGGCGGATGGCGGTCAGCAACGGGCGCTGCAGCAGGAATTCCTCGCTGAACACGTCGGTCTTGGTTTGGTCCCAGTCCCCGGAGCCGGCCTGAATACGAAGTATCTGCTTGGCGTGGTTCCACTCGTAGAGCGCACGCGCCTCGTCCACGCCCTCGTAGCACTGCAGGCGCACCAGACCCGAGCCGGTGGCCTGGGCCACCGCGCGGGCCAACTCGGTCTTGCCCACCCCGGCCGGGCCCTCGACCAACAGCGGCTTGCCGAGCCTGTCGGCCAGGAACACCGCCGTCGCGGTGGCGGTATCGGGCAGGTAGCCGGTCTCGGCCAACCGCCGCGAGACGTCGTCGATGTCGGCGAACAGCGGCCTGGGCCGGGCGGGCACACTCACAATCGGTTCTCCTCAAGCACTTTCGGATGCGGATCAGGCCGGACGGGTCTGTCCGTCTCCCCACGCAATCCATTTGGTCGACGTCAATTCGGGCAGCCCCATGGGACCGCGGGCGTGCAATTTCTGGGTGGAGATGCCGATCTCGGCGCCGAACCCGAACTGCTCGCCGTCGGTGAACGCGGTGGACGCGTTCACCATCACCGCGGCGGCATCGATACCGTCGGTAAACCGTTGCGCCGCAGCCATATTCGTCGTGACGATGGCCTCGGTGTGCCCGGTGCCGTACTCGTTGATGTGGGCGATCGCGGCGTCGACGCCGTCGACCACCGCCACCGCGATGTCCATCGACAGGTACTCGCGCCGCAGGTCGTCCTCGGTGGCGTCGCGGGCGAAGCCGCCGTGCACGGTCACCCCGGCGTCCTGCAGCGCGGTCACCAGCCGGGGCAACGCCTCCTCGGCGATGGCGGCGTCCACCAGCAGCGTCTCGGCCGCATTGCAGACGCTGGGCCGGCGCGTCTTGGAATTCAGCAGCACGCGCTCCGCCACCTCCAGGTCGGCGCCTTCGTGGACGTACACGTGGCAGTTGCCCACCCCGGTCTCGATGGTGGGCACCTGGGCGTCGCGCACCACCGCGTTGATCAGGTTCGCCCCACCGCGCGGAATCACCACGTCCACCAGGCCGCGGGCCTGGATCAGGTGCGTCACCGTGGCGCGGTCGTCGGCCGACAGCAGCTGCACCGCGTCGGCGGGCAGGTCCTCGCTGACCAGCGAGGCCCGCAACACCTGGACCAGCGCCTGGTTGGACCGCGTCGCCGAGGAGCTACCCCGCAACAGCACCGCGTTGCCGGACTTGAGCGCCAAACCGAACGCGTCCACGGTGACGTTGGGCCGGCCCTCGTAGATCATTCCGACCACGCCGAGCGGAACCCGCTGCTGGCGCAGCTGCAGCCCGTTCGGCAACGTGTAGCCGCGCAGCACCTCCCCGACCGGGTCGGGCAGCCCGGCCACCTGGCGCAGCCCGGCGGCGATGCCCTCGACCCGCTTGGTGTCCAACGCCAATCGGTCCAGCATGGCGCTGGGCGTGCCGGCAGCCCGGGCCGTCTCGAGGTCCTCGGCGTTGGCCGACAGGATCAATTCGGCGTGGCCGGCGATCGCGTCCGCGGCCGAGCGCAGCGCCTGGTCCTTGGCGACGGTGGGCAACAGCGCCAGCACCCGGGAAGCCACCCGGGCGCGCCGCGCCGCGTCGTGCACCTCCCGGCGCAGGTCGACCGCGCGGGGTGCGGCCCGGCCCTGCGGGCGCGAGGTGCCGCCACCGCTGCGGAATGGTGCTTGCAGACCCATTGAACCAGGGTATCGGGCCGCAAACGCCCGGGTGAGGCGGCCCGCTGCCGGGCCCGGCCGGCCCCTAGCCGACCCGCTCGCCGCGCCGGGCACCGCGCACCTTGCTGCGGCGCTCCTCGAGGATGCGGCCGAAGTTCTGCAGCAGCGCCGGGGCCCGCGTCACCAGATGCTCGATGTGTTCCCGGTCGATCTCCAGGGCGGTGACCTCCTCCAGCGCGTAGGCGCTGGCCAGGTTGGGTTGCCGGGTCAGCGCGGTCAGCCCCAGGAACTCGCCTTCGGCCAGGGTGCTGACCGGAACGACGGTCCCGTCCTCGGCCGTCGCGGTCAGCTGCACCCGGCCCGACACCAGAAACGTCATCGCCGACGGCACCTGACCGGCGTCCTCCACGATCTCGTCGGCGCCGTACCGCACGATCCTGGCCGCCGACCGCAGCGACCGCTGCTCCTCGGTGCTGAGCCGCAAGGCCGCCGCGACGACCGTGTCCAACGCGTGCTCCACGCGTTGCACCGTGGAGAAATCGTCGTCGGCGCCGTCGAGGTGCAGCTCCTCGCGCCGGGCGGCGTACCAGGCCCAGCGCAGGAAGGTGGCCTTCGCGGCGCCGGCGTCGGCGGGTGAGTCCAGCCAGATGACGGTGCGGTACCCGGCGGCGCCGACGGGCACCGTGCGGGCGACGGTGCCGGGTTTGACTTGCGGCAACGCGCGGGCGACCCGGGACAGCGTCGCGCACACCCGGTCGGGCGCGTCGGCGGTGGAGAACGTGGTGTCGATCGCCACCTTGTGCGGTCCGGGCGGCCGGCTGAGGTTGATGAACGACGTGGTCGCCAGCATCGAGTTCGGCATGATGCGGATCCCGGCGCCGGTGTCGATGTGCACCGAACGCCAGTTCACCTCGACGACGCGCCCGCTGGTGGTCCCGGTGTCCAGCCAGTCGTCGATCCGGAACGGCTGCTCGAACAACATGAACAAGCCCGAGACGATCTGCCCGACGGAATTCTGCAGCATCAGGCCGATGACGACCGAGGTGATGCCCAGCGCGGTGAACAGCCCGCCGATCCGCACTCCCCAGATGTAGGACGACATCACCGCCAGCCCGACGCAGATCAGGGCCAGCCGTGCGACGTCGATGAAGATGGTGGGAAGCCTTTTGCGCCAACTCTTTTCGGGTGCGCGTTCGAACACGGTCGCGTTGAGTCCGGACAGCAGCAGCACCAACACCAGCAGGCCGAAGGCCGTGGTGAGGATCCGCACCGGGATGTGGCCGGCCGGAATCCCGGACGCCTGAACCAAAAACAGCAGCAGCGCGCCCAGCGGCAGCAGGTAGTTGCGCAGCAGGCCCACCTGCCGGGCCAGCGGGCTTTGCCTGCGCAGCAGGGCGTCGTGGATCTCGGTGAGCGCGATCATCCCGATCGGCAATCCGATCGCGATTCCGATCGCCCAGTAGAACCACGACGAGCCGAAGGCGTTCATCAGCGCTCCAGCAACCGGTAGATGGCCTGGTCGGTCCCGCCGACCGAGATGGTGCCCGTCGGGGCGAACTGCCGAACGTCGCGCATCGCCTCGTACACCTGCGAGCTGACGTAGATCCCGGGTTGCGGTGAGCCGCTGTGCATTTGGTAGGCCAGGCTGACCGCACCGCCCCACATGTCGTAGACCAGGCCGGAGCGGCCGACCAGACCGCTGACGACGTTGCCGGTGTTGATGCCGACCCGCAGGCCCAGCTGGTGGCCGGTCTGGCTGTTGAACCGGTCGATGATGCGGCCAATCTCCAGCGCGAAGTCGACGGCGCGGTGAATGCTGTCCAGTCGCGGTGTGACCACCCCGCAGCTGGCCAGATAGCCGTTGTGGAAGGTGCGAATGCGTTCCACGCCAAGGGTTTCCGCCGCCGAGTCGAACTGGCGGAAGAGTTCGTCGACGGTGCCGACCAGCTGGGCCTCCGGCATCTCGGTGAACAGCTCGTCCAGGCCCACGATGTCGGCGTAGATGATGGCGACGTCCTGGTGCTTCTGGGCGATGGTCTCCTCGCCCTCCCGATAGCGTTGCAGCACCGACTCGGGCATCAGCGCCAGCAGCAGGCGGTCGTTCTCCCGGCGCTGCTCGTTGAGCAGCTCTTCCTTGATGGCGAGGTTTCGGCTCATCTCGTTGAAAGCCGCTGTCAGATCACCGATCTCGTCGCGGGCCCGGACGGGAATGTTGATGTCGTAGTCGCCGGAGCTGATCTTGCGGGTGCCCTCCTCCAGTCGCCGGACCGGGCGCACCGCCGCCTGGGCGACGAACATCGACGCCACGCAGATCACGAAAATCATTGCGGTGACCGCGATCACCAGGTTCTTGCTGAACCGGCCCAGCCGCGCGAACGCGTCGGAGTTGTCCCGCGTGGCCAGGATCGACCAGTGCAGGTCGGAGTTGGGGATGTTCAGCGGGGCGTAGGCCTCCAACTCCCGGTTGCCCATGTAGTCGGTGGCGGTCACCACGCCTGTCTCGCCGCGCTGGGCGGCGCGCAGGCCCGCGGTCGCGACGGGCTGCACCAGCGTGGTGCCGCCCAGGTGGATCGCGCGGTCCACGACGTCCGGTGGGGTGCCCGCGTCGATGGCGTCGCGCCGGTATTGTTGCGGATCCTCGACGAAAACCCGCGAGTCGGAACGCATCAGATCGTCCGGGCCGGCCAGGTAGGTCTCGGTGGCCGGGCCCATCCCGGCGGCTTCCCAGTGACCGCCGGCGGTCATGATCTTGTTGATCTTGGCGGCCGGCACCGGCAGGGCCATCACGCCCTCGATCCTCCCGTTCATCCCGACCGGGGACACCACCCATGCGGTCGGGGCCTCGAGTTGCGGCTGGTAGGGCTGGAAGTCGGTGATCCACACGAAGTCGACGTCGTTGGAGGCCAAGGCTTTCTGGTAGGCCTCGCGCAGCTTCGATTCGCGGTACGGGCCGGTGAGGATGTTGGTCCCGAGATCGGGGCCCTTCATGACGCTGTAGACGACGTTGCCCTGCGTGTCGAGCAGCAGCGCGTCGCGGTAGTCGAAGCGGGTGGCGATGTCTCGGACGTAGAAATCGAAGCGGGCGTTGGCCGCCGACCATGCGCTGCCGTCCCCGGCGTCCTGCACCGGCAGCGAGTCGGGGGTGGGCCGGGGCGCGGCGGTGTAGTACGCCTGAATGTATTTCTGTGCATTGGAATTCGGCAGCACCGCATTGATGTCGATGCTGTCGCCGGTGGCGTGTTTGATCGGTTTGAGCATCTGGTTGTCGTAGTAGTTGACCAGCTGCTGCTGTTGGGCCGGCGTGATGGTCGCATTGGCCAGTTGGGCGAAGCCGGTGGTGAGCGCCGCGGTCGCCTCGTTGATGGTGAAACCACCGCTCCAGACGATCAGTGAGTTCGTCACCTCCCGAAACAGCGCCTGCACCGCGCGCTTCTGCCCCTCGCGCAGCTCGATCAACCGCTCGGACTCGACCTGCCGCAACGCGTTGCGCCCCGACACCGCGCCGATGAGGCCGATCACCGCGACCCCCAGGATGCTCGACAGCAGCATGGTGATCAGGATTTTGGACTGGATGCCGAACCGGAACCGGCTACGCAGCGGGGTTCGCCGGGTGCGCTTTGCGGGTTGCGGCGCCGGGGCGGGCGCGATGTCCGATTCGGCGTCGGTGAGTTCGCTCGTGGTCAATCGTCTGCCCTTTTCTCGCGGGAGAAGCGCGCCTAACGCAGCAGACTAGCGTGCCGACACGCGGATATTGACCGTTTGCCGTGACGCGGATCCACGGCAAAAGGCCCGCGCCCCTGGCCTGGTTTGGCCGCCGGGGCGGCGACTAACCTCGGCGCCCATGACAGACGTCTGTGTGGTGGGCAGTGTGAACCTCGATCTGTCGCTGGCCGTCGACGCGCTGCCGCGGCCCGGCGAGACGGTGCTGGCGTCGTCGTTGCGACAGGCCCCCGGCGGCAAAGGGGGCAACCAGGCGGTGGCGGCGGCGCGCGCGGGCGCGCGGGTGCAGTTCGTCGGCGCGGTCGGCGACGACGCGGCCGCCGAGCAGTTGCGGGCGCACCTGCAGGCCAACGGGGTCGGGCTGGACGGGGCCGTCGAGATCCCCGGGCCCAGCGGCACCGCGATCGTGGTCGTCGACGCCAACGCCGAGAACACCATCGTGGTCGCCCCGGGCGCCAATGGGCGGTTCACGCTGAACGACGAGCGTGCCCGCGCGGTGCTCGCCGGCTGCGACGTGATGCTCACCCAGCTCGAGATTCCGGTCGCCACCGCGGTCGCGGCGGCGCGGCACGCCCGGTCCGGCGGAGCGGTGGTCGTGGTGAACGCGTCGCCGGCAGGCCGGGACCCCGACTCGTTGAGCGAGCTGGCCGCCGCCGCCGACGTGGTGATCACCAACGAGGAGGAGGCCAGCGAATGGCCTTGGCGGCCAAGGCACTTGGTGGTCACCCTGGGATCGCACGGTGCCCGCTACGTCGGCGCCGACGGCGAGTACTCGGTGCCCTCCCCCGACGTCGATGCGGTGGACACCACCGGGGCCGGCGACGTGTTCGCCGGGGTGCTGGCGGCGAACTGGCCACTCGAGCCCGGTTCGCCGGATCAGCGGCGGCTGGCGTTGCGACGGGCCTGCGCCGCGGGTGCGCTGGCCACCCTGGTGCCCGGGGCCGGGGATTGCGCGCCGCGGGCCGAGGAAATCGAAAGGGCCTTGCGTGGTAAGTCTTAGCCGCGCGGGCCGCCGACGTCGTGGGCGATCCGCAGGCCGTCGCCGGTCTCCATGTCGTCGGCGGACTGGCTGAGCAGCACCCGACTTCGGCTCGGCGACAACAGCGCCGAGACGTGGTGGTGCGGACGGTCGCCGACGTAGACGAGCCGGTTGACCCTCAGCAGGGCGGCACCGATCGGCACGTCGAGCAACCCCGCTGACCTGCGGTTGGCAGTGTTTGGCAGCGTAACGCGTCGATCTGGCAGTGGTGGGCGAGCAGCCTCGGTGGCGACCTGTCAGCCATCGGAAAGGAAAATCATGTCCGCCACCACGATTGACCGCACCACCGGCCGGGACGGTTTGCTCCGCCTGGCCATGCGCGCCGACGCCGCCATCAGCGGGCTGGCCGGCCTGGCCGGTATCCCGCTGGTCGGCTGGCTCGCCGAGGTGTCCGGCACCACCACGGCCTTCGAGTACGGCATGTCCGCGTTCTTGATCGGTTACGGCGTGCTGGTGTTCGGGCTGGCCGCGCTGCCCTCGGTGCGCCGCGCCGGCATGGCCGTCATCATCGGCAACCTGCTTTACACCGCGGCCGCCGTGGTGCTGGTGCTCGCCAACGTGTTCCCGTTGACGTCGGCGGGTGTGGTGTTGAACCTGGCGGCCGGCGTCTACACGCTGGTGTTCGCCGAGCTGCAATACCAGGGCTGGCGGCGCGCCAGGGCGTGAGGTTCGGGGCCCGCTCGGCGAACCCGGGCGGGCCCACCGCCGCCGCTGCTAGTCCTCGGGGACTTCGCGTTCGATCTCGTCGAGCCAGATGCGCGCCGACATGTCCGACGGGGCGCGCCAGTCGCCGCGCGGCGAGAGCGCACCGCCGTGCGACACCTTGGGGCCGTTGGGCAGCGCCGAGCGCTTGAACTGGCTGAACGAATAGAACCGCTGCACGAAGACCTGCAGCCAGTGCCGGATTTCCTTGAGCGAGTAGGACGGTCGCTTGTCCTCGGGGAAGCCGGGCGGCCAGTTGCCCTGCTCGGGATCGCTCCACGCATGCCAGGCCAGGAACGCGATCTTGGACGGCCTGAACCCGTAGCGCAGCACATGGAACAGCGAAAAGTCCTGCAGCGCAAACGGACCCACCTTGGCCTCGCTGCTCTGCAGTTCCTCCTCCTCACCGCTGGGCACCAGCTCCGGGGTGATCTCGGTGTCGAGCACCGACTGCAGCACCGCGCCGACCTCCGGCGCGAACTCCTCCGACGAGATGACCCAGCGGATCAGGTGTTGGATCAGCGTCTTGGGCACCCCGGCGTTGACGTTGTAGTGCGACATCTGGTCGCCGACACCGTAGGTCGACCAGCCCAGCCCCAGTTCGGAGAGATCGCCGGTGCCCAGCACGATGCCGCCGCGCTGGTTGGCCAGCCGGAACAGATAATCGGTGCGCAAGCCGGCCTGCACGTTTTCGAAGGTGACGTCATACACCTTTTCGCCGCGTGCGAAGGGATGGTCCATCTCCTTGAGCATCAGCTGGGCGGTCTCGCGGATGTCGATCTCGGAGAACGTCACCCCCAGTGCGCGGCACAGCTCGATCGCGTTGCGTTTGGTGCGGTCCCCAGTGGCGAAGCCGGGCAACGTGAACGCCAGAATGTCGCTGCGCGGCCGTTGTTCGCGGTCCATGGCCCGGGCGGCGACGATCAACGCGTGTGTCGAGTCCAGCCCGCCGGAAATCCCGATGACGAGCTTGGGGTAGTCCAGGGCGCGCAGCCGCTGTTCCAGCCCGGCGACCTGAATGTTGTAGGCCTCGAAGCAATCCTGTTGCAGCCGTTCGCGATCCGCGGGCACGAAGGGAAAGCGCTCGATCTCACGCCGCAAGCCGATGTCGCCGGCCGGCGGGTCGAGCCGGAACTCGATACGCCGGAACGACTCCGACGCGATCCGGTGATGGCGCCGGTTGTCGTCGAAGGTGCCCATCCGAAGTCGTTCCGAGCGAAGCAATTCGGTGTCGATGTCGGCGATGCTGCGCCGCTCCCCCTTCGGGAACCGCTCCGACATCGCCAGCAGCACACCGTTTTCCCACACCATGGTCTGGCCGTCCCAGGCCAGATCGGTGGTGGATTCCCCTTCGCCGGCAGCGGAATACACGTAGGCGGCCAAGCATCGCGAGGACGCGGAACGCGCCAGCAGGCAACGGTCCTCGGCGCGTCCGATCGTGATGGGGCTGCCGGACAGGTTGGCCAGCACCGTCGCGCCGGCCAGCGCGGCCTGCGCGCTGGGCGGAATCGGCACGAACATGTCCTCGCAGATCTCCACGTGCAGCACGAAACCGGGCAGGTCGGAGGCGGCGAAGAGCAGATCCGGGCCGAACGGCGCCTCAAGGCCGGCGACGCGGACGGTGCCGCGCTCGTCGTCGCCCGGCGCGATCTGACGGCGCTCGTAGAACTCCCGATAGGTGGGCAGGTAGGACTTCGGCACCACACCGAGAAGCGCGCCGCGATGGATCACCAGCGCGGCGTTGTAGATCCGGTGCCGGTGCCGCACCGGGGCGCCGACCACCAAGACCGGCAACAGATCGGCCGAGGCCGCCACGATCGCGGCGATGGCCTGCTCCACGTCGTCGAGCAACAGGTCCTGCAGCACGATGTCTTCGATGGAATACCCGGACAGCGTCAGTTCCGGGAAGACGGCCAGCGCCGCGCTGTCGTCGTGGCAGGCGCGGGCCAGCCGCAGCACCGACTCGGCGTTCGCGGCGGGGTCACCGATGACGGTGCGATGCGTGCACGCGGCGACGCGGGCGAAGCCCTGGCTGTAAGCGTTGTAAAAGTCCATCGCCCTTCCATTGTCGCCCCCTGCGTGTCAACTGCTGGCCGCCGGGTATCCCGGACGGCATGAGCGACACTGCTGTGTTGGTGGTCGACATGATGAATTCGTATCAGCATCCCGACGCTGAAAATCTAATACCCAATGTCGAGAAGATCATCGAGCCGTTGACCGGTCTGGTGCGCCGGGCCCGCGAATCCGCCGGCGTCGACCTGGTGTACGTCAACGACAACTACGGCGATTTCACCGCCCAGTTCTCCGATCTGGTCCGCTCGGCGCTCGACGGCGCCCGGCCGGACCTGGTGAAGCCGATCGCCCCGGTCTCGGGCGAAGCCGCCAGCCTGACCAAGGTCCGTCACAGCGCGTTCTATTCGACCGCGCTGGCTTACCTGCTGAGCCGGTTGGGCACCAAGCGGCTGATCATCACCGGGCAGGTCACCGAGCAGTGCATCCTCTACACGGCCCTGGACGCCTACGTGCGGCACTTCCCCGTCGTCATCCCGACGGACGCGGTCGCACACATCGACCCCGAGCTGGGCGCGGCGGCCTGCAAGATGATGGAGCAGAACATGTCCGCCGAGCTGACGACGGCGGCGGACTGCCTCGGCTGACTCGTACCCTGAACAACGTGACGGTCGGCCGCGCGGAATCCCCGGAACTGGTGGCGGTGCTGGCCGGTCGGCGGATCGCGGTGCTGACCGGTGCGGGCATCTCCACCGACTCGGGCATTCCGGACTACCGCGGGCCCGAGTCGCCGCCCAGCAATCCGATGACGATCCGCCAGTTCACCGGCGATCCGGCGTTCCGGCAGCGGTACTGGGCGCGCAACCACGTCGGCTGGCGGCACATGGACGACACGCTGCCCAACGCCGGCCACCGGGCGCTGGCCGCGCTCGAGGATGCAGCGGTGGTCACCGGCGTGATCACCCAGAACGTCGACCTGCTGCATACCAAGGCGGGCAGCCGAAACGTCATCGACCTGCACGGCAGCTACGCGCGGGTGATCTGCCTGGGCTGCGGTGACACCACGAGCCGCGCCGCGTTGGCCGAGCGGCTGGAAGCGCTCAACCCGGGGTTCATCGAGCGCGCCGAGGCGATCGGCGGGCTGGCGGTGGCCCCCGACGCCGACGCGGTCGTCGCCGACACCGCGTCGTTCCGTTATCTGGACTGCGCGCGCTGCGCCGGCATGCTCAAGCCCGACATCGTCTATTTCGGCGAGAGCGTGCCCAAAGATGTTGTGGCAGCTGCCTATCGGCTCATCGACGAGGCCGACGCGCTGCTGGTCGCGGGGTCGTCGCTGACCGTGTTCTCCGGCTACCGGTTCGTGCGTCATGCCGCCGCGCGGGGCATCCCGATCGCGATCGTCAACCGCGGCGGCACCCGGGGCGACCACTTGGCCACCGTCAAGGTCGACGGCGGGTGTTCGGAGTTGCTGGCCCTGCTCGCCGACGAGTTATCGCCGCTGCCAACGCATTAGCGCCACACGCGTCAGAAGGTGCACGGCATGGCGCGGATGGCATGCACGAAATTGCCCGCCAAATAGGTGGGCTCGCCGGCCTGGATGCCGGGCAGCTGCCGGAACAACTCGGAGAAGATGGCCCGCAGCTGCGCCCGGGCCACGTGCGCGCCGAGGCAGAAGTGCAGCCCGCCGCCGCCGAAGCCGACGTGCGGGTTGGGGTCACGGCCCAGGTTCAGACGTTCGGGATGGTCGAACGCCTCGGTGTCCCAGTTGCCGGACGGATAGAACATGACCACCTTCTCCCCCGCCAGGATGGTCTGACCGCCGAGTTCGACATCGGTTGCCGCGGTGCGGCGGAAGGTCATCACCGGGCTCGCCCAGCGGATGAACTCCTCGACCGCGGTGCCGATGCGGTGGTCGAAATCCTCGAGCAGCCAAGCCCTTTCGTCAGGGAATACGGTGAGCGCCCTGAGGGTGTGGCTGATGGTCTGCCGGGTGGTGTCGTTCCCGGCCACCGACAGCAGCACGAAGAACGCCGCCACCTCCGCGTCCTCCAGGCGGTCGCCGTCGACCTCGGCGGTGACCAGGCTGCTGATCAGGTCGTCGCCGGGCCGCTCGCGGCGCTGGGTGGCCAGGTCGCCGACGACCTGGTGCAGATACATCTGGTTTTCCAGCAGGACTTCCAGCGCCGGGCGCCCGTTGAGGAACTCCGGGTCGGCCCACGAGACCAGGGCGTCGGTGGCGTGCGCCATGCGTTCCCGCTCGGATTCGGGAATGCCCATCATGTCCGAAAGCGTGCGGATGGGTAGCTCCTTGGCGCAGTGGTCGACGAAGTCACAGCCGCTGCCGGCGGCGCGCAGTTCCTCGACGATCGCCTTGGCGTTGGCCTTGATCGAGTCCTCGATGCGGCGCACCTGGCGGGGACTGAGCGCCGCGTGCGCGAGCTTGCGCAACTTGGTGTGCCGCGGCGGGTCCATCGCCAGGAACGACTGCGACGCCTCGAGCAGCTCCGCGGGAATGCTCTCGAACATCACCCCGTGCCCGGACAGGAAGACGTCGTTGTTGCGGCTGACCGTCACGATGTCGGCGCGCCGGGTGACCGCCCAGAAGCCGGGATCGGTGGGATCGGGCAGCAACGAGTCTTCGACCGGCGGATGCCAGCTCACCGGCCGCTCGGCGCGCAGCACCGCGAACGAGCGTTCTCGCTCCGCGGCGGTGCCGGACCAGAACGCCCGCGACGACAGGTCGATCTCGTCGTAGGCGCGGCCCGATCGACCGGTCCCGGACTCGCCCGTCAGCACGGCCATGATGCCGATCCTCTCCGCTATGACACCGGTCACAGCACATCGGCGACGATATTCCTAGACAGTGTGTCTAGTCAATATGTCGAATAGTCGGCTAGGCTGGCCGTATGCCGTCGGTGACCCGCACGCCGCCGGGCCGCCGCAGCCCGGGCCGCGAGCAGCGCCGCGAGCAGCTGGAGCGCCGGCTGTTGGACGCCACCGAACGGCTGATGCGTGACGGCGCCAGCTTCACCGAGCTCAGCGTGGATCGGCTCGCCGGTGCGGCCGGCATCTCGCGGGCCAGCTTCTACATCTACTTCGAGGACAAGGGCCATCTGCTGCGCCGGCTGGCCAGCCGGGTGTTCGGCGAGCTCACCGACGGCGCGCGGCGCTGGTGGAGTGTGGCCGGGCGGCACGACCCCGACGACGTGCGGGCGGCGATGACCCGCATCATCGCCACCTATCGCCGGCATCAGGCGGTGCTGGTGGCGCTCAACGAGATGTCCGGCTACGACCCGCTGACGGCGCAGACCTACCGCGAGATACTGACCGGCATCTCCGGCCAGCTCACCCGGGTCATCGAAGACGGTCAGGCCGACGGGTCGATCCGCCCGCGGCTGGCCGCGGCCACCACCGCGAGCGCGTTGACCTGGATGGTCGAGCGGGCCTGCCAGCAGAACCTACCGGCCCAGCCGTCCGCCTACGACGCGGAGCTGGCCGACACGCTGGCCGAAATCGTTTGGGGCGCACTGTATCTCAAGCCCGCCTCGGGGAGCTGACCGCACGGCACCGCTCACACCGCCACCAAGTCGTCGGCGTGCACCGCGGGCCTGCGCAGCTCGCCGGGCAGCTCACTGGTCGAGCGCCCCATCATGGTCGCCAGTTCGGTGGCGTCGTAGGCCACCACGCCGCGGGCCACCGGCACCGCGTCCGGCCCGCGCAGTTCCACGACGTCGCCGGCGTAGAACCGGCCGGACACCGCGGTGATGCCCGCGGGCAGCAGCGAGCGGCGCTGATGCACCACGGCGCGCACCGCGCCCTCGTCCAGGGTCAGCGCGCCGGCCGCCTCGGCGGCGTAGCGCACCCAGAACCGCCGGGCCGACATCCGCACCGGCCGGGCGGCGAAAACCGTGCCGACCGAAGCGTCGGTGAGCGCGCTGGCGGCGTCGGCCGCGGCGGCCAGCAGCACGGGCACCCCGGCGTCGGCGGCCAGCAGCGCCGAGGACATCTTCGACGTCATGCCGCCGGTGCCCAGGTCGCTGCCCGGGCCGGCGACCACGCCGGCCAGATCCTCCGCGCCCGTCACCTCCGGAATGAACTTGGCTCCCTTGGTCTTTCGCGGGTCCGAGTCGTAAAGGCCGTCGATGTCGGACAGCAAGACCAGCGCCTCGGCGCCGACCAGGTGGGCCACCAGCGCCGAGAGCCGGTCGTTATCGCCGAACCGGATCTCGTTGGTGGCCACGGTGTCGTTCTCGTTGACGATCGCCACCGCATGCAGGGCGCGCAGCCGATCCAGGGTGCGCTGGGCGTTGGTGTGCTGGGCGCGCATCGAGATGTCGTGCGCGCTCAGCAGCACCTGCCCGACGGTGCGGCCGTAGCGGGCGAACGCCGCGCTCCAGGAATTCACCAGTGCCACCTGACCGACGCTGGCCGCGGCCTGCTTGGTCGCCAGATCCCTGGGGCGACGGGACAATCCGAGCGGCTCGATGCCCGCGGCGATGGCACCCGACGAGACGATGACGACGTCGGTGCCGGCCTTCATCCGCGCCTCGATGGCGTCGGCGAGCCCGGCCAGCCGGCCGGCGTCGAAAACCCCGGCCGGCGTGGTCAACGCGTTGGTGCCCACCTTGACCACCAGGCTGCGCGCCGTGCGGATGGCGTCGCGGTGGGCGGTCACGTGTTCTCACCGCGTTCTGTGGTTCCGCGCTCTGCATCGTCGCCGGTGCGGCGCTGCCTGCGGGCGGCCTTGCGCTCGGCGGCGCCGACCCGCTCGGTGCGCTCCAGCCGCGCGTCGGTACCGCGGCCGGACAGCACAACCTGTTGTCCGGCAGGCGTTTGCGGCTCCCAGTCGAACGTCATGTCCCCGATGGTGACCGCGCAGCCGGGTCGCGCGCCCAGCCGCAGCAACTCCTCTTCGACGCCGAGCCGGGCCAGCCGGTCGGCGAGATACCCCACCGCCTCGTCGTTGTCGAAGTTGGTCTGGCGCACCCAGCGCTCCGGCCGCGCACCGCTGACCACGAACGCGCCCGGCTGCCGCGGATCGGGTTCCACCCGAAAACCGCTGTCGTCGACGGGAACCGGGCGGATCACCGGGCGCCGCGGCACGATCTCCGGCTGGGCGGACTGGTACTCGGAGATCATCTGCCACAGCCCGAAGGTCAAGGGCTGCAACCCTTCTCGAGCCACCGTCGACACCAGGAACACCGGCCAGCCGCGCTCGGCGATCTCGTCACGGACGAACTCGGCCAGTTCGCGCGCCTCGGGCACGTCGATCTTGTTGAGCACCACCGCGCGGGGCCGCTCGGTGAGATCACCCAGCGTCACGTCGCCTTGCAGGGTGGGCGTGTAGGCGGCGAGTTCGGCTTCCAGCGCGTCGATGTCGGAGATCGGGTCACGGCCCGGATCGGCGGTGGCGCAGTCGATGACGTGCACCAGCACCGCGCAGCGCTCGATGTGCCGCAGGAAGTCCAGGCCCAGGCCGCGGCCCGCTGATGCGCCCGGGATCAGGCCGGGCACGTCGGCGACGGTGAAGGTGTGCTCGCCGGCCGACACCACGCCCAGGTTGGGCACCAACGTGGTGAACGGGTAGTCGGCGATCTTGGGCTTGGCCGCCGAGATCGCGGACACCAACGACGATTTGCCGGCCGAGGGGAAGCCGATCAAGCCGACGTCCGCGACGGTCTTGAGTTCCAGTGTCAGCTCACGGGTTTCGCCCGGCTCGCCCAGCAGCGCAAACCCGGGAGCCTTGCGGGCCCGCGACGCCAGCGCGGCGTTGCCCAGGCCGCCGCGTCCGCCCGCGGCGGCCTCGAAGCGGGTGCCCGCGCCCACCAGATCGGCCAGCAGCCGGCCGTTCTCGTCGAGCACGACGGTGCCGTCGGGCACCTTGACTTCCAGGTCGGCGCCGGCGGCGCCGTCGCGGTTGTTGCCCATGCCCTGTTTGCCGGACGGCGCGCTGATGTGCGGATGGAAGTGGAAGTCCAGCAGGGTGTGCACCTGGGGGTCGACGACGAAGACGATGCTGCCGCCGCGGCCACCGTTGCCCCCGTCCGGGCCGCCCAGCGGCTTGAACTTCTCGCGATGGACCGAGGCGCAGCCGTTGCCCCCGGACCCGGCGCGCGCATGGATGACGACGCGGTCGACGAACCGAGGCATCGTGGATCCTCTCAGCCGTCTCGTTCGCCGAGCGTGCAGCTACCGCGAGAATTGCCTCGAATTATCGCGGTGAGTGCACGCTCGCGGCGCTCAGTCGGCGGCTTGCCCGGCCGCCACGATGTTGACGGTCTTGCGGCCGCGCTTGATGCCGAATTCGACGGCGCCGGCCTGCTTGGCGAACAACGTGTCGTCGCCGCCGCGGCCGACGCCGGTGCCCGGGTGGAACTTGGTGCCGCGCTGGCGGACGATGATCTCGCCGGCCTTGACGATCTGGCCGCCGAACCGCTTCACCCCGAGCCGCTGCGCGGCGGAATCCCGGCCGTTGCGCGAGCTGGAAGCGCCCTTCTTGTGTGCCATGTCTGTCGCCTCCCGAGCTACTTGATACCGGTGACCTTGAGGACCGTCAGCTGCTGACGGTGTCCCTGACGCTTGTGGTAGCCGGTCTTGTTCCTGAACTTGTGAATGCGGATCTTGGGGCCCTTGGTGTGCTCGAGCACCTCGCCGGTGACCGCGACCTTGGCCAGCGCCGCGGCGTCGCTGGTCACCTTGGCGCCATCGACCACCAGGGCGACCGGCAGCGACACGTTCGAACCCGGCTCGGAGTCGAGCTTCTCGACTTTGACCACGTCCCCGACGGCGACCTTGTACTGCTTGCCGCCCGTCTTGACGATTGCGTAGGTCGCCATCGTTGCTCCTGCTCCTTCTTGTAGCCGCCGCTCGGCGCGTCGCGCGCGAACCAGCCGCGGTGCACGTGGTGGGTCTGGGTTGCGGGCCTGCGCCGATTCCCGGGGAAGTCCCGCTGCCGCCGGCCAAAGTAGCCACCCGGCCCGACGACAACTGTCCAAGGGTACGTGACCAGCGGCTACAGGGTCAAACCGGGCACCCCCGGCGCGGCGCTCAGTCCGCGTGGATCGGCGGTCCGGCCGGCCGGCCGGCCGCGCGCCGACGCCGTGGCCGGCCGAGGGCCGAAACGCCCGGGCGCTCGGCCGCCGAGTCCCGCTGGTCTTCGGAATCGTCGGAATCCTCCGAGTCGTCGGAGTCCTCGGTGTCCAGGTCGTCGTCGTCCAGCTCGAGGTCCTCGTCGTCGTCGCCCAGGTCTTCCTCGTCGTCGATGTCCTCGTCATCGAGGTCCTCATCATCGGAGTCGTCGGAGTCGTCGGAGTCCTCATCGTCGACGTCCTCGAGGTCCTCGGTGTCCTCGGCCGCTTCGAGCTCCTCGGCGCGCGCCGCCTTCTTCCGCTCGAGCTCGTCACCGGCCTCCTCGGCGGCGGATTCGTCCTCGTCGGAAGCCGCCTGCGTGGACGAGCCGGCGGCCATCGCCTTGAACATCGGATGCTCGCCGGGCGAGTGGACCGGCACCTTGGCCACCACCGGCTCCTCGGCCTTGCTCTTCTTGCGCCGGCCGCGGCGCCCCCCGGACTCGGACTTCCGCCCGTTCGACGGGGCCGAGTCCACCGGGTCGGCGTGCAGCAGGATGCCACGGCCGCCGCAGTTCGGGCAGGACGTCGAGAAGGCCTCCACCAGCCCGGTGCCCAACCGCTTGCGGGTCAGCTGCACCAACCCGAGCGACGTAACCTCCGACACCTGATGACGGGTGCGGTCGCGGGCCAGCGCCTCGGTCAGCCGGCGCAGCACCAGGTCGCGGTTGGACTCCAGCACCATGTCGATGAAGTCGATGACCACGATGCCGCCGATGTCGCGCAGCCGCAGCTGGCGCACGATCTCCTCGGCCGCCTCGAGGTTGTTCTTGGTCACCGTCTGCTCCAGGTTGCCCCCCGAGCCGGTGAACTTGCCGGTGTTGACGTCGATCACCGTCATGGCCTCGGTTCGGTCGATCACCAGCGTGCCGCCCGACGGCAGCCACACCTTGCGGTCCATCGCCTTGGCGAGTTGTTCGTCGATGCGGTGCACCGCGAACACGTCCGGCCCCGGCGTGCCGTCCGGGCCGGTGGCCGGCTCGTACTTGGTGACCTTCGAAACCAGGTCGGGCGCAACGGAATTCACGTATTCGTTGATGGTGTTCCAGGCGTCGTCGCCGGAGACGATCAGGCCGGCGAAGTCCTCGTTGAACAGGTCGCGGATGACCTTGACCAACACGTCGGGCTCTTCGTAGAGCGCCACCGCCGCGCCGGCCGCCTTCTCCTTGATCTCGATCGCCTTGGCCTCGATCTGCTTCCAGCGCTCCTGCAGCCGGGTGACGTCGCCGCGGATGTCGTCCTCTTTGACACCCTCGGACGCGGTCCGGATGATCACCCCGGCGTCCGACGGCACCACCTCGCGCAGGATCTCCTTGAGCCGCTGGCGTTCGGTGTCGGGCAGCTTGCGGCTGATGCCCGTCGAGGACGCCCCCGGCACGTAAACCAGGTAGCGGCCCGCCAACGACACCTGCGTGGTGAGCCGGGCGCCCTTGTGCCCGACCGGATCCTTGCTGACCTGGACGACGACGTAGTCGCCGGGTTTGAGCGCCTGCTCGATCTTGCGGTCGGATCCGCCCAAGCCGGCGGCCTCCCAGTTGACCTCGCCGGCGTAGAGCACCCCGTTGCGGCCGCGGCCGATGTCGACGAAGGCCGCCTCCATCGAGGGCAGCACGTTCTGCACGATGCCCAGGTAGATGTTGCCCACCAGGGACGCCGAAGCGGCCGAGGTGACGAAGTGCTCGACCACGATGCCGTCCTCGAGCACCGCGATCTGGGTGTACCGCGAGCCCTGATGCGGCGGCTCGGTGCGGATCCGGTCGCGCACCACCATGACCCGTTCGACGGCCTCGCGACGCGCCAGGAATTCGGCCTCGGTCAGCACCGGGGGGCGGCGCCGGCCGGCGTCGCGGCCGTCCCGGCGTCGTTGCCGCTTGGCCTCCAACCGGGTCGAGCCGTCGATGCCCTTGATCTCGCTGCTCGAGCTGCCGTTGCCGTCGTCCCCGCCGTTTTTGCCGTTGCGGGGAGGCCGCTCGTGCACGACGGTGTTGGGCGGATCGTCGGGCGAGGGCCCGTCCTCGTTGTCGTCGCCGGACCCGGATTTGCGGCGCCGGCGCCGGCGGCGGCGGCGATTACCGCCGTCGGCCGAGCCGTCGTCACCGGTGTCGGAGTCGTCGGCGTCCTCGGCGTCCTGGCCGTCGGAGTCGTCGTCGCCGTCCGACTGGCCGCCCTTCTTGCCCCGGTTTTGCGGCTCGTCGTTGTCGCCGTCGCCCGGCCCGTCGGATCCGCCCTGCTCGCCGCGGCCTCGCCCGCGTCCGCGACGGCCGCGGCGGCGCCGCCGGCTGGACGGCCGGTCGGCCTGCTCGTCGTCGTCGCCGTCCGAGTCGTCGGAGTCGGCGGTCTCGTCGGCATCGCCGTCGTCGTCGCTGCTTTCCAGCGGCTGCGGCGCGACGAACAGCGGCATGTAATGCGGCCGCTCGGTAGCGTCGGGGGTTTCCAGCAGCAGCCGGGATTCGGGTTCGCCGGTGATCCCGGCGTCCGGTCCGCCGCTCGCCGCGTCCTCGGCAGCCGGCTCCGGTTCTGCCGACGGCTGGGCGGCGAGCAGGTCACGCACCCGGACCGCGTCCTCGCGGTCCACCGTGGAGTGCGCGCTGCGCACGCGGCCGTCCAGCTCGCTGAGCGCGTCCAGCACCCGCTTGCTGGTGGTTCCCAGCGTTCGGGCCAGCGAATGAACTCTCAAACGGTCGGGCAGGTCCCCGGACCGGGTCGATTCTTCTGATGGGTCTGCAGTCGGTGCACCGTCTACCACGTATTCTCCTCAAGCCCCCGGGCGCGTCGTTGCGACGCGGCCACGCGAGGGCTTCGCTATGGGCCCGGGTCACTTCTCCCGGGCTTGTGATGGTCTCGCCCCGAGCGGCTCGGTAGAACCCACTCGGCGCCGTGCTGAATGACGGCCTGACATGCAGCGAACCAAGGCGACGGGGCTATGGTCGCGCTTGTCCAAGTCTTCATTCGGGTGTCTGACGCCGGTCCGGCGACGTTCACCCGAGATCAGTATCCCACATCACGGCACCGGCCCACCCGCACCTGAGGCCGCCGGCTCGGGCGGAACCGCCCGCCCCCGGCAGGCGGCGGCATCGCCGCAGCTCTAGGCGTATTCGGTCGGGACGTTGGTAGCGGGCGTGTCGGCTTGATGTGAGGAGAACCCCCGGGTGGGGTGTGGCTTGTCGAAGGCCCATCACCGTCCGGAGGTTCTCGTGTCCCACCGTAATGCCCGCNGTATTCGGTCGGGACGTTGGTAGCGGGCGTGTCGGCTTGATGTGAGGAGAACCCCCGGGTGGGGTGTGGCTTGTCGAAGGCCCATCACCGTCCGGAGGTTCTCGTGTCCCACCGTAATGCCCGCACGACTTTTCACGGCCGATTGCTGATCGTCCAACGTCATCAGGCCGGTTGGAAGCCCGCCCACATCGCTGCAGCAATGGGTGTCTCCCGCAAGTGCGTGCATACCTGGATTAGCCGTTATGCCGCCGAGGGCGAGTGCGGGTTGTGGGATCGATCCTCACGCCCTCATTGCTCGCCGCGCCGCACGTCCCTCGCAGTGGAGCGGCAGGTCGTAGCCGCTCGCCGGGCTCATCGTCGCGGCCAGGACTGGTTGGGGCCAGAATTGGGCATCCCGGCGCGCACGGTGGGACGTATCCTGCGCCGTCAGGGTGAGCCTTGTCTGCGCGACTGCGATCCGATGACCGGTGCACTGATCAAAGCATCGAAGGCCACCGCCGTGCGCTACGAGCGCGACCATCCCGGGGAATTGGTCCACGTTGACGTCAAGAAACTCGGCCGCATCCCTGACGGGGGCGGGTGGCGCGCTCACGGCCGCCGCGAAGAGGTCCGTGGTCGCGGGATCGGCTATGACTATGTGCACTCGATGGTCGACGATCACAGCCGGCTGGCGTACTCGGAGATCTTGGCCGACGAGAAGGGCCTGACATGCGCCGGATTCATCGGGCGAGCCGCTGGTTACTTTGCACAGCAAGGTATTTCACGTATCGAACGTGTCATTACCGACAACCACTTAAGCTACCGGCGCTCCGCCGAGGTGGCGAATGCCATCGCGGCGATCGGCGCCAAACACCTGTTCATCAAACCGCACTGCCCTTGGCAGAACGGCAAGGTCGAGAGATTCAACCGCACCCTGCAGGTCGAATGGTCATACCGCCGAGTTTTTGCCTCCAATGCCGACCGCGCCCACGCGCTTGCACCCTGGCTTGAGTTCTACAACACTCAACGCCGCCACAGCGCACTCGACGGCCTACCACCCATCAGCCGACTGCGACCAACGTGCTGACCGAGTACATCCGATTTCCCGTTTCGCCGACTCGACCGAATCGGACCCGTGCACCAGGTTGAACTGCGTCTCCAACCCGAAATCGCCCCGGATGGTGCCGGGAATCGCCTTCTCCACCGGGTCGGTTCCCCCGGCGAGCTGCCGGAACGCCGCGATCGCCCGCGGCCCCTCGACGATGGCCGCGACCACCGGACCGGAGGTGATGAACTCCAGCAACGACGCGAAGAACGGCTTGCCCTCGTGCTCCGCGTAATGCTGGGCGGCCAGATCTTGGCTGACGTGCCGCAGCTCCAGCGCGACGAGGGTGAGGCCCTTCCGCTCGATCCGGCCGATGATCTCCCCCACCAGCTGCCGCTGGACGCCGTCCGGCTTGATCAGTACCAATGTCCGTTCGGTCACGGCGGACAGCGTACATAACCAGCTGGCCAGACGCCGGGCGTCATCCCTGCCGGCGGCGGACCTCGGCGCGGAAGTAGGCGATCAGCGCCCACAGCCCGGTGAACAGCACACCGATGAACCCCACCCCCGGGTACACGGCGAAGCCGGCCAGCAGGATCGCCTGCGCGCCCAGGTTGACCCAGATCGCCCACGGTCTGCGCTGCACCCCGGCCAGCAGCACCAGCAGAACGGCCAGCCCGATCAGATAGCCCAGCGACACCCGCGTCAGCCCGCCGCCGACCGCGCCCACCACCGGGATCGCCAGCAGCACGACGATGGCCTCCAGGATCAGGGTGGCGGCCATCACCGCGCCGAAGCTGCGCCACGGGTCGGCCGCGCCGCGCTGCTGCGGGCCTTCGGGTGGGTCGGGCCGGGTCATTGCGGATCACGACCGAACAGGGTTCGCGCCGCGCCGGCGGTGACCACCGAGCCGGTGATGACGATCCCGGTCCCGGCGAAGTCCTCGGCCTGCCCGTCCACCAACCCGTCCCGGACGGCGTCGTCGACCAGCGCGGTCGCGACGTCGATGGCGTCGCTGAGGTTCTCGGCGGTGCTCACCCGATCGGGGCCGAACTGCTCGCGCGCCGCCAGGGCCAGCGACTCGACGTCGAGCGCCCGCGGGGACCCGTTGTGGGTGACCACCACGGAGTGGAACACCGGCTGCAGCGCGGCCAGGATGCCGTCGACGTCCTTGTCGGCGAGGACGCTGAGCACGCCGACCAGGAAGCGGAAGTCGAATTCGTCGGCCAGCGTGCGCGCCAGGGCCGCCGCGCCGGCGGGATTGTGCGCGGCGTCGATGAAAACCGTTGGGGCGCTGCGCATTCGCTCAAGCCGGCCGGGGCTTGTGACGGCGGCGAAACCGGCACGAACGGCGTCGACGTCGAGCTGGCGCTGGGCGCCGGCGCCGAAGAACGCCTCGACCGCCGCCAGGGCCAGCGCGGCGTTGTGCACCTGGTGCTCGCCGTGCAGCGGCAGGTAGACGTCGGAATACACCCCGCCCAGCCCCTGCAGCTGCAGCAGCTGCCCGCCGATCGCGACCTGCCGGCCCAGCACCGCGAACTCCGAGCCCGCGCGGGCCACCGCGGCGTCGGCCTGCACGCACTGCGCCAACAGCACCTCCATCACCTCCGGCGGCTGCTGGGCGATGACCGCGACGGTGTCGGGTGCCCCCGCGGGCGCCCGGGTGATGATGCCGGCCTTCTCCCCGGCAATCCCGGCGAGATCGTGGCCCAGGTAGTCGACGTGGTCGATGGAGATCGGGGTGATGACCGCGACCGGGGCGTTGACCACGTTGGTGGCGTCCCAGCGTCCCCCCATGCCCACCTCGACCACGGCGACGTCGACCGGGGCGTCGGCGAACGCGGCGAACGCCATCGCGGTGAGCACCTCGAACTTACTCATCGCCGGTCCCCCGGCGGCTTGCGATTGCTGATCGACCATCTGCACGAACGGCTCGATTTCGCGGTAGGTGTCGACATACCGGGCCGGGCTGATCGGCTTGGCGTCGATCGAGATGCGCTCCACCGCGGATTGCAGGTGCGGGCTGGTGGTGCGCCCGGTGCGCCGGTGCAGCGCGGTGACCAGCGCGTCGATCATCCGGGCCACCGAGGTCTTGCCGTTGGTGCCCGCGACGTGGATGGACGGGTAGGCGCGCTGCGGCGAGCCCAACAGGTCCAGCAGTGCGCTGATCCGGGTCAGGCTGGGCTCGATCTTGGTCTCCGGCCAGCGCTGGTCCAGCAGGTGTTCGACCTGCAGCAGCGCGGCGATCTCGTCCGGGGTGGGGACCGGGTCGGGAACGTCGTGCTCCGGCGCCCAGTCGGGCGGCTCGGTCATTGCAGCACGGCCAGCCGCGCGTTGATCCGCTCGCTTTCCTCCTGCGCCAGCCGCTGTCGGTCCCGGATCTTGTCGACGACGTGCGGGGGCGCCTTGGCCAGGAAGTCCTCGTTGGCCAGTTTGGCGGTGGTCGACGCCAGCTCCTTGTGGGCGGCGGCCAGATCCTTTTCCAGCCGGCGCCGCTCGGCGGCGACGTCGATGCTGCCCGAGGTGTCGAGCTCGACGACCACGGTGCCGCCGCGCAGCCGCACCTCCACCGACGCCGACGGGCGGAAGTCGGGCCCCGCGTCGGTGAGCCAGGCCAGCGAGGTCACCGCGCTCACCTGGGTGTCCAGATCGGATTCCGTGACACCGGCCAGTCGGGCCGGCACCTTCTGCCGGTCCGCCAGCCCCTGGTCGCTGCGGAACCGGCGGACCTCGGTCACCAGCTTCTGCATGTCGGTGATCCGTTGCGCGGCAACCTGATCCAGGCCGACGCCGGACGACCGCGGCCAGTCGGCGATCACCAGGGACTCGTTGCCGGTCAGGGCCTGCCACAGCGCCTCGGTGATGAACGGGATCACCGGGTGCAGCAGCCGCAGCAGCGTGTCCAGCGTTGTTGCCAGCACCGCCGTGGTGTGTGTAATTCCTTCGGCCAGTTGTGTTTTGGCCAATTCGACGTACCAGTCGCAGAATTCGTCCCAGGCGAAGTGGTAGAGCGATTCACAGGCCCGGCTGAACTCGTAGTTGTCGAACGCCGAATCGACTTCCGCGCGAACCTCTTCCAGCCGCCCCAGGATCCATCGGTCGGCGTCGGTCAGCTCGTCGAGTGGCGGCAGCTGCGCCAGCTGCGCGCCGTTGAGCAGCGCATAGCGGGTGGCGTTGAACAGCTTGGTGCAGAAGTTGCGCGACGCCCGGACGTGATCCTCCCCGATCGCCAGATCGCCGCCGGGGCTGGCGCCGCGGGCCAGGGTGAACCGCAGGGCGTCGGCGCCGAACATGTCCACCCAGTCCAGCGGGTCGATGACGTTGCCCTTGGACTTGCTCATCTTGCGACCGGACTCGTCGCGGATCAGCCCGTGCAGGAAGACGTCGGTGAACGGCACCTGCGGGCCGCGCCGGCCGTCCAGGGTGATGGCGTCGTCGTCGCCGACGAAGGTGCCGAACATCATCATTCTGGCCACCCAGAAGAAGAGGATGTCGTAGCCGGTGACCAGAACGCTTGTGGGATAGAACTTTTCCAGCTCCGGCGTCTTCTCCGGCCAGCCCAGGGTGGAGAACGGCCACAGCGCCGAGGAGAACCAGGTGTCCAGCACGTCGGGGTCCTGCTCCCAGCCCTCGGGCGGTGTTTCGTCCGGGCCGACGCAGCGTTGTTCGCCGTTGGGCCCGTACCAGATCGGGATGCGGTGGCCCCACCACAGCTGCCGCGAGATGCACCAGTCGTGCATGTCGTCCACCCAGGCGAACCAGCGCGGTTCCATGCTGGTCGGGTGAATCACCGTGTCGCCGTTGCGAACCGCGTCACCGGCGGCCTTGGCCAGCGATTCCACCCGGACCCACCATTGCAGCGACAACCGCGGCTCGATCGGCTCGCCGCTGCGCTCGGAATGCCCGACGCTGTGCAGGTAGGGTCGCTTCTCCTCGACGATGCGGCCCTGCGCGGCCAGCGCCTCGCGCACCGCGACCCGGGCCGCGAACCGGTCCATGCCGTCGAATTGTGTTCCGGTGTCGGCGATTCGGCCCCTGGTGTCCATGATCGAGATCATCGGCAACTGGTGGCGCAGCCCGATCTCGAAGTCGTTGGGGTCGTGCGCGGGCGTGACTTTGACTGCGCCGGTGCCGAATTCGGGGTCGACGTGCTCGTCGGCGACGATCAGCAGCTGCCGGTCCACGAACGGGTGCGGCAGGCTGCTACCGACCAGGTGCCGGTAGCGCTCGTCGTCGGGATGCACCGCGATGGCGGTGTCGCCCAGCATCGTCTCGACCCGGGTGGTGGCCACCACGATGTGAGGGCCCGAGTCGTCGAGCGAGCCGTAGCGGAACGACACCAGCTCGCCCTCGACCTCCTCGTAGTTGACCTCGATGTCGGAGAGGGCCGTCTGCAGCACCGGCGACCAGTTGACCAGCCGCTCGGCGCGGTAGATCAGCCCGGCGTCGTAGAGCCTTTTGAAGATGGTGCGCACAGCCCGGGACAGGCCCTCGTCCATGGTGAACCGGTCGCGGCTCCAGTCCACCCCGTCGCCCAGCCGGCGCATCTGGCCGCCGATGGCGCCGCCGGACTCGCGCTTCCAGTCCCACACCTTCTCGATGAACAGCTCGCGACCGAAGTCCTCTTTGGTCTTGCCGTCGACCGCGAGCTGCTTTTCCACCACGCTCTGGGTCGCGATGCCGGCGTGATCCATGCCGGGCTGCCAGAGCACCTCGTAGCCCTGCATCCGCTTGCGCCGGGTCAGGGCGTCCATCATGGTGTGCTCCAGCGCGTGGCCCATGTGCAGGCTGCCGGTGACGTTGGGCGGCGGCAACACGATCGAGTAGCCGGGTTTGTCGCTGGCCGGGTTCGCGGTGAAGTACCCGGCGTCCACCCACTGGCGATAGATCGCGTATTCGGCCGCGGCCGGGTCCCACGACTTGGGCAGGTCGGTGGCGGGGCTGCGGCTGGCGGTCACCCGTCAATTCTAGGGAGCGACGTTTACCTTCATGTAAGTGCCCGAACCGTGAGCCGGGTCACCCGGCGAGCCGGTCGACCTGCAAGGACACGCCCGCGCCGGGGAATCGGTCCAGCAGCGCGTCGCCCATTGCGGCCGCGGGGGTGAGAACCCCGTACAGCGGCGGGAGCTTGTCGCGGTCGAAGGCCAGCGCCAGCCCGCTCTCCCCCAACAGCACCGAGGTCGCCTTGTAGCCGGGGTCCCCGCGCTGTTCCATCCGGGCCACGTAGCGGGCGCCGCTGGTGGTCGTGGTGTACGTCTCGATCCGGTAGTAACCGCGCTCGCGGGCCGCCGGGCTGGGGCCGGTTCCCGGCTTGGGCACGATGCGCTCCACCAGCCGGCGCGGCAGGAACCGGAAATAGCGGCTGCCCAACCCGAACGTCGCGGCGGCCGTTCCGCCCACCACCGCGGAGGCCACCGGCGCCAGCGGCGACGAGCCCAGGCTCATGCTTTCGCTGTAACGCAACGACCGGCCGTAGGCCCAGTCGAGCAATGCGTTGCTGCGCCGCACGATCCGGGTGTTGTAGGGCGCCATGACGAAGCCCGCGGTCCACACCCCGGCCAGTTCCGGCGCGATCTGGCGACCCCGTCGCCACGGCAGATCGGGCTGCGGCCCGACGTCGGGTTCGGCGCCGCGGTCGCTGCTCAACGTGTAGGGGTCGGCGAGCTGGCGCCGGGCCTCGGGATCGCAAGATGCGGTGTCGAGCACTTCGAGCATCGAGGCGACGGTGCCACCGGACACCCCGCCGGAGAAGGAACGCACCACCAGGTCGGTGTCGACGAGCTCGCCGGCGCCGTCATCGCGCGCCGCCCGGTACAGCGCGTACACGCTGAGGTCCGACGGCACCGAATCGAATCCGCAGGCGTGCACGATGCGGGCGCCGGTATCCGCGGCCTGCTTGTGATAGGAGTCGATGCTGTCCCGGACGAACATCGCCTCTCCGGTCAGGTCGGCGTAGTCGGTGCCGGCGGCCGCGCACGCGGCCACCAGCGGCAGCCCGTAGCGGGTGTACGGGCCGACCGTGGTGATGACGACCTGGGTGCAGGCCGCCATCTCGTTGAGGGTGGCGGGCGAGCTGGCGTCGGCCTGCAGGACCGACCAGGACTGCGCGGCGTCGCCGAGCGAGTCGCGGACGGCACGCAGCTTCTCGGTGGACCTGCCGGCCAGCGCAATCCGCTTGTCCGGTGCCGCCCCGGCCAGGTACTCGGCGGTGAGCTTGCCGACGAAGCCGGTAGCCCCATACAACACAATGTCGAATTCGCGCGGTGTTGCGGTCACCGGCCCGACGCTACCCCTGGAGCCAAGAAGTGCCGGGCACTAGGCCCGGCACTTCTTGGATGGCTGGGATCAGCCGCGGCGGCCGCACACCGGCCACGCGCCGATGCCCTGCGAGTGCAGCACGTTCTCGGCGACCCGGATCTGCTCCTCGCGGCTGGCGCCGGCCGGGGAGCCACTGCCGCCGTTGGCGTGCCAGGTGCTCGAGGTGAACTGCAGGCCACCGGCGTAGCCGTTACCGGTGTTGATCCCCCAGTTGCCGCCCGACTCGCACTGCGCGATGGCGTCCCAGTTCACGCTGTACGCCTTGGGAGCGGGAGGCGGCGGGACGTCCGGGCCCGGGGCCGGCGGCGCATCCGGGGCCGGCGGCGGCGGGGCGTCCGGAGCCGGGGGCGGCGGAGCGTCCGGGGCCGGCGGGGCGTCCGGAGCCGGGGCCGGCGGCGCATCCGGGGCCGGGGGCGGTGGCGCGTCCGGGGCGGGGCCGGCGGCCGGCATGTTCGGGTCGAAGCCCACCTGCTCCGCGTCTGCGTGAGCAGTAGCGGACGGGATGGTCACGAGCGTGCCCGTGACCGCGGCGAGAATGAGCGTCTTGCGGACGTTCCTCAATATCCTTCCTTTCGCGGTGCGCGCGCGCCAAAGCAAGCCCACGGAGGTGGGCTGAGGCTGTTGGTTGAAATGCCTGCTTCGGGACGTGCCGTCTGGGTCGGGCACGACAGCGGCGGGCCAGGTCTGCCGGCGGGCTTCACCCACCGGTCACGGGCGGGCTGTCGCCGTCCGTGCCGCCGCTCACACGCGGGTCCGTGGATTCAATTTTCGATTACTCTTCCGTAACCCGTTGTGGGCTAACACGGACCGTAGAAGACGCCGCTGCATTCGTCATCTTCGGAAACTGGATATCTCGTTTCGGTAACGAGCCGATCACGCCGCGATAGCGCGGGCATTTTCGCAGGTCGTGCGGGCATTTTCGGCGGGAGCTCGCGGAGTGCCCGGGCAAACAAATGGTGAGCCGAATCACGCGTATTTTGTGAGCTGGCGCACCATCGTTTGCCGGGTGAACAGCCCGATCCGGTGGTGCTTCAACGCATTCGACCCCCACCGATGGGGGTTCGGGAGAATAACGCAGCGGGCGCCGCAACAGCGCGCGCCACGCCGAGTAGCAGCACATCGTGCGCCCGTACGCCGAGTAGCGTTGCGCTGCATGGTTTTTTGGAAAACAAATTGTCCACTGGGTACACCGATGCCGCGGTCCGTCGTCATCGTATTACCAACGCCCGCAATAGATTTCACCAAATAGACAGTGCTGCAGCGTCTTTCACAGGCACCGCGCGATACCCACCGTGCACACCGGGGTCGCGGGAATTCACCGATTCGAATTTGCCACGCCCGACAGCGTCATGGCTGGGCGGCCCGCTTGCAAAACCGTGGGACGCCGGCACCCGATTCCGACACGTGCATTCAAATCGCCGCTGCCCCAACAGATCACGATGGGACGCTGGTATGGACGGGCCAGACCGATTCGAAAGGGAACAATAACGCCGCATTCGCTTGCGCTACCGCATTGATACCAGCCGCGAATTCGGCGGCAGAGGGGAATTCGCTGAATTCGCCGGCCGATTGTCAGGCCCGCGCCTGCGCCAGGGCGCGCAGGTCGGCCTCGGTGTTGACGTTGGCCAGGAACCGCGATTCCGGCAGCACGATCTGCTGGGCGTCGGAGGCGTCGATCAGGGCTCGCATCGATCGGGCGCCGCCGGCGACCAGCCGGTCGATCCGCTCGGCCAGATCGGTGCGGTACAGCGAGGCAAGGTAGTGACTGCGGCCGTCCCACGGCAGCACCACCTCGGCCTTGGTCTCGGTGGCCAAATGCACCAGGTCATCGATCAATTCGGGGGACAGCAGCGGCATGTCGACGGCGCAGACGAACGCGTACCGGGCGCCTGCCTCGGCGGCGGCGCGCAGGCCCCGGCCGGTCGCCGGCAGCGGCCCCTGGCCGCGTATCTCGTCGCGGATGATGCGCGCCGTCACCTCGGGCAACGGTTGCCCCGGGGCGGCCATCACCAAGATCGGGTCGCAGCGCTGAGTGAGCACCCCGACGACGTACTCGAGGAGCGTCGCGGCCCCGCGGGGCCCCGGCAGGGTGGCCTTGTCGCGGCCCATCCGCCGCGATTCACCGCCGGCAAGCACGATCCCTGCCAGTTGCATCGAGTCGGCCACGTCAGTCGACGGTCCAGGTGTCGCGGCCACGCAGCAGCGACTGCAGCGCCGCGGAGTCGAACGCCTTGGCCGACTGGGCGGCCTGGACCTGGGCGCGCGCGGCGTCGTCGTAGGTGGGCCGGCTGATGTCGCGGAAGATACCCAGCACGGTGTGCTCGAGGTTCTGGTCCGACAGCCGCGACAACGCGAAGGCGTACGCCGAGTTGTCGGTGTGCGCGTCGTGCACCACGATCTCGTCGACCGACACGTCGGCGGTCTTGGCGACCTCCAGGCCGAAACCGGACTTCACCACGCAGTATTCGCCGTTGGCGCCGAACACAATTGGTTCGCCGTGCCGGACGCTGATGACCCGCTCCTCGGCGCCCTCCTTGCGCAGCACGTCGAACGAGCCGTCGTTGAAGATCGGGCAGTCCTGCAGGATCTCGACGACGGCGGCACCCCGGTGCCCGGCCGCCGCCTGCAGCACCTCGGTCAGACCGGCCCGGTCGGAGTCCAGTGCGCGGCCGACGAAGGTCGCCTCGGCGCCCAGGGCCAACGACACCGGATTGAACGGGTGGTCCAGCGATCCCATCGGGGTCGACTTGGTGATCTTGCCGACCTCCGACGTGGGCGAGTACTGCCCCTTGGTCAGCCCGTAGATCCGGTTGTTGAACAACAGGATCGTGATGTTGACGTTGCGGCGCAGCGCGTGGATCAGGTGGTTGCCGCCGATCGACAATGCGTCGCCGTCACCGGTGACCACCCACACCGACAGGTCCTCGCGGGCCAGCGCCAACCCGGTGGCGATGGCCGGCGCGCGGCCGTGGATGGAGTGGAAGCCGTAGGTTTCCAGGTAGTACGGGAAGCGGCTCGAGCAGCCGATGCCGCTGATGAACACGATGTTCTCGCGGCGCAGCCCCAGGTCCGGCAGGAAGTTGCGGATGGTGTTGAGGATGACGTAGTCCCCGCAGCCCGGGCACCAGCGAACCTCCTGGTCACTGGTGAAGTCCTTGGCCTTCTGCGGCTGGTCCGTTGTGGGAACCCCGTCGTTCTTGGTCAACTTCGCGGTCAGACCGAGGTCCTTACCCGCCAAGTTGCCGACCACGTCAGTCACGAGCGCCGCTCCTCCTCATCGCTTCGCTCTGTGTTGTCACCAGTGCGCTCATGCGCTGGCTCCAACCGTTGCCGCCGCCATCCTGGCGACCATCGTCTTGTCGTTCTCGACCTCGGCCAGCGTGCCGCCCAGCGCGGCGCGAATGACGCGACCGATCTCGTCGGCCAGGAACGCCACGCCCTGTACCTTGCTGACCGATTGCACGTCTACCAGGTACTTGCCGCGCAGCAGCAGGGCCAGCTGCCCCAGGTTCATCTCCGGGCACACCACCTGCGGGTACCGCCGCAACACCTCGCCCAGGTTGGCCGGGAACGGGTTGAGGTAGCGCAGGTGGGCGTGCGCCACCTTGATGCCCTTGCGCCGCGCGCGCCGGCAGGCCTCACCGATCGGGCCGTAAGAGCTGCCCCACCCGATCAGCAGCAGCTCGGCGTCGCCCGTGGGGTCGTCGACCTCGAGATCGGGCACCGAGATGCCGTCGATCTTGGCCTGGCGCAACCGCACCATCAGGTCGTGGTTGACCGGCTCGTAGGAGATGTTGCCCGAGCCGTTCGCGGCTTCCAGCCCGCCGATGCGGTGCTCGAGGCCCGGCGTGCCCGGAACGGCGAATTGCCGGGCCAGCGTCTCGGGGTCGCGGGCGTAGGGCTGGAACGGTTCGCCCGGCTTGGCGAAGGCGTGCGTGATGCGCGGCAGCGTGCTGACGTCCGGAATGCGCCACGGCTCCGAGCCGTTGGCGATCGCGCCGTCGGACAACACGATCACCGGGGTGTGGTACGACACCGCGATGCGCGCCGCCTCCAGCGCGGTTTCGAAGCAGTCCGACGGCGAGCGCGGCGCCAGCACCGCGACCGGCGACTCGCCGTTGCGGCCGAACAACGCCTGCAGCAGGTCGGCCTGCTCGGTCTTGGTGGGCAGGCCGGTCGACGGCCCGCCGCGCTGCACGTCGACGACGAGCAGGGGCAATTCGGTCATCACGGCCAGCCCGAGCGCTTCGGACTTCAGCGAGATGCCCGGCCCGGACGTGGTGGTGACGCCCAGCGCGCCGCCGTAGGAGGCGCCGATCGCGGCGCAGATCCCGCCGATCTCGTCCTCGGCCTGGAAGGTGATGACGTTGAAGTTCTTGTGCTTGGACAGCTCGTGCAGGATGTCGGAGGCCGGCGTGATCGGGTAGCTGCCCAGCACGACCGGAATGTCGGCCAGCTGACCGGCCGCGACGATGCCGTAGGCCAGCGCGGTGTTGCCGGAGATCTGCCGGTATTCACCGGCCGGCAGCGTCGCGCGGGAAACCTCGTACGTGGTGCCGAACGCCTCGGTCGTCTCGCCGTAGTTCCAGCCGGCCTTGAGCGCCAGCACGTTGGTCTCGGCGACCTCGGGCTTGCGGGCGAACTTCTCCCGGATGAACTTTTCGCTGGTTTCGATCGGCCGACCGTACATCCACGACAACAGACCGAGCGCGAACATGTTCTTGGCCCGCTGACCGTCCTTCTTCGACGCGCCGATGGATTCGACAGCACCGAGCGTCAGCGTGGTCATCGCGACGGAATGCACCACGTAGTCGGACAACTCGTCGGTCTCCAGCGGGTTGGTGACGTAACCCACCTTGGTCAGGTTGCGCTTGGTGAACTCGTCGGAGTTCGCGATCACCATGCCGCCGCGCGGCAGGTCGCCGATATTGGCCTTCAGCGCAGCGGGATTCATCGCGACGAGGACGTCGGGCCGGTCGCCGGCGGTCAGGATGTCGTAGTCGGCGATCTGAATCTGGAACGACGAGACACCGGGCAGAGTGCCTGCGGGCGCGCGGATCTCGGCGGGGTAGTTCGGCTGGGTCGCCAGGTCGTTGCCGAAAAGCGCTGCCTCGGAGGTGAACCGGTCGCCGGTGAGCTGCATGCCGTCACCGGAGTCACCGGCGAAGCGGATGACGACCTGTTCCAGGCGCTGACGGCTAGATCCGTTGGGGGAAGCCCCATTCTGTGAGTCTGATCCGGCTCCGCTGCCGTTCGGATCCACGTCGTTGCCCTCCATTTGTTCACCGGACAGACAGTTCGCGCAGCTTCAGATTACGCGCCGGCGAAGTGAGTCTCCGGCCATCACGGTTTTATGTCACTGGCGGTACCAATTATGGCACTCATTTCGCGCGTACATGGTCACCTGATACCCACCACACGCGGGCGTTAACTCACCAAAAGCCCAAGTCAGGGTGGTGGCGCCGACGCGGACCGCACCAGACTGTGTTATTGGTCACGTCGTGAGCGTTAACCGCCGCGCTTAGCCGCGGCAGGGGCGCGGGGTCGCGTCAGGCGCTCTTGTCGCGACGCTCGGTGCGCGACGGCTTGCGCGGCACGATCGTCGGCAACACGTTGTCCTGCACGGTCTCCTTGGTCACCACAACCTTGGCGACGTCGTCGCGGCTGGGGATGTCGTACATCACCGGCAGCAGCACTTCTTCCATGATCGCGCGCAGGCCGCGGGCCCCGGTGCCGCGGTGGATGGCCTGATCGGCGATCGCCTCCAGCGCGTCGTCGGTGAACTCCAGCTCCACGCCGTCCATCTCGAACAGCCGGGTGTACTGCTTGACCAGAGCGTTCTTCGGCTCGGACAGGATCTTGACCAGCGACTCGCGGTCCAGGTTGGTGACCGAGGCGACCACGGGCAACCGGCCGATGAACTCGGGGATCAGACCGAACTTGATCAGGTCCTCGGGCATGACCTCGGCGAAGTGATCGGTGGTGTCGATCTCGGCCTTGGAGCGCACCTCGGCGCCAAAACCCAGGCCCCGCTTGCCGACGCGCTCGTAGATGATCTTCTCCAGCCCGGCGAAGGCGCCCGCCACGATGAACAACACGTTGGTGGTGTCGATCTGGATGAACTCCTGGTGCGGGTGCTTGCGGCCGCCCTGCGGCGGCACCGACGCCTGGGTGCCCTCCAGGATCTTCAGCAAGGCCTGCTGCACGCCCTCCCCCGACACGTCGCGGGTGATCGACGGGTTCTCGCTCTTGCGCGCGATCTTGTCCACCTCGTCGATGTAGATGATGCCGGTCTCGGCGCGCTTGACGTCGTAGTCGGCGGCCTGGATCAGCTTCAGCAGGATGTTCTCCACGTCCTCACCGACGTATCCGGCCTCGGTGAGCGCGGTGGCGTCGGCGATGGCGAACGGCACGTTGAGCATCTTGGCCAGCGTCTGGGCCAGGTAGGTCTTGCCGCATCCGGTCGGCCCCAGCATCAAGATGTTGGACTTGGTCAGCTCGACCGGTTCGTGGCGCGAGTCGCGGCCCTTCTCGCCGGCCTGGATGCGCTTGTAGTGGTTGTACACCGCCACGGCCAGCGTCCGCTTGGCGGTGTCCTGCCCGATGACGTATCCCTCGAGGAACTCCCGGATCTCGATCGGCTTGGGCAGCTCGTCGAGCTTCACGTCGTCGGCGTCGGCGAGCTCCTCTTCGATGATCTCGTTGCAGAGGTCGATGCACTCATCGCAGATGTACACGCCGGGGCCAGCAATGAGTTTCTTGACCTGTTTCTGGCTCTTTCCGCAGAACGAGCACTTCAGCAGGTCACCGCCGTCTCCGATGCGCGCCATGGTGCTGAGGGCCTACTTCCTGTTCGCCGTTGGTCTTGCCTGTCCCGCATGTATTCACCGACGCTACCCGCTTGATCGGGCCCGCCGCGACCATAAACGCCGAATCGCGCTCATGGTATTTGCGGGGGTTCGTGCCTCTTTCCGTATGGATGAAACATATAGCCACACGGTGCCCGTGACTCGCGATAGACGCGCTTTGCGTGTCTTTGGCGTGTCGCGGTCGTGATGCGACCGAGGCTGGCGGCCGGCTCGAGGCGCGGGCGAACCCCCACGAAATCACCCTACAGTGGCCAGGTGGGTTCAGCCGGGGGCTTCACCTGGCCCAGCGATCCCGTGCTGCTCGACGGCGGCCTGGCCACCGAGCTGGAAGCGCGCGGTCACGACCTCTCCGACCCGTTGTGGTCGGCGCGGCTGCTGGCCGACGCCCCGCAGGAGATCGTCGCGGTGCACGCCGCCTACTTCCGCGCCGGGGCGATGATCGCGACGACGGCCAGCTACCAGGCGTCCTTCGAGGGCTTCGCGGCCCGCGGAATCAGCCGTTCCGACACCGCCGGATTGCTTCGGCGCAGTGTCGAACTCGCCAAGGCTGCGCGGGATGAGGCAGGTGTTGCGGGCCACGTGGCCGCGTCGGTGGGCCCGTACGGCGCCGCACTTGCGGACGGCTCCGAATACCGCGGCCGCTACGGGCTCAGCGTGAGGCAGCTGGAGGACTGGCACCGGCCGCGGCTGGAGGTGTTGGCCGACGCCGACGCGGACGTCTTGGCAGCGGAAACCATCCCCGACGTCGACGAGGCCGAGGCGCTGGTGAATCTGGTGCGCTCGCTCGGTGTGCCGGCGTGGCTGAGCTACACCATTGACGGCGCCCACACCCGGGCGGGTCAGCCGCTAGCCGACGCTTTCGCGGTGGCGGCAGGGGTGCCCGAGATTGTCGCTGTCGGCGTCAATTGCTGCGCGCCGGATGATGTGCTTCCGGCGATCGGGCCGGCCCGAGCCGTCGGCAAACCCGTGATCGTGTATCCCAACAGCGGCGAACACTGGGATGGTCGCGCCTGGACGGGCCGATCAAAGTTTTCCGTAGAACTTGCAAGCCAATGGATCTCGGCGGGAGCACGTATCGTCGGCGGATGCTGCCGGGTGCGGCCCACCGACATCGCGGCCGTTCGCCGAGCGTGCAGTGACGGCGAAAATTCCGCCAAAAAATTGCCCTGAGTGCACGTTCGGCGCAGCGAGTTAGGCCGTCTGCGCCGACAGCTTGCGGTACTCCAGCACGGTGTCGATGATCCCGTAGTCCTTGGCCTCTTCGGCGGTCAGGATCTTGTCCCGGTCGGTGTCCTTGCGGATGGTCGCGGCGTCCTTGCCGGTGTGACGGGCCAGGGTGGTCTCCATCAGCGTGCGCATCCGCTCGATCTCGGCGGCCTGGATCTCCAGGTCGGAGAACTGCCCCTGGATCACGCCCTGCAGCGACGGCTGGTGGATCAGCACCCGCGCGTTGGGCAGCGCCATCCGCTTGCCCGGGGTGCCGGCGGCCAGCAGCACCGCCGCCGCCGAGGCGGCCTGACCGAGGCACACCGTCTGAATGTCGGCGCGCACGTACTGCATGGTGTCGTAAATGGCCATCAGCGAGGTGAATCCGCCGCCGGGCGAATTGATGTACATGGTGATGTCGCGGTCCGGGTCCAGCGACTCCAGCACCAGCAGCTGCGCCATGATGTCGTTCGCCGACGCGTCGTCCACCTGGACGCCGAGGAAGATGATGCGCTCCTCGAACAGCTTGTTGTACGGGTTGGATTCCTTGATCCCGAAGCTGGAGTGCTCGATGAACGACGGCAGGATGTAGCGCGCCTGGGGCTGGATCTGAGGGTTCACTGTGCTTCTCCGTTGGTGATGGTGGCGGCGCGGGTGATGATGTGGTCGACGAACCCGTACTCGAGGGCTTCCTGGGCGGTGAACCAGCGGTCGCGGTCGGAGTCGGCCTCGATGCGTTCGATCGACTGTCCGGTGAATTCGGCGTTGAGCCGGAACATCTCCTTTTTGATGACGTGGAACTGCTCGGCCTGGATGGCGATGTCGGCCGCGCTGCCGGTGACCCCGCCGAGCGGCTGGTGCATCAGGATGCGGGCGTGCGGCAGCGCGTAGCGCTTGCCCTTGGTGCCCGCCGCCAACAAGAACTCGCCCATCGAGGCGGCCATGCCCATCGCGTAGGTGGCGATGTCGCAGGGCGCCAGCACCATGGTGTCGTAGATGGCCATGCCGGCGCTGATCGAACCGCCCGGGGAGTTGATGTAGAGCGAGATGTCCTTGGTGGGGTCTTCGGCGGCGAGCAGCAGGATCTGCGCGCACAGCCGGTTGGCGACGTCGTCGTTGACCTCCGAACCCAGGAAGATGATGCGCTCGGACAGCAAGCGCTCATAGACCGAGTCCGTGAGGTTGAGACCCTGCGAGGGCGAACGCATGTCAGACACGACTGGGTTACCTGCTTTCTCGAGTTCTTCTCTGCACCGACACTAACCAACCGGGCCCGCCGTTTCGCGGCCACGCACCCCGGAAACGGGGCGCGTTCGCTCACAGCGTGACCGGCAAGGTCATTCGCCGGCGTCGGCCGTGGTGGATTCGTCGGCCTGATCGGCGTCCTCATCGGCGGCGCCGTCGCCCGACGGGCGCTTGCCGAAGAACTCACTGGTGTCGATGGTGTTGCCGGCGGTGTCGGTGACCGTCGCCGCCCGGATCACCTCGGCGATGGCCAGCGCCCGTCGCACATCGGCGAACATGGCCGGCAGCTGGTTGTTCTCCTGAAGGTAGGCCAGCAACTGCTGCGGCTCGATGCCGTACTGCCGCGAGGTCGCCACCAGCCGCTCGGTCAGGTCTTCCTGGCCGACCTGGACCTGCAGCTTGTCGGCCAGTGCGTCGAGCAGTAACTGCTTCTTGACGTCCGTCTCGGCGGCGGTGCGCGTCTCGTTCTCGAACTCCTCGCGGGACTTCCCTTGCTGGGCAAGCACTTCCTCGAGTTTGGACTCGTCGTGGTTGAGGCTGTGCAGCGCGCCGTGCAGGGCGCTGTCCACCTGGGCCTTGACGATTGCTTCCGGCAACGGGATGTCGACCTGCTCGAGCAGGGTGTCGATCGCGGCGTCGCGGATGCGTTCGGCCTGCTGCGCCCGCTTGACCCGGCCGACCTGCTCGCGCAGGTTGGCCCGCAGCTCGTCGATGGTGTCGAATTCGCTGGCCAGTTGGGCGAACTCGTCGTCGGGCTCGGGCAGCTCGCGCTCCTTGACCGACTTGACCGTGACCGTCACCTGGGCGTCCTGGCCGGCGTGCTCGCCCGACACCAGCTTGGTGGTGAACTCCCGGGATTCGTCGACGGACATCCCGATCAGGGCCTCGTCCAGCCCCTCGATGAGCCGGCCGGAGCCGACCTCGTGCGACAGCCCCTGGGCGGTGGCGCCGGGCACCTCCTGCCCGTCGATGGTGGCCGACAGGTCGATCGAGACGAAGTCCCCCTCGGCCACCGGGCGCTCCACCCCGGTCAGGGTGCCGAAGCGGGCGCGCAGCGACTGCAGTTCGGCGTCGACGTCCTCGTCGGTGACCTCGATCGGGTCCACCGAGATCTTCAGGGCGCCCGGGTCCGGCAGGTTCAGCTCGGGACGGACGTCGACCTCGGCGGTGAAGGCCAGCTCCTGCCCGTACTCCTTCTTGGTGACCTCGATCTCGGGCTGGCCCAGCGGGTGCACTTCCGACTCGGCGACGGCCTGTCCGTACCGGCCGGGCAGCGCCTCGGTGACGACCTGGTCGAGCATCGCCTCCCGGCCGAAGCGGGCCTCCAGCAACTTCGCCGGCGCCTTGCCGGGCCGGAAGCCGGGCAGCCGCACCTGCTTGGCCAGTTCCTTGTAGGCCCGCTGGAAGTCGGGCTCGAGTTCGGCGAAGGGGACCTCCACGTTGATGCGCACCCGGGTAGGGCTCAACTGCTCGACGGTGCTCTTCACGGGTGTGCTCCTCGGTACTCGTTGCTGGCGGTCGGTGGGCCGTGCGCGGGGCACGGGGCCGGTCGTGCTGGTCGGGGTGACAGGATTTGAACCTGCGGCCTTCCGCTCCCAAAGCGGATGCGCTACCAAGCTGCGCTACACCCCGCGCTGACCTCGATGATCCTAAGGCCCCTCGAAGCCAGGTCCGCCACAGGCTTCGCAGCGACCGCGCGGACCTCACGGGGTGGTCACAAAGCCGCGTCGATTAGATTTGATCTTCGTCGCCAGCTACAGTCACGCTCGACTAGACACATGCGGGCGTAGCTCAATGGTAGAGCCCTAGTCTTCCAAACTAGCTACGCGGGTTCGATTCCCGTCGCCCGCTCGGGCTAACTATCTTCTCGATAGAGAGGCGCCATGAGCGACCTGAAGACGGACGCGCCGATTCATGGCTCATGTGCGCCGGACTTCGTCGGGGTACGCGACGCCTTCGAGCGCAATTTCACCCACGGCGGTGAGGTCGGCGCGGCCGTCGCCGTCTGGGTGGACGGGTCGCTGGTCGTCAATCTGTGGGGCGGCTGGGCCGACGCCGCGCGCACCCGCCCCTGGCAGCAGAACACCCTGACCACGGTGCTGTCCGGCACCAAGGGCCTGTCCGCCACCTGTGTGCACCAACTGGCCGACCGCGGGCAGCTGGACCTGCAGGCGCCGGTGGCCCGCTACTGGCCCGAGTTCGCCCAGGCGGGCAAACAAGACATCACCCTGGCGATGGTGATGAGCCACCGATCCGGGGTGATCGGGCCGCGCACCCGGATGCGCTGGGAACAGGTCGCCGACTGGGACTACGTCTGCGAACAGCTGGCCGCCGCCGAGCCGTGGTGGGAGCCGGGCACCGCCCAGGGTTACCACATGACCACCTTCGGTTTCATCATGGGCGAGGTGTTCCGCCGGGTCACCGGCCGAACCATCGGCCACTACCTGCGCACCGAGATCGCCGGACCGTTCGGCGCCGACGTCCACATCGGGTTGCCGCTGGCCGAACAACACCGCTGCGCCGAGCGGGTCAACAAGCCGCACGCCCGCGACCTGCTGGCCGACGCCAACGCCCCCACCGACCCGAGGAGCCTTGCCGAGCACCCCAAGGCCGGGCTGTCCATCTCGATGGGTTTCGCCCCCGACGACGAGCTGGGCTCGCACGATCTGAACCTGTGGCGCGAACTGGAGTTCCCGGGCACCAACGGGCAGGTGTCGGCGCTCGGCTTGGCGACCTTCTACAACGCGCTGGCCCAGGAGAAGTTGCTCAGCCGCGAGCACATGGACCGGGTGCGGGTGTGCCAGGGCGGGCTGGACACCGACCTGGTGCTGGGACCGCGGGTCGCCGACCACGGCTGGGGCCTGGGGTACATGCTCAACCAGCGGTGCGTCAACGGACCCAACCCGCGGATCTTCGGCCACGGCGGGCTAGGCGGCTCGTTCGGATTCGTCGACCTGGAACACCGGATCGGCTACGCGTACGTGATGAATCGCTTCGACGCCACCAAGGCCAACGCCGATCCGCGCAGCCTGGCGCTGTCCAACGAGGTCTACTCCGTGCTGGGCGTCCGCTAACTGCGACGCGAACGCGCCCCGCCGGGATCGGCGGGGCGCGTTCGGGTTACGTGGACGTACGCGGCGTCAGGGGTGCCAGCCGTGCGGCGGCGGCGGTCCGCCCGGACCAGGGTGGCCCCAGCCCGGGGGTGGCGGTCCCGGCGGACCCGGAGGCGGCGGGGGCGGGCCCCCACGCCAGTCATGGCAGTTGTTCCAGTCCCAGTTGTTTCCCCAGCCCGGATCCCAGAATTCGCCGGGGCACCATTGCGGGAAGGGCCCGGGATGGGCCTGGGCTTGCGGGGCGATGCCCAAGCCGGCCAGGCCCAGCCCACCGATCGCGAGGGCCGTTGCGGCCAAACGTGGAAGAGTTTTCACGAAGAACACTCATACCCGCATAGATGCTTTGGCTAAACAATGGCCCCGGCGTTTCGTGCTGTGAGCTTCCTGCCAACCGAGGCGATCGAGCGGGCGGGCTCACTTCTGACAGGTGGGGCACCAGAACACGTTTCGGCCCTCCAGCACCGCGGTCCGGACGGGCTCGCCGCACACCCGGCAGGCCTCGCCGGCCCGCCGGTACACGTAGGTGCGCGGCCGGTCGGGGCGATAGGACGGCGCGCCGCGGTCGTGTTCGGGCCGCACCACGATGATCTTGCCGCGCCGCAGGCCCACCTTCATCAGCGCCACCAGATCGGTCCAGGCCGCATCGAACTCGGCCTCGCCCACGTCGCGGCCCGCCCGGTACGGGTCGATGCCGTGCCGGAACAACAACTCGCTGCGGTACACGTTGCCCACCCCGGCCATCACGGTCTGGTCCATCAGCAGCGCGCCAATAGGTCTGCGCGACTTGGCAATTCGCTGCCAGGCCCAGGACGGGTCGGCGTCGTCGCGCAACGGGTCGGGGCCCAGCCTGGCCAGCACGTCGCTGACCTGCCCCTCGTCGATGACCTCGCAGACCGTCGGGCCGCGCAGGTCGGTGCCGTGGCCGGCGCCGACCATGCGCATCCGCACCTGCCCGACCGGGTCGGGCAACGGCCCGTCGCCGGGACGTTCCCATTCGCTGAAAGAGCCGTACAGTCCCAGGTGCACGTGCACGATCGGGCCGCCCGCGTAGTGGTGAAACAGGTGTTTGCCCCAGGCGCTGGTGCGCCGCAACACCCCGCCGTCGACCACCGCGGCCGCCTCGGCGAAGCGGCCCTGCGGGCTGGACACCGCCACCGGCGCGCCGGCGTACCGGCGTTGATGCAGCCGGGCCAGCCGGTGCAGGGTATGGCCTTCGGGCACGTGCGGACCCTGCCGACCTCAGCCCACGGAGCCGGGTACCGGCGGGGCTTGGTGGGTGCGTTCGTATTCGGCCAGTATGTCGATACGACGTTGGTGGCGTGGGGCTTTCGACCACGGCGTGGTCACGAAGGCGTCGACGATGGCCAGCGCCTCGGCCACGGTGTGCATGCGACCGCCGATGCCGATCAGCTGGGCGTTGTTGTGCTCGCGCGCCAGCTGCGCCGTTTCCACGCTCCAGGCCAACGCACAGCGGGCGCCGGGGACCTTGTTGGCGGCGATCTGCTCGCCGTTGCCCGACCCCCCGAGCACGATGCCGAGGCTGTCCGGGTCGGCCACGGTGCGCGTCGCGGCGGCGATGCAGAACGCCGGGTAGTCGTCGTCGGCGTCGTAGCTGAAGGCGCCGCAGTCGATCGGCTGGTGGCCGGACTGCTCGAGGTGGGCGATGATCTGCTGCTTGAGCTCGAATCCGGCGTGGTCAGAGCCGAGGTAGACGCGCATGCCCGCAATCCTTACACAGCCGCGGGCCGCCGGGCCCGCGGCTGTGTGCGGCAGGCTAGTCGAATTCGGGCTTCTCGTCGCGGGTTCGCTTGAGTTCGAAGAAGTGCGGGTAGGACGCGAACGTCACCGAGGCGTCCCACAGCTTGCCCGCTTCCTCCCCGCGCGGGATCCGGGACAGCACCGGCCCGAAGAACGCCACGTTGTTGACGTGGATGGTGGGGGTGCCGACGTCGTCGCCGACCGGGTCCATGCCGGCGTGGTGGCTCTTGCGCAGCGCGTCGTCGTAGGCGTCGGTGTCGGCGGCCTCGGCCAGCTCGGCCGGCAGGCCCACCTCGGCCAGCGACTGCTTGATCACGTCGGTGAGGTCCTTGTTGCCCTCGTTGTGGATGCGGGTGCCCATCGCCGTGTACAGCGGCGCAAGCACCTCGGCGCCGTGCGCCTGCTCGGCGGCGATGGCCACCCGCACCGGGCCGAACGCCTTGGCCAACCGCTCCCGGTATTCGTCGGGCAGGCCCTCGCGGTTCTCGTTGAGCACCGCCAGGCTCATCACGTGGAAGTTCACCTCGATGTCGCGGACCTTTTCCACCTCGAGGATCCAGCGTGAGGTGATCCATGCCCACGGGCACAGCGGGTCGAACCAGAAATCGGCTTTGTTCTTCGCGGGGGCCTGCTGCGCCATGGCGGATCCTCTCGTGTGGGAGTTGCTCGTGGAGTTGAAAGACTGATCTGCACAACCGTAGGCGTCTGCATCCTGTTCCCGGTTTGCCCGCCCCGTAAGTTGGACACGTGGTACTTCCCAATCTCACCCGCGAACAAGCCGTCGAGCGTGCCGCGCTGGTCACCGTCGCCGGCTACCGGATCGACCTCGACCTCACCGACAGGAACGGCGCTCCCGGCGAACGGACCTTCCGCTCGATCACCACGGTGGTGTTCGACGCGCTGGCCGGCGCCGACACCGTCATCGACATTGCCGCCGACACCGTGCGCAGCGCCACGCTCAACGGTCGCGACATCGACGTCTCCGGCTACGACGAATCCACCGGGATCTCGTTGCAGGGGCTGGCCGACCGCAATGTCGTCGTGGTCGACGCGGACTGCCGCTACTCCAACACCGGCGAGGGTCTGCATCGCTTCGTCGACCCGGTCGACGACGAGGTCTACCTGTACTCGCAATTCGAAACCGCCGACGCCAAGCGGATGTTCGCCTGCTTCGACCAGCCCGACCTCAAGGCGACCTTCGACGTGCGGGTGACCGCGCCCCGGCACTGGAAGGTGATCTCCAACAGCGCGGCGGTGTCGGTGAACGACGCGGCGCAACACCGGGTGCACACGTTTGCCACCACGCCGCGGATGAGCACCTATCTGGTCGCCCTGATCGCCGGCCCGTACGCCGAGTGGAAGGACAGCTACGTCGACGAGCACGGGGAGATCCCGCTGGGCATCTACTGCCGGGCCTCGCTGGCGCAGTACATGGACGCCGAACGGCTCTTCACCCAGACCAAGCAGGGATTCGGCTTCTACCACAAGAACTTCGGGATGCCCTACGCGTTCGGCAAATACGATCAGCTGTTCGTGCCCGAATTCAACGCCGGCGCAATGGAAAACGCGGGCGCGGTGACCTTCCTCGAGGATTACGTGTTCCGCAGCAAGGTCACCCGGGCCTCCTACGAGCGGCGCGCCGAGACGGTGCTGCACGAGATGGCGCACATGTGGTTCGGGGACCTGGTCACCATGGCCTGGTGGGACGATCTGTGGCTGAACGAGTCGTTCGCCACCTTCGCGTCGGTGCTGTGCCAAAGCGAGGCAACGGAATTCACCGAGGCGTGGACGACGTTCGCGACGGTGGAGAAGTCGTGGGCCTACCGCCAGGATCAACTGCCGTCGACGCATCCGATCGCCGCCGACATCCCGGACCTGGCCGCGGTCGAGGTGAACTTCGACGGGATCACCTACGCCAAGGGGGCTTCGGTGCTCAAACAACTCGTCGCCTACGTCGGGCTGGAGCACTTTTTGGCCGGGCTGCGCGATTACTTCCGCGCCCACGCGTTCGGCAACGCCACCTTCGACGATCTGGTCGCCGCGCTGGAGAAGGCATCCGGCCGCGACCTGTCCGACTGGGGTCGGCAGTGGCTGAAGACCACCGGGCTGAACACGCTGCGGCCGGATTTCGACGTCGACGACCGCGCCCGCTTCACCCGGTTCGCGGTGACCCAAAGTGGTGCCGCCCCGGGCGCCGGGGAGACCCGGGTGCACCGGCTGGCGATCGGCATCTACGACGACGACGGGTCGGGGAAGCTGGTGCGAGTGCACCGGGAGGAACTCGACGTCGAGGGTCCTGTCACGGAAGTGCCTGCGCTGGTTGGTGTTTCGCGAGGCAAACTGGTTCTGGTCAACGACGACGACCTGACCTACTGCTCCGTGCGGCTGGACGCCGAGTCGCTGGGCACCGCGCTGGATCGCATCGCCGACATCGCCGAGCCGTTGCCGCGCTCGCTGGTCTGGTCGGCGGCCTGGGAGATGACCCGCGAGGCCGAACTGCGGGCCCGCGACTTCGTGGCCCTGGTGGCGGGCGGCGTGCAGGGCGAAACCGAGGTCGGCGTGGCGCAGCGGCTGCTGCTGCAGGCGCAGACGGCGCTGGGCTCCTACGCCGAGCCGGGATGGGCGCGCGACCACGGTTGGCCGCAGTTCGCCGACCGGCTGCTGGAGTTGGCGCGCGCCGCCGAGCCCGGGTCGGATCACCAGCTGGCCTTCGTCAACGCGCTGTGCTCGTCGCTGTTGTCGACGCGCCATGTGGTGACGCTGGCGGATCTGCTCGACCATGACCCGGCCGAGTTGGGGCTGGCCGGCCTGGAGATCGACACCGACCTGCGGTGGCGGATCGTCACCGCCCTGGCCGCCGCCGGTGAGATCGACGCCGACGGGCCCGCGACGCCGTTCATCGATGCCGAGGTGCAGCGTGACCCGACGGCCGCCGGCAAGCGGCACGCCGCGCAGGCCGCGGCGGCGCGGCCGCAGCTGCCGGTCAAGGAGCAGGCGTGGACGACGGTGGTCGAGGACGACACCCTGGCCAACATCACAGCCCGCTCGATGATCGCGGGCATCGCCCAGCCCGGGCAGCACGAGCTGCTCAAGCCGTTCACCCCGCGCTACTTCGAGGCGATCCCGGGCGTGTGGGCGCGGCGATCCAGCGAAGTGGCCCAGACGGTGGTGGTCGGCCTGTATCCGGCCTGGGACATCAGCGACGAAGGCATCGCGGCGGCGGACAGGTTCTTGTCGGACCCCCAGGTGCCGGCGGCGCTGCGGCGGCTGGTGCTCGAGGGCCAGGCCGGGGTGAAGCGTGCGCTGCGGGCGCGTCGCTTCGACGCGACAGCTGACTAGGCCGGCGAGATCCCTGCGCTCAGCACGCGGATCGCGCTGACCAGGCCGTCCACCAGATCGCCCCGCTGGAACGCCGAGGAGGCCGCGGCGACACCCAGCGGCGCGGCCGATTCGGCGCCGCGACCCCGGACCGCGGAACCGTAGACCACCTCGATGACCTTCTGATCGGGTGAGACGGCCAGCAGCACCGCGTTGTCCGGGGTGGGCACCTCGGCCAGGATCTCGCGGGCCCGCGCGGCGGTGTCGGTGCCCAGGTCGCCCAGATAGATCGCAAACCGCGTTTTGGACGCCCGCGACCCGAACTTCAGCGCGTCGTCGATGGCCACCAGGTCCTTGATCGGGAACGGGTAGTGCACGGACAGCTCACCGGGCTCGGTCACCCCGGAGATCCGGCCGCTGGTGGTGATCACCCAGCCGTTGGGCAGCTCGGCGGGTTCCCTCGTCGCTACCTCACCACGTGCCACTGGCGCCACCTCCGACTGTGAATTCCGACGTGCCGTGTCCCCCGTGACCGGCGTGGCCGACGTCCTCATCGACGGCCGCCCACAGGATCGGCGGGTGGGTCCACTTCTCGCCCAGCTTGTAGGTCGCCGGGTGCGGTCCCTTGTGGGACCAGATCAGCACCGACAAGACGATCACCAGCAACAGCGGTATTCCGACGATGAACAGGTGCATCTGCATAGGACTCACGACGCAAACCGTATCCCACGCACCGGGCTGCACTCGTCCGGACACCGGAATGTGGCTCAGGCCGCACCTTCACCGAGATATCGGGCCCAGGCCGGGTCCAGCTCCTTGACCGTCGACAGCAGCCGCCAGTGTTGGCCGGTGGGCGGCAGCGGCGGCCGGCGCAGCGTCCAGCCGAGCTCGTTGAGCAGTTTGTCGCCCTTGCGGTGGTTGCACGTCGAGCAGCAGGCGACGCAGTTCTCCCAGGAGTGATCACCCCCGCGGCTGCGCGGCACCACGTGGTCGACGGTGTCGGCCTTGGCCCCGCAGTAGGCGCAGCAGAACCGGTCGCGGTGCATCAGCGCGGCGCGGGTCATCGGGACCCGTGCCCGGTAGGGCACCCGGACGTAGCTGCGCAGCTGGATCACCGACGGCATCACGATCGAGCTGGTCGCCGAGTGGATGACCGGGCCCGCCGGATCGTGATGCACCACGTCGGCCTTGCCGCAGATCACCATGACGATGGCGCGCCGCATCGGCAGCGCGGTCAGCGGCTCGTAGGTGGAATTCAGCAGCAGCACCCGCCGGCGACTCCAGATGGACGTGCTATCCGGGCGGGTGGGCGGATGGGTTTCAACACTGTGCAGTGAGGACGCGGTCGGGGGCCCGGTCAACCCTGCCGCGGCCACCTGGCTGCGGTGGCGGCGGCGCTTCTTGCCCTGCGCCATAGATCCTCCGCGAACAGTCCACCATGATTCGCCGCCAATCGCACGCCTATTGCAGGTGAACGCCGTGTCGATCCGGTGAACAGCCGGAGTGGGCTCGGGCCGCTCCGGTGCGTGACGGCGCGGATGCACCACAATGGACGGCGATGGATCAGGTGAGCTTTTACGACGCGGTCGGCGGTGCCGAGACGTTTCAGGCGATCGTGTCGCGGTTTTACGCCCAGGTGCCCGAGGACGAGATCCTGCGCGAGCTGTATCCGCTCGATGACCTCGAGGGCGCCGAGGAACGGCTGCGGATGTTCCTCGAGCAGTATTGGGGCGGCCCGCGCACCTACTCGGACCGGCGCGGGCATCCGCGGCTGCGGATGCGTCACGCGCCGTTCCGGATCACTCCCCTGGCCCGCGACGCCTGGCTGCGCTGCATGCACACGGCGGTGGCGTCGATCGACTCGAAGACACTGGACGACGAGCACCGTCGCGAGCTGCTCGACTATCTGGAGATGGCCGCGCACTCGCTGGTGAACTCTCCGTTGTGATGTCAGCCCACGAAGTGATGTCAGTCCACGAAACCGAGCGGGGTGCAATGCAATCCAAGCCGTGGTGGTCGAGCGCGGTGTTCTATCAGGTGTATCCGAGGTCGTTCGCCGACAGCGACGGCGACGGCGTCGGCGACATCGACGGGGTGACGGCGCATCTGGACCACCTCGAGCAACTGGGCGTCGACGCGATCTGGCTCAATCCGGTCACCGTCTCCCCGATGGCCGACCACGGCTACGATGTCGCCGACCCGCGCGACATCGACCCGCTGTTCGGCGGGATGGCCGCGATCGAACGGCTGATCGCCGCGGCGCACCGGCGGGGCATCAAGATCACCATGGACGTGGTGCCCAACCACACCAGCTCGGCGCATCCGTGGTTCCAGGCGGCGCTGGCCGCCGGGCCGGGTTCCGACGCCCGGCAGCGCTACTTCTTCCGGGACGGCCGCGGCGCGGACGGCGAGCTGCCGCCGAACAACTGGACCTCGGTGTTCGGCGGGTCGGCCTGGACCCGGGTGCTCGAACCCGACGGCAATCCCGGCCAGTGGTATCTGCACCTGTTCGACACCGAGCAGCCCGACCTGAACTGGGAGCACCCGGACGTCTTCGACGACTTCGAGAAGACGCTGCGGTTCTGGCTGGAGCGCGGCGTGGACGGCTTCCGCATCGACGTGGCGCACGGCATGGCCAAACCGGCCGGCCTGCCGGATTCGCCGGACCTCGAGTCCAAGGTGTTGCACCACAGCGACGACGACCCGCGCTTCAACCACCCGAGCGTGCACGACATCCACCGCGACATCCGCAAGGTGGTCAACGACTATCCGGGCGCGGTGACCGTCGGCGAGGTGTGGGTCACTGACAACGTCCGCTGGGCGGAGTACCTGCGGCCCGACGAACTGCATCTGGGGTTCAACTTCCGGCTGACCAAGATCGACTTCGACGCCGCCCAGATCCACGACGCGATCCAGAACTCGCTGGCCGCCACCGCCCTGCAGGAGGCCACCCCGACCTGGACGCTGTCCAACCACGACGTCGGCCGGGAGGTCACCCGCTACGGCGGCGGCGAGGTCGGGCTGCGCCGCGCCCGCGCGATGGCGATGGTGATGCTCGCCCTGCCCGGCGCGGTGTTCATCTACAACGGCGAGGAGCTGGGCCTGCCCGACGTCGAGTTGCCCGACGAGGTGCTGCAGGACCCGACCTGGGAGCGCTCGGGACACACCGAGCGGGGCCGGGACAAATGCCGGGTGCCGATGCCCTGGTCGGGCCAGGCTCCCCCGTTCGGGTTCTCCTCGCGCACCGACACCTGGCTGCCGATGCCGAAGGAGTGGGCGGCGCTGACGGTGCAAAAGCAGCGCGACGACCCCGACTCGACGTTGTCGTTCTTCCGGCGGGCCCTCGAATTGCGAAGGCGCCGTGTGGAATTCGATGGCGACGGCGTCGAGTGGCTGGAGGCGACCGCCGATGCGGTGACGTTCCGGCGTCCCGGCGGGCTGGTGTGCGCCCTCAACAGCGGCGAGCAGCCCGTGCCGCTGCCGCCGGGCGAACTGGTGCTGGCGAGCGCGCCGCTGCTGGACGGGAAGCTGCCCCCGGACGCGGCGGCCTGGCTGGCCTAGCGGTGCGGCCGGGGCGAGCATTTCGCCGCCCGCTGCTCTATATGTTGACCCATGGCTTGCTACGAGTGGACAGTGATCGGCGCCGGGCCGGCGGGCATCGCGGCGGTGGGCCGGCTGCTCGATCACGGGGCGGACAGCATCGCCTGGATCGACCCCGCCTTCGCCGCCGGAGACATCGGCCAGAAGTGGCGATCGGTGTCCAGCAACACGCACGCCGGGCTGTTTCTCGAATACTTCAACGGCTGCAAGTCATTTCGGTTCTCCGAGGCACCGCCCATGCCGCTGCGGGAAATCGACGCCGGCGAAACCTGCGCGCTGGCGCTGGTGGCCGAACCCCTGCTGTGGGTCACCCGGCAGCTGCGCGAGCGGGTCGACACCGTCACCACCACCGCCACCGCGCTGTACCTGTCGGACCGGCGGTGGCGGATCGAGACCGAGCAGCGCGAGATCTTCTCCAGAAACGTGATCCTGGCGGTCGGGGCGGTGCCCAGAAAGCTTTGCCACCCCGGCCTGGAGGAGATTCCGGTGGAAGTCGCGCTGGATCCCGAAAAGCTCGCGCGCCAACCGCTTTCCGGGGCGACAATGGGCGTGTTCGGTTCATCGCACTCGTCGATGATCGTGCTGCCCAACCTGCTGCGCCAGCCGGTCGAAAAGGTGATCAACTTCTACCGGAGCCCGCTGAAATACGCTGTCTACTTCGATGATTGGATTCTCTTCGACGACACCGGCCTGAAGGGCCAGGCCGCGGTGTGGGCGCGGGAGAACATAGACGGGGTGCTGCCGGAACGGCTGCACCGGTGTCTGGTGTCCAGCCCGGAGTTCGCCGAGAATCTGGCACGCTGCGACCGGGTGGTCTACACCGTCGGCTTCGAGCGCAGAACGTTGCCCGAGACGCCGCAATGGGGCCGGCTGGACTACAACCCGACCACCGGGATCCTTGCTCCCGGCCTGTTCGGGGTGGGCATCGCGTTCCCCCAGTACGCCGAAGACCCGTACGGCTACGGGCAATTCCGGGTGGGGCTGAAGAAGTTCATGGACTACCTGGACGCGGTGCTGCCGCTGTGGCTGCGCTACGGCCCCTGATCCGCGCGACCGCAGGTCGGTCAGCATTAAACTCAGCCTGATCCGTTTTCCGGCGCCGGCTCCGCGTCGCTCAGCCCAGCAGCAGCGCGGGATCGCCGCGGCGCCGGTACACCGAACCGAACCGCGCGTCCAGCCGCAACCAGGTCGGCAGGATGCGCACCCGGATCAACTCGCCGGCGTCGACCGCGTCGGGCGATTGGGGCAGAAAACCCATGGCGGTCAACGCGAACACGCACCGCATCGGCAGGCCCACCTCTACGTCGCCGGAGCTCACCTGGATGACCTCCTGATCCAACAGGGAAACCGGTGGGCCGTGAGAACTGCTGTGCTGCTTGGCAAGTCGCGCGCCCTGCTGGGCCAGGTCGAGCATCACCCCGGCGGGTATGTCCTCGAGGTGGGTGAAGCCGGATTCCGGGGGCAGCGCCCCGCGCCACGCGGAGTCCATCGCGAAGCCCGGATCGACGTAGCCCGAGTCGTCCATCGCGGCCAGGCCGCGCGCGAGCGCGTCCGCCCCGACCGACAGATCCGCGGGCCGCACCTCGCCGGCCACCACCCTGCTGGCCAGGACGTCGAAACCCGTTGCCACCCAGGCGGTGAGAAGTCCCGGGGAACGGGTGCGCAGACGGATGATCGCGGCGTCGTCGAGCCGCAGCGCGCGGTCGACGAACGCGGCCAGGTCGGCGCGGTGGGCGGCCCGTGACTGGGCGTCCAGCCACAGCCCGCGCTCGGCTACCGAATCCACCGCTGCAGATACTCTCGATGTTGCGGTGAGAGCCGCACCAGCCGCTCCTCTTCGATGTGCACGGCGGCCAGTTGCGATTCGGCGATGACGGCCGGCCGGGACTCGGGGTCGGCGTTGACCGAGCGCACCTCGTAGCCCAGCGTGAAGTCGACCGCCCGCAGCCGCTTGGTCCACATGGTCACCTGCAGCGGCGAATCCACAAGCCGCAGTTGGCCTTTGTAGGTCACCTTGACCTCGGCGATGAGCAGCCCGATGGTCAGGATGTCGACCTCGAACGCCTCCCGCAGGAACTGAACCCGCGCCTCCTCCAGGATGGTGACCATGGTGGCGTGGTTGACGTGCTGGTACATGTCGATATCCGACCAGCGCACTGGCACGGCCGCGACGAATCCGACGCTCAACTCGATGAACCTCTTCCGCTGGTGCGGGTCATGCGACGGATTTGTCGCGCGGCGACGGACAGCGTCGCGAGATCCTTGGCCCCGCTTTCCTGGATCTCGATCAGTGTGCGGCGGGCCCGCTCGACCCGGGAGGCGGACAGGTGTTCCCACTCGGCGATCTTCTCTTCGCCGCTCTCGTCGGGCTCGCCCACCGCCAGCACATCGAAGCACAGCGAGCGCAGCGAGGCGTAGATGTCGTCGCGAATCGCCAAGCGCGCCAAAGAGTGCCACCGGTCGTTGCGCGGCAGCTCGGACACCGCGGTCAGCAGGCCGTCGGTGCCGAGCCGGTCCATCAGCGCGAAATAGGTGTCGGCGACCTCGGCGGCGTCGATGTCGTTGATGTCGCCGATGTCGATGATGTCGAGCAGGCTGAACCGGTAGAGACCGGCGGCCACCAGGTAGGCCAGGTCACGGGGGGCGCCCTGGGACTCGAACTCGGCGGCTTCCTTTTCGACGATGGCCTTGTCGTCCCCGCGCAGCCATTCCGACATGCGCGGTGTCAGCGCCTTGACCTTGGCGGCGAATCGGTTGATCTCGGCGCCCACCGCCAACGGCTGGGGACGGTAGTTGAGCAGCCAGCGGCCGGCCCGGTCGATCAGCCGCCGGGTATCCAGGGTGAGCCGATCCGACAGCGCCACAGGCAGATTCGCGGCGCGGATGCGGCGCCAGATCTCCCCCACACCGAAGATGGCATCGGTGGCCACGTAGGTGCGCACCGCGTCCACCGCCGATACGCCGACGTCCTCGACGATCCGGAAGGCGTAGCTGATGCCGGCGGCGTCCACCAGCTCGTTGATCAGCATGGTGGCCACGATCTCGCGGCGCAGCTGATGCGCGCGGATCTCCGGGGTGAACCGGTGCCGCAGCGGCGTCGGGAAGTACAGCGGCAATCGGGACGCGAACACATCCTGCTCGGTGAGCTCGGTCTGCAGCATCTGTTCTTTGAGGTCCAGTTTCACGTGCGCCATCAGCGTGCACAGTTCGGGTGAGGTGAGGCCGATCCCGGCCTCGGCGCGGCGCTGAATCTCCTTTTCCGACGGCAGCGCTTCCAGCTCGCGGTTGAGGCCGCGCTCGTCGACCAGGTACTGGATCTGCCGGGCGTGCACCGGCAGCAGGCTGGGCGCGTTGGCCCGGCTGGTGCCGATCAGGTCGTTCTGGTCCTCGTTGTCGGTGAGCACCAGCGCGGCAACCTCGTCGGTCATCGACTCCAGCAGCGGTTTGCGCTCCTGCGGCTTGACCTTGCCCGCGGTGACCAGCGAGTCGATCAGGATCTTGATGTTGACCTCGTGGTCGGAGCAGTCCACGCCGGCGGAGTTGTCCATCGCGTCGGTGTTGATCCGGCCGCCGGACAGGTCGAACTCGACGCGGCCCAGCGCCGTCACCCCGAGGTTGCCGCCTTCGCCGATCACCTTGGCGCGCACCGAGGATCCGTTGACCCGCACCGGATCGTTGGCGCGGTCGCCGACGTCGGCGTCCGACTCGGACTCGGCCTTGATGTAGGTGCCGATGCCGCCGTTGAACAGCAGGTCCACCGGCGCCTGCAGGATCGCCTTGATCAGGTTGGGCGGGGTCATCTCGGTGACGTCGCCGCCGCCTGAGCCGCCCAAGCCCAGCGCGTCGCGGACCTGGGGGCTGACCGGAATGGATTTGTGCTCGCGGCTGTACACCCCGCCGCCCTCGCTGATCAGGGACTTGTCGTAGTCGTCCCAGCTGGACCGGGGCAGCTCGAACATGCGGCGGCGTTCCTCCCAGGACGCCGCGGCGTCGGGGTTCGGGTCGAGGAAGATGTGTCGGTGGTCGAAGGCGGCCAGGAGCCGGATGTGCTTGGACAGCAGCATGCCGTTGCCGAACACGTCGCCGCTCATGTCGCCGATTCCCACCACGGTGAAGTCCTCGGTCTGGGTGTCGACGCCCATCTCCCGGAAGTGCCGTTTGACCGCCTCCCAGGCGCCCCGGGCGGTGATGCCCATGGCCTTGTGGTCGTAGCCGACCGACCCGCCGGAGGCGAACGCGTCACCCAGCCAGAATCCGTACGACTTGGCGACGTCGTTGGCGATGTCGGAGAAGGTGGCGGTGCCCTTGTCGGCCGCCACCACCAGGTAGGCGTCGTCGCCGTCGCGGCGCACCACTTCCGGTGGCGGGCTGACCTTTCCGGTCGCGTGGTCGACGTTGTCGGTGACGTCGAGCAGGCCCGAGATGAACAGCTGATAGCAGGCCACCCCCTCGGCGCGGGTGGCGTCGCGGTCGGCGGCGCCGTCCCCGCTGGGCAGCGGCGGCCGCTTGACGACGAAGCCGCCCTTGGCCCCGACCGGCACGATGACGGCGTTCTTGACGGCTTGCGCCTTGACCAGCCCCAGGATTTCGGTGCGGAAGTCGTCGCGGCGGTCCGACCAGCGCAGCCCGCCGCGGGCCACCGGCCCGAACCGTAGGTGCACGCCCTCGACCCGGGGCGAGTAGACGAAGATCTCGTACTTGGGGCGCGGCAGGGGCAGCTCGTCGATCAGCTGGGCGTCCAGCTTGATCGCCAACACGTTGCGCGCACGGGCCGAACCCTCGCGGGTGACAAAGTAATTGGTCCGCAGCGTGGCCTGCACCAGCGACGCGAACGCCCGCAGGATGCGGTCGGTGTCCAGGCTGACCAGCGCGTCGATGTCGGCGGCCACCGCCGCGGCGGCCGCCTGCGCGTCGCGGCCCGCCGAGGAGTCGGGGTCGGGGTCGAACAGCGCCTCGAACAGCGCCACCAAGGAGCGGGCGGTGGACGGATGCTCGTTGAGCACCGCCTCGATGTAGGACTGGCTGTAGGGAAAGTTGGCCTGCCGCAAGTACTTTGCGTAGGCGCGCAGCAGCACCACCTGCTGCCAGCGCAGGCCGGCGCGCATCACCAGTTCGTTGAAGCGGTCGACCTCGAGGCGGCCCTGCCAGATCGCGGTGACGGCGTCGGCGAATCGCTCGGCCATCGCGTCGCGCTCGTCCGGCGTGGACGCCAGCTCGATGGTCGGGTGCGGTGAGATCCTGAACTGGTAGATCCACACCGGCAGCCCGTCGGAGCGGGTGACGGTGAACGGCCGCTCTTCGAGCACCACCACACCCATGCTTTGCAGCATCGGCAGCAACTGGCTCAGCGAGGCCGTGCGCCCGCCCAGGAACCAGGTCAGCTGCGCCGATCCGTCCTCGCCGTCGGTGAACACCAGCTTGACCGAATTGTCTTGCAGCTCTTTGATGATGGCGATGTGACCGATCGCATCGGCCGGGCTGATGGCTTGCTTGTAGACCTCGGGGAAAGCGTCCGCGTAGTACTCCGCATCGGCGTGCCCCACCGCGCCCTCGGCGGCGGCCGCGACCAGCCGGTCGGTCCAGGTGCGGGCCGCTTCGCTCAGCAGGCCCTGGATGCGGACCCGGTTGTCCTCTGAGACGTCCACGGGCTTGGCGGCGGGATCGTCGGTGGGCAGGCGAACCATGAAATGCATGAGCGCCCAAGGGGATTCGCTGACCCGGGCGGTGAATTCCAGTCGGGTGCCGCCGAATTCGCGGACCAGGATGTCTTCGATCTGCAGCCGCACCGCGGTGGTGTAGCGGTCGCGCGGCAGGTAGACCAGGCAGGAGACGAAGTACTGCAGGCTGTCGGCGCGCAGGAACAGCAACGCGTTTCGTTGCGGCCCCAGGTCCACCACCGCTTTGGCCATCGCCAGCAGCCGCTCGGAGCTCAGCGTGAACAGTTCCGAGCGGGGCACGGTTTGGATGACGTCGAGCAGCAGCTGGCCGGGATGGATCGGGTCGCTGTCGGCCATGGCCAGCGCCTCGCGGACGCGGCGGGAGATGGTGGGAATCTCCAGCACGTCGGCGTTCATGGCGGCAACGGTGAACAGCCCGACGAAGCGGTGCTCGATCACCGCGGCGTCGACGTACTCGCGGACCGCGATCGCATACGGGTAGGCGCCGTAGCGCAGGTAGCTGCCCACCACGGATTGCGCCAACACCAGCAGCCGGTCGTCGTCGGTGAGCCGGGGCCGTGACCCGGTGCGGGTGCGCAGCACGCCCAACCCCGGTGAGCCGTCGCCGGAGACCAGGCCGTCGTGCACCCGGCAGCGCTGATAACCCAGCAGCAGGAAATTGCCGTTGCCCAGCCAGCGCAGCAGCGCGGCGACGTCGTCGCGGTCCGGCGCCGAGAAGTGGTTGTCACGGTTGGCTTCCACCGCGGCGGCCAGCTCGTCGAGCACGGCGATCAGGGCCGAGGCGTCGCTGGCCACCTGCTGGACGTCGGCCAGCACCTTGGGCAGCAGCCGCTCCGCCTCGGTGAGGCCCTTGCTGTCAACGGACGGCAGCAGCTGCACGTGGATCCAGGCCTCGCCGGCGTACTGCGGGGCGCCCTGCGGCTTGGGTTCGAAGCTGAGCAGGTCGCCGTCGGGACTGCGGTGCACGTCGAACACCGGCGTCATGATGGCCGTGTAGGGGACGCCGAGGCGGTGCAGCAGCACCGTGACCGAGTCCATCAGCATGCCGCCGTGGTCGGTGACGACCTGCAGCGCCGGCCCGAACCCGGCGGGATCGTCGGCCGGGTAGACGGCGACCCGGCTTTCGCCGTCGGGGCGATGCAGCCCGAGCCGGTAGTGCGCGCTGAGCATGGCCGGGGTGACGATCGCCGTCGGGACCGTCAGGTCGATGGGCCCGGCCTCGGCGCCCCCGGATTCGTCGCTATGCGGACCGCGATAGCTCTCCACATAGGCTTTCGAGATCCACTCGGGGATGTCCTGCTGTCGGGTGAAGGTCGTCCACGGCTTGAGATCCTGCTGAGCTCTGGGATCGATCGTCATGCCGATTGCTCCCAACTGCCGACGGTTGTCAATGCGCTCGAACACCCCGTTTCTCGACGGCGCGGGGCAGAGCTGACACTAGTCGCGCGTCAGCTTCCGGTGGGTCACTCGGTGCGGCCGGGCCGCTTCGGCGCCGAGCCGTTCGATCTTGTTCTCCTCGTACGCTCCGAAGTTGCCCTCGAACCAGAACCACTTGGCCTCGTTGTCGTCGTCACCCTCCCAGGCCAGGATGTGCGTGCAGGTGCGGTCCAGGAACCAGCGGTCGTGCGAGATGACCACCGCGCAGCCCGGGAAATTCACCAGCGCATTCTCCAGCGAGCCCAGGGTCTCGACGTCCAGGTCGTTGGTCGGCTCGTCCAGCAGGATCAGGTTGCCGCCCTGCTTGAGGGTGAGCGCCAGGTTGAGCCGGTTGCGTTCGCCGCCGGACAGCACGCCGGCCGGCTTCTGCTGATCCGGCCCCTTGAACCCGAACGCCGACACGTAGGCGCGCGACGGCACTTCGTTCTGGCCGACCTCGATGTAGTCCAGCCCGTCCGAGACGACCTCCCACACCGTCTTTTTCGGGTCGATCCCGGCGCGGGCCTGGTCGACGTAGCTGAGCTTGACCGTTTCGCCGACCTTGACGGTGCCGCTGTCGGGTTGTTCCAGCCCGACGATGGTCTTGAACAGCGTGGTCTTGCCGACCCCGTTGGGGCCGATGACGCCGACGATGCCGTTGCGCGGCAGGGTGAAGGACAGGTCCTTGATCAGGGTCCGCCCGTCGTAGCCCTTGTCCAGGTGTTCGACCTCGACCACCACGTTGCCCAGCCGGGGCCCGACCGGGATCTGGATCTCCTCGAAGTCGAGCTTGCGCGTCTTCTCCGCCTCGGCCGCCATCTCCTCGTAGCGCTGCAGGCGGGCCTTGCTCTTGGCCTGACGCGCCTTGGCCCCGGACCGCACCCAGGCCAGCTCCTCGCTCAGCCGCTTCTGCAGCTTGGCGTCCTTGCGGCCCTGCACCGCCAGGCGGTCGGCCTTCTTCTCCAGATAGGTCGAATAGTTGCCCTCGTAGGGGTAGGCGCGGCCGCGGTCGAGTTCGAGAATCCATTGCGCGACGTTGTCCAGGAAGTAGCGGTCGTGGGTGACCGCCAGCACCGCGCCCGCGTAGGCCGCCAGGTGCTGTTCGAGCCACTGCACGCTTTCGGCGTCCAGGTGGTTGGTGGGCTCGTCCAGCAACAGCAGGTCGGGCTTGGACAGCAGCAGCTTGCACAGTGCCACCCGGCGGCGCTCGCCACCGGACAGGTTCGTCACCGGGTCGTCGGGCGGCGGGCAGCGCAGCGCGTCCATCGCCTGCTCGAGCTGCGAATCGAGGTCCCAGGCGTCGGCGTGGTCGAGCTCCTCCTGCAGCCGGCCCATCTCCTCCATCAACTCGTCGGAGTAGTCGGTGGCCATCAACTCGGCGACCTCGTTGAAGCGGTCGAGCTTGACCTTGATCTCGCCCAGGCCCTCCTCGACGTTGCCGCGAACGGTTTTCTCCTCGTTCAGCGGCGGCTCCTGTTGCAGGATGCCGACGGTGGCGTCGGTGGCCAGGAAGGCTTCACCGTTGTTCGGCTTGTCCAGGCCCGCCATGATCCGCAAGACGCTCGACTTACCGGCGCCGTTAGGGCCGACGACACCGATCTTGGCGCCTGGATAGAAGCTCAACGTGACGTCGTCCAGGATCACCTTGTCGCCGTGCGCCTTGCGGACCTTCTTCATCGTGTAGATGAACTCAGCCATGCCGCGGTTGTGCCTTTCTGATTTAGCGAGTGATCTCGCGGACCATCCTAGGCATCGCGCGGTGGGCGGATCCCGCAGCTAAGCGGACAGTGGCACCGGGCCCGTGTCGACGGGCTCGACGGTGTCGCCGCGATCGGCGTCCTCACCAGCGGCGTCGGCCGCCTCCGCCGCGGCCGGGGTGGCCTCGTCGGTGCTGGGACCGGTGTAGCCGGGCTTCTCGATGCGCACGATCGCCCGGGACACATCGGGCCCGACGGAGGTTGCCCGCATCTCCAGCGACGAGCGACGGTTGCCGTCGCGGTCCTCGTACTCGCTGGTGTAGACGTGGCCCACCACGATCACCGGTGCGCCCTTGCCCAGCGCGGCGCCCACCCCGGTGACCAGCCGGCCCCAGCAATTGACGTTGATGAACAGCGAGTTGCCCGGCTCCCAGCCGCCGTCGGCGGTGCGGCGGCGTGAATTGCTCGCGACGCGAAACTTGATGACCTCCTGGGCGCCGACCTGGCGTCGTTCGGGGTTGTTGACGATGTGGCCGACCACGGTCAGCGGGGTTTCGAACATGGGCTGATCCCTTCCTGGTGTTTCTCTGGCGTGGCGACGGGCTCCTGAGCGCGTCACCGTTCTCATGGCCGCCAGTAAGCCCGGCGGCACCGACGAGGCGAGGGCCCGACGCGCCCCGGGCCGCGAACCTGTGGAAGGAACGGCGACTGTGGATGAATCGGCGAGTTCACGACCTGCAGATCCTGCAGGCCCGGTATCACTACGCCTGACCGGTCGCGGACCCTTCGCCCGGCTTGTCCCGCCCGGCCAGCTGGGCGAGCATCGCGTTGTAGGCCGCCAGCTCGGCGTCGTCGTCGCGGTCGGCGGCCCGGTCCAGCCGCTTGGCGGTGCGCCGGTCGCTGCGCGCCCACTGCACCAGCAGCGCCAGCATGACGATCACCAGCGGGAATTCGCCCGCCGACCAGGCGATGCCGCCGCCCAGCCGTTGATCGCCGAGCAGATCGGTGTGCCAGCTGAAGCCCAGCGAGCGGTAGTAGTCGGCGCCCAGCACCTTCCGGGTTCCCATCAGCACCACCCCGAAGAAGGCGTGCAGCGGCAGCGAGGCGAACACCACGGCCAGCTTGGCCAGCGGCGGGATCGGCCGCGGCGTCGGGTCCACCCCGATCACCACCCAGTAGAAGAGGTAGCCGCTGAGCAGGAAGTGCAGGTTCATCAGCAGGTGCCCGGCATGACTGCTCGCGGTGGTGTCGAACAGGTTGGACAGATACAGCCCGTAGAAACCGGCCACGAACAGCACGGTGGCCACCACGGGGTTGGTGAGCAACCGGGAGAACCGGCTGTGCAGCGCGGCCAACAGCCATTCGCGCGGTCCCGGCGGATCGCCGCGGCCGGCGGCGGGCAGCGCGCGTAACGCCAGGGTGACCGGGGCGCCCAGCGCCAGCAGGATCGGCACCAGCATGGACAGGCACATGTGCACCACCATGTGCATGCTGAACATGGCCGGCATGTAGCGGCCGACCCCCGACGACGTGACGAACAGCAACACCAGGCAGCCGAGCAGCCAGGACGACATGCGGCCCGGTGGCCAGCGGTCGCCGCGGCGGCGCAGCCGCACCACACCGGCGACATACAGCCCGGCCAGGACGATGGCGGCGGTGCCGAAGATCAGGTCGAAGCGCCAGTCGAACAGGATGCGCGTCAGCGTCGGCGGTCCGTCGAAGTCGTAGCCGATCTCGGCCTCGGCGATCGAGGGCAACCGGGCCGGCGGCGGTGGGGGCGCGGTGCGGCCCAGCCCGACGGCGATGCCGAAGGTCAGGCCGAACAGCGCGGCCTCGATCAGGGTCAGCCGCAGCAGCGCGCGGCGCGCCCGCGCGAGAGTCGAAACCGCTTGCAGCGCCGCCACATTCACCCGCCGCTGACGCCAACCCACGCCGCCCAGCAGGCACAGCGCCGCGGCTTTGGCCAGCACCAGCCGGCCGTAGCCGGTGGCCAGCAGGTCGCTCGGCTGGACCCGCACCGCGGCGTTGACCAGTCCGCTCAGCGCCATGGCGACCCAACACCACAGCGCGATGGCCGAGAAGCGCCGCGTCGCCAGGCCCAGGTGACCGCCGCCCTGACCGCCGCGCAGCGCATAGGCCAGCAGGGCCAGCAAGCCGCCGGCCCACAGGGCGGCGGCGACCAGGTGGATCAGCAGGCCGTTGGTGGCCAGGTCGTGCGAGCCGCCGGCGGACGAATGCCCGGTCAGGCCGAGCGGGATCAGCGTCGTCAGCGACGCGGCCAGCAGCACCGGGGCCCACGACCAGCGCAGCACCGGCAGGCTGGCCAGCGCGATGGCCGCGGCCAGGATAGCGGTCCAGCGCCAGGCCGAGGCGGTGGTGATGAGACCGGCCAGCGACCACATCTGGGCGGGGCGCAGGTCGGCGACGGGGTGACCGGACACGTCCGACAGGGTGAGCGGGACCAGCAGGGCGGCGCACACCGCCCACACCCCGGACGCGACGGTGCCCAGTCGCAGCGCCCGGTAGCCGTCGGCGTCGAGCACACCGCTGGGTTGCGGCGGCACCAGGAAGGCGGCGAACAGGAAGGAGCCGACCGCGAGCACCGCGGCGATCTCGCCGGCCGCGCGCAGGAAGGGCAGTCCCAGGGTGGTCACCGGGCCCGGGTCGGGCAGCCCGGTCGCGGTCAACGCGCTCGCCAGCGACAGCGTGCCGATCCCTGCGGCCGTGCAGCCGGCCAGCACGGCGACGCCGGCCAGCACCGGCCACACCTGCGTGCGGTGCTGCGGGACGGCCTCGGTCGAGGCGGTGCCGGCCGGCGGGGCGACGGTCATCCCCCCAGGGTATTGGCGGGGCGGTCGGCTATCCCGGTCGGCTGTCCAGGCTCTCCCGACGCGCCTTGGCCTCCCGGGCCACGAACTGCTCGCGCGCGATGCGGCCGACGTAGTCGAAGTCCTGCAGGATGGCGCGCAGCTCGCGCAGGAACGCGTCCCGTCGTTCGGCCAGGTCCGGGGCGGCCGCTATCAGGTCCTGGTCCTCGACGACCTGACGCGCGGTGGCGAACAGCAGGGTCGACACCGATTCGCTGCTGCGGATCCGGGTTTGTGCCACGTACTGCCGGCCCACCCCCAGGGCCAGCTGCGTCAGTTCCTTGTGCCCGATGTCCGCCGGGGCGTCCCGCAGCACGTCGGCGACGATCTCGTAGGCCTCGAAGAACACCCGCAGCATCGCTTCGGCCATCAGCGGCCGCTTGGCGAACAGCAGCGCGTCGATCTCGTCGCCGCCGGCGGCGACGTGGTCCTCCCAATTGTCGTGCCAGGCCATCTCTTCGGCGATGTTGTCCCGGAACGTCGCCGAGTCCGCGAAGTAGAAGTCGAACTTGAGCAGATCGCGCAGCCGCATCGCCTGGTCCCAGAAGGCCTGCATGCGGTCGCCGTCGACGTGCTTGGCGTGTGCCAGCGCCAGTTCGACGATGGAGGTCTCCAGAAAGGCATGGATCACCGAGTTGCGGTAGAACGCCGCGGCGTGCTGGTGTTCGGGCGTGATCTGCCACACCGGCTCCCGGCCGCCGTCGACCCGGGTGATGGGGTGCCCGTTGGACAGCGCGTCCACCGCCGCCCGCACACCGTCCGGCGAGCGCAGCCGCAGGGCACTGGTCGACATCGGATTCTGTTTGCGTTCCAGGTAATCCAGCGAGTCCTGCAGGGTGTGATGCAGTTGGCGCAGGGTCAACGCCGCGCCGCGGGTGGTCAGCAGCAGCGCGCACACCAGCCCGGTCGCCGTCACCGGGGTCGCCTGCAGGATCCGCCAGGCGACTTCGAAGGACATCTTCTGCAGCGCAAGGCGTTTGGCGTCGGGGTCCTGCGCCAGCGGGCCGTGCGGCGCACCCAGGTATTGGCGCATCGACACGGCCTCGGGGAATCGGACGTAGATCTTGCCGTAGTTGCGTTCGCCCTGCGCCCGGATGAAGTTGTACAGCCAGCCCACGCCTTCGGGCGTCTTCTCACCACCGCGAGCGTAGGCGGCATACTCCGCGGTCTCGTGCAGCTGATCGAAGCTGATCGAAACCGGTTGCAGCAGAATGTCTTCGCTGCGACCGTCCAGGTAGGCGTCGGCAACGTAGGACAGCAGGCCGAGTTTGGGCGGCAGCATCTTGCCGGTGCGCGAGCGGGTGCCCTCGATGGACCAGCTCAGGTTGAACCGCTTCTCGACGATGTAGCCGACGTATTCGCGCAGGACGTACTTGTAGAGCTGGTCGTTGCCGATGTTGCGGCGGATGAAGATGACACCGGAGCGCCGCAGCAGCGGCCCCATCGCCCCGAACGACAGGTTGATGCCGGCGAAGACGTGCACCGGCGGTAACCGGTTCTCCTGCATGGCCACCGGCACCACCGCGCCGTCGATGTAGGACCGGTGCGAGAACAGCAGCACCGCGGGGTGAGCTTCCAGAGCGGTGCGCATCGCCGCCACCTGGTATTCGTCGTAGTCGATCTCGCGGTCGAAGCCACGGCTGATCAACCGGCCGAGCACCGAGACCAAATCGACCGATGCCCGGCTCCACCCGGTGGCGAGCTCGTCGAGCATCTTCCCGGCTTCCTCGACGGTGGCGCCCGGGATCTTCGCCAGCCCGGCTCGAAACCTGTTGGACGCCAAGATCTCCGGCTTCACCAGTCGCGGCGACTTGTATTGCGGTCCCAGTATCCGGTATTCGACCCGCTCCATCGCCAAGATGGCGCGGCGGATGACGAATTGGGCGAAGTCGCGCTGGTCGTCGCCGACGGTGGTGTCGCGCCACTGGCGGCGCAGTTCGGAGACGGTGGCCGCCTCACCGGCCACCACCCGGGCCCGCTGCGGGGCGCGGCGCAGGATCTGTGCTTGCAGACGCTGGTTGGGGTGGTAGGGGTCGCGGCCGGGAAACAGCCCGGCCAGCTTGGCGATTCGCCCGCGATCCGGCGGCGGCAGCCAGAACACCCGCACCGGCACCACCGAGCGGTCGTCGCCGGCCTCGAGACGCTCGGCCAGCGCGGTCATCTCCGTCGGCGGCGCGTCCAGCGCGGGCAGTTTGACCAGCTCGAATTGCGCACCCGGGTGGCCGGCGCGCCGCTGCTCCAGCCAGGCGGTGACCAGGTCCACCTCGACCGGGGAGGCCATGGACGCCAACACCAGCGAGTCTTGTTCGGTGAGCAGCGCGCTGGCGTCTGCCGCCGGTTCGGTCACGGACGCCCTCGGGGCGGCGCTTCGGGTGGGTCGGCGCCGATCGGATCGGTAGCGCGGGAGGGGCTCACTTCCCCGTTGTGCGACGCGGCGGCTTCCGGGTTCGGTGCGGCCGGGGTGGTGCGCGACTTCGGTTCGGCCGCAGTCTTTTTCGCGCGCGTCTTGGCCGCCGAGGTGGCCGCGGTCTTCTTCGCCGCCGATTTCTTGGCGGGGGTTTTGGCAGGGCTTGTCGCGGGGCTTTTGGCGGCCCGGCTGCGCGCCTTTTGCGCCGCTTTCTTCTCCGCGTACAGGTCGACCTCGGGGAGTTCGCCTACCGGCCAGTTGGCCAGGGTGTCCAGATAGAGCTGGCGCACCTCGGCGATGCGCTCCGGCAGCGTGTCAAGTGTCCAGTCCTGCACCGAGATCGGCGGAAAGACGGCCACGTCGACGGTGCCGGGGTTGATGACGGTCGAGTTCCGGGCGGCGACGAGTTCGGCGTTGCGGATCACGATCGGCACGATCGGGATCCCGGCGGCCATCGCAATCCTGAAGGGCCCCTTCTTGAATGGGCCGACCTCGGTGGTGTCGACCCGGGTACCCTCGGGGGCGATCAGGATCGACAGGCCGTTGCGGGCCCGGTCTTCGACCGTGTGCAGCGTCTCCACCGCGGCGGCGGGGTCGTCGCGGTCGATGAACACGCCGTCCAGCAACTTGCCCAGCGTGCCCATCACCGGGTCCTTCTCGAGTTCCTTCTTGCCCACCGCAACCCAGTTGTCGCGCACCAGCGCCCCGGCGATCACCGGGTCGACCTGGTTGCGGTGGTTGAAGATGAAGACCGCGGGGCGTTGGGCGGTCAGGTTCTCCTTGCCGATGACGTTGAGGTGCACCCCGGCGATGGCCAGCGACAACTGGGAGAACGTGGAGGTGAAGAAGTTGACGCCGCGGCGCCGGTTGCGGGTCAGCACACCGACGCCCACCGCACCGGCCGCGACCGGGAACATCGACCCGAATCCGGCGAGGGTGCGCAACTGCCGCCGCAGACCCACCGGGCCGCGGCTGCTGAACCGCAGGATCGGCCAACCGCGGCGCTTGGCGACGGCCGCCATCTTGCCCTCGGGATTGGTCGGCCGCGGATTGCCGACCAGATACATCAGGGCGACGTCCTCGTCACCGTCGGCGTAGAAGTAGCTCTCTTTGAGATCGATGTCGTGCTCGGCCGCAAAGCGTTGCACCGCAGCGGCTTTGCCCGGTCCCCACAGAATCGGCTTTTCCAGGCCACCGGTCAGGATGCCGTCTTCGGTGGTCTCGAATTTGTTGGTGAGGGTGTTGGGGATGCCGAGGAACCGCGCGACCGGGTTCACCTGGATGGTCAGCGCCGACGAGCTGAGCACCACGGTGTGCCCGCGCGCCATGTGGGCGCGCACCAGCTCGCGCATCTCCGGGTAGATCCGGGATTCGATCCGCTGGACGAACATCCGCTCGCCGATCTCTTCCAGGTCGTCGATCAGCCGTCCGGCCAGGGCCGCCGCGGCCTTGCCGATCAGGTCCTCGAACTCGATACGGCCCAGGGTGTGGCTGAGGCCGGCCTGCACCATGCCCAGCAGCTCCCCCACCCCCATGTCGCGGCGCAGCAGCCGCTCCTGGGTCAGGATGACCGCGGTGAACCCGGCGACCAGGGTGCCGTCCAGATCGAAGAACGCGCCGATCCTGGGCCCGGGGGGACTCGCCATGATCTCGGCCACCGAGCCCGGCAGCCGCATGTCGGTCTCCCGCGGCCCGGAATCCTCGGTGCCGCGCTGCGGTGCCGGCTGACGCGAATCGCTCATGAGCCGCTGGCCGATCGCGCCGACACGGCGGACTCCGTGAACGAGGCGGGCACCGCGCGCGGCGCGCCGTCACCGGCCAGGGCCAGGATCTCGTCGAAACCCTCCAGCAGGCACTGGGCGAACAACGCCTCGTCGCGCACCGAGGCCCGGTCGTAGCGCACCGTGATGGTGCACCATCCACCCCGGGAGATCAGCACCACCATCATCGCCACACCGGGAAGCGGGCCGATCCCGTACTGGCGCAACACCTTTGCGCCGGCGATGTAGGTGTCTCCGGGGAAGACGGGAACGTTGCTGGCCTGCACGTCGGAGCCGATCACCGAGCCGGTGATCCCTTCCAGCACCGCGGTGGGCAACACGCTGAGCACCGGTGCCAGCGAGCCGATGATGTTCATCGCGGGCTCGTCGCGGCGCTGGGTCATCTGGGCGCGGATCTTCTTCATCCGGGAGACCGGGTCGACGGTGCCGATCGGAGCGGCCAGGTTGACCCCGGTGAACCGGTTGCCGCCGGCGGTGTCGGCCTCGGCGCGCAGGTTGACCGGCACCGCCATCGGCAGCGTGCTGATCGGCACTCCGAACGCCTCGTGGTAGCGCCGCAAGGCGCCGCACAGCCCGGCGAGGTACGCGTCGTTGATCGATCCGCCGCCGGCCTTGGCGGCCTTGTGCAGGTCGGCGAGCGGGATGTCGATCGCTTCGCTGCGGGTGGCCAGGCTGCGCCGGCGCAGCAGCGGCGACGGCTCGGCGGCCCGGTTGAGCACCCGCATGCCCGACATGGCGTACCCGACGATCCCCGACACGGTGGACGCCGGCTCCAGCACCGCCCGACCGGCCACCGACACCGCCCCGGACAGCGCGCTCACGACACCGCCCACCACCGCGAACGGCAGGTGGTTAATGCCTTGCCGCATCAGGTCATTGGGCGACAGGTCTTGCGGGACGGGCAGCGGCGGCGGCGGCTTGGGCGGTGGATTGCGTTCCAGGTCATAGATTTCGGCGAACATCTGGACCCCGCCGACACCGTCGGTGACGGCGTGGCTGACGTGCAGCAGCGTCGCGGCTTTCCCGTCGGCCAGACCGTCGACCAGGGTGGCCGTCCACAGCGGCCGGGAGATGTCCATCGGCGACTGCAGGATGAGCTCGGCGAGGTCGAATACCTCACGCAGCGTGCCGGGTTCGGCGACCCGCACCCGGCGCACGTGGAAATCGAGGTTGAAGTCGGGATCGATGACCCAGCGCGGCGCGGCGGTGGGCAGGGTCGGCACCACCACCTTCTGCCGCAGCCGCAGCACCCGCCGGGAGGCGTTTTCGAATCGCGCCCGGAACTGCTGCCAGTCCGGGGTGGTGTCGAGGAGCTCCAGCGCCATGATGCCCGACCGGGTTCGGGGATTCGCCTCGCCCCGATGCATGAGGTAGTCGACCGGCCCGAGCTCGTCGGACAATTTGATCGTCTCGACGGACTCAGTCATGGTCATCAGCTCGACGCGCCAACCTTGTCACCGTCGATCAAGCCTCCTGCCTTGCACCCGTCCGCCGCGGTGGTCTCCACAACGCTAGTCGGGTTGCCGCGCTGGTGAAAGAAGCGGCGAAGACTGTGGCTCAGCCGGCGCTCGACTGCGGCTCAGCCGGCGTTCAACTGGCGGAAGTCGCCGGCAGCGGCAGCGAATCCACCAGCGAGCTGACGCGCCGCCCGTAGACCACGCCCAGGAAATCGGCGACGGCGTCGGCGGCCAGCCGGGACCGGACGGTAGGGGTGATGTCGAAGGCGTGGTGCGCGTTGCTCAGTTCGGCGTGGCCCACCGTGCGGGCGCCGGCCGCGCGCAGCGCCGCGCAGAACGCCCGGGCCTGGCCGCTGGGCACCAGTTCGTCCTTCTGGCCGTGCAACACGAAGAACGGCGGCGCGTCGGCGTGCACGTAGGAGATCGGCGAGGCGGCGGCGAACCGCTGCGGGTCGTCGGCGTAGCGGGCCTTGAGCACGAACTGCTCGAGGAACGGGACCATCAGCGGGTGCATGTTCTCGAAGTCGGTGAAGTCGTAGACGCCGTAATAGGGCGCGACGGCCTGCACGGCGGTGTCGGCGTTTTCGAAGCCGGGCTGAAAGGCTGGGTCGTTGGGGGTGAGCGCGGCCAGCGAGGCCAGGTGCCCGCCGGCCGAACCGCCGGTGATCGCGATGAAGTCGGGGTCCCCGCCGTAGTCGGCGATGTTCTCCCGCACCCAGGCGATCGCCCGTTTGACGTCGATCAGGTGCGCCGGGAAGGTGCTGCGCGGACTCTTGCTGTAGTCGATCGAGACGCAGATCCAGCCGAGCTGCACCATCCGGCTCATCAGCGTGTAGGCCTGCGGGCGCCGGCCGTTGAGCGCCCACGCGCCGCCGGGCACCTGGATCAGCACCGGTGCCCGGCAGCCGGGCGCCAGGTCGTCGCGCCGCCAGATGTCCAGCAGGTTGTCGCGCCCGCCCGGACCGTAGGAGATGTCGGACGTCTGCGCCGCGTAGCGGCGGTGCGGCCCCGGCCGGCCCAGCAGGCCACCCCGCCGGGCGCACACCGACGCCACGCTGGTCGGGTGGCATACCTGGTCCCGGAAATCGGGGCCGAGCGACTCCTGCAGCGCCGCGGTCAGGGTGTGGTCGGCGCGCTGCGCGGCCAGTGTTTTGCCCACCCGGCCGATGGAGGGATGCGAGACCCGCGACAGCGCGTGTCCGGTGAGCACGTGCGGCGGAAACTCCGTGAAAAGCCAACCGGCGAAACAGCCCAGCGCGAACGGCCCGCCGCGCAGCACCAGATTGCCGAGTTGATAGACGTCCCGGGCCTCGGCCGCCAGGCGGGCCGCCTGGGCGCCGGCCCAGGAGCAGCGCGAAGTGAGATCGCCGGCCACGCTCATTGCCACGTCACCCCTCGACGTCATGCACACGCCTCGTTCGGTTAACGGCCCGTTGCCGACCGATGATGAACGTGTGTCGAGGTCCACACGATAACCGATACCCACGGGGCGGGAAGGCCTTTCAGGCGCGTGGCGCGGGCTAATCGGGTAGCTGCGCGCGGTTGGATAGACTGACCTGCGTATTGCCTCCGTAGCTCAGGTGGATAGAGCAAGGGCCTTCTAATCCCTAGGTCGCACGTTCGAGTCGTGCCGGGGGCACCGAGACCGTGTATGACCTCGGTTGATGCTTGACGTTTCGGCTTCGGGTGATGCCTGACAGTGTTTCGGCTGATGCTTGACAGTTACTTCGGCTGATGCTTGACACTCCCTAGATGAGGGAGTTGACCGTGGCTGAGCAGCTGTATCGGGCCGTGATGGCGGTAATCAGTGACGGATTGTCGGCGGCGCAGGCCGCGGAAAAGGGCGAAATGGCTCTAGGATTCCCCCCTCATTCGCGCCGGCACGACTCGCGCCATAGCGCAGCGGTTTCTCCACTGGCCACCGAGGACGTTCGGGACGTGAGCCGCCGGTTGGGTCATGCGAAGATCAGCACCACTGTGGACATCTACAGAGCCGTGCTCAAAATTCCGAAACCGGCGGAAAGCTAGCCCTTCTACCCGGCCGGTACCGCTGACAGCGGATACCGTTGTGCCGCTAGAGCGGAAGGCAAACTAGAGACGGTCGGAGAAGCGGTACCCGCAGTGCTTGCAAACTCTAGCTTCATATTTCACGTCTTCGGCGCAGTCGGGGCATGTCTTCACAAGGCCTTCAACGCTCGTATCCGGCACACGCTTCAGCAGCACGCCCACTACCGCAACAGCAACGCCAAACGACATGGCACCCTTTGCAACCATGTCGACACCATCGACACTAAAGATGTAGACGGTGAGGGCCAGCCAAACGCTCCACAACACTATGGGTAGTCCCACTGCGAACCTCCCGAATTGCCTGCCAGCAACGAATCGCGGCTAAATTGGTAAGGCGAATAGTCCGGCTCGCGCTACACGATTCTGGGAACGTCCCGGGGCGTGGTGTAAATAGTGGCGGCGTGTCGGTGCTGATGTAGAGGGCCATCGCGTGAGTCTCTGTGGTGAAACGACCAAGGATCACTACCGAGAGGAACATCGCGATGGCCC